>JAUZOE010000013.1 GCA_030706605.1 Bacteroidota bacterium
CAGAAGTTGATTGATGTTCAACAAACATTAATCAAAAATCCAAATCCATTGAAAAGAACCATTTCCCAATCCAGGAAAAACCATATTAAATCCGATATCAGTCAACTTCTATTTTTTTTTTGAATTCAATGCCTTAGAAAAATATTAATCCCGATGAAAACCAGGTTATGAAAATAACCAACAAAGATTAAACCTGAAAAACCAAAACCCCAGGATTAAATCATTTAAAAAACTCCTGCAATTACCCGCAGGAGTTTTTTATTCTACTGAGTCCCAAAATTATATTATATAATGACATTATTATCATTAATTTGTACATTAGCATAAAAGTACAAGTATATAAATGTTTATATAAACTCAACTGATTTATGATCTCATTTCTAAAAACAGCGACAACTCTACTACTATTAATATCAATGTTGTTGCTTTGTACTAACGGAATCGCACAAACAAAAAGCACAAGTTCTGTTTCCCACGACAAAACTGATAGTGTTTTTTCAAAAGTAGAGATTGAGGCATCGTTTCCTGGCGGGCCACAAGCATGGACAAAGTATGTAACGAATGCCATAGAAGAAAATCAAGGTAAACTTCGGAAATCCGATTATGGTACCTGCATCATAAAATTTATTGTAGATATCAAAGGCCATGTGAGAAATGTAGAGGCAATTACCATGAAAAAAAGCAGGCTTGCCAAAATAGCAATTGAAGCTATTACCAATGGTCCCCGGTGGAATCCTGCTCAGCAAGACGGAAGGTTTGTAAACGCATACCGATTACAACCAGTTACTTTAACTAATCCAAAAAAATGATTGTGCATTTTAGTAATAAAAAAAACTTTGGCTCTGATTGCTCAATTTTATTATTTTCTTTTATTCGTTCATTAAAATATACAATAATGCTTAGACGATTTTTTGTTGTTTTTCTACTGTGGTCTTCAATAGTTAATACCGCTACTGCACAAACATTTACCAATAGCTATGGAGTAACACTTTCATTTTTATCAGGCAGGGAAACGCCTGGAGGTCCTTACAAAAATATTCTTACACAAGAATGTGGAACCTACTTTCCAAGGCTTAATCTATCAGAAAATGATAATTCCTCTTTCAGCATTGGCATACCATTAAGTGCCGGAATTGGATCAGTAAGCAATGGAGGTGGTGTAGCCTACAGTATTGATGCGCCTTTAGTGGGGGATTACAATTTCGGATGTAATTCAACCCCGGACAATGAGGCTGGAGTTGGAGGTTATATTGGCGCTGGCTTTGGGTATACTTATACAAATTTTGCCAGTTATTTTGGATCAGGTAACGTATCAACTTATGGCCCGATGTTACATACGGGTATCAGATTTATTATTTCACAAAAATTTTCACAAGCTCTGGTATTGGGAGTATATTATAAATTAGGCATCGAATCAGAGAAATATAAAACCTTTGGCATTAATATACTTGGCGAATTTTAATATTCATTCGGTATTAATGCTGTAGTAATACTAGTATATCTACCCTATCTGGCATACGCTAAAATACTACCCGGACAGTAAATACAGTAGTTGCAAAATTAAGCAGTACTGCTCTTGTGCAGGGTAGCTGCTCTCCCTATCTTTGTTCCAGAAGTTGATTGATGTTCGACAAACATTAATCAAAAATCCAAATCCATTGAAAAGAACCATTTCCCAATCCAGGAAAAACCATATTAAATCCGATATCAGTCAACTTCTTTTTTTTTGAATTCAATGCCTTAGAAAAATATTAATCCCGATGAAAACCAACCGGTAAAACGGTATCCAATTTATCCAGGAAAAATCAAAAACCCAGATTTAAGTATTTAAAAAGCTTCTGCAATAAAATGCAGAGGCTTTTTGTTTTAAGCTATATTGATTCTAATCAATATGCAGGAGAAGTAGTTTTACGATTATATTTAATCGTTAATTTACTAATCAGACAGTAAATATATTAGTTGCAAAATTAGGCAGTACTGCTCTTGCGCAGGGTAGCTGTTCTCCCTATCTTTGTTCCAGAAGTTGATTGATGTTCAACAAACATTAATCAAAAATTCAAATCCATTGAAAAGAACCATTTCCCAATCCAGGAAAAACCAAATTAAATCCGATATCAGTCAACTTCTATTTTTTTGAATTCAATGCCTTAGAAAAATATTAATCCCAATGAAAACCAGGTTATGAAAATAACTGACAAAGTTTAAACCTGAAAAACCACAAAACCCCAGGATTAAATCATTAAAAAAGCCTCTGCATTTTATTGCAGAGGCTTTTTGTTTTAAGTGATTTGTTTTTTACTATTGCTCATAAATAACGCATGAGAAAATTTCCAATATTTTACATTTCCTAATAAAACAATTGCATATAGTAATATTTTTTTGTACATTGCTTTTGTCAATCCTGACTTTATAAAGACATTCCTCCCTTTTGATTGCTTATGTCAATAACCTGGTTATTGTTCCTTAATCATACTTAAAATTTACTTGAAATGAAAGTATTTCCACAAAGAGACACTGCCGTAGGCCTGTATTTCAATCAAATTATTTTTTGCAAAAAGCCCGCATTTTTTACTATAAAGAGTATTGCGATGGGAATTTTGTTTTGCCTTATACGCAATATAGGTTGGGGTCGGGTACCTGTGGTAACAGGAAATTCAACTAGGAGTTCGTTTCCGATTGAAACCCTTGCTACTTCTGCACCTTCTGATTATTTTAGAAGTAAAAACAGTGGCGACTGGTCTTTTATATCTACCTGGGAATCATCAGTAGATAATATTAACTGGATAGATGCTACCGAAATACCCACCGAGGCTGCTAATACCATTACTATTCAGGGAGGGCATACCGTTAATGTGAAGAATGTAGTTTCTCTTGACCAAACAATTGTGGCAGGCGTTTTGGAATTACAAACCGGCGGCATATTGAATATAAACGATGGTGCCGGGGATGACATAGCAATCCCTGCCAATGGTATTTTAAGGGTAACCAGCACTGATGATTATTCCACGGCAGTGAACCAATCCGCGAATGCAATTATAAATATAGCTACTGATGGTAAAATAACCATAGGAGATGGTTCTGATTTTATTGGTAATAACTTTGAAAATTTTGCCACATCGCCAGCGAACGTATGGAATACCGGATCTGTTTATGAGTATAACAGTAATACCACTTTTGCAGCATCCGGTCTTATTTATTTCCCTAATGCAGGAACTGAAATCCCTATTTTCAGAGTTACGAAGGTTAGCGGAACTCCCGGGGGTGTTAGCACTACTACTATAAATGGTCTTTTAGAAGTAAATACAAGTTTTGCTTTCAGTGGTAATGGTTTAAAAATATTTAGAGATGGCATAACCGGAACTGCTACCCTAACTCTGCCTTCTTCCAACAAGGGGTATAATATTTTATCTTCTTCAGCTATTTTGAGTGGAACATTAAACCTTGTTTTAAATGAAAATTTACGTTTAATTGATGGTGTAACTGTGCCATTGGGAGCCAATATAATAGTCACTCAATCTGGTGCAAAAGGATTTTTAAAGGCTGCAGGAAGTTTTAAAGTTGATGGCATTATTGATATAAGTGATGTAACACTTAGTAATACAAATGGAGGTGATGTGACCATAAAGGGGACGTTAAAAACATCAAAATTAAATGGGTTATATAACCCCGGTAATATTTCCTCAGGTACAATAAATATAAAAAATGGTAGTACTATTGAATACAATGGCCCAGTAAATCAAGCTATTACTTCTACCGCTACCTTAAACCAGTCATATTACAATATTACTTTTTCGGGCAGTGGTACCAAAACACCAATTGGTGCTATTAAAGTAAACTCATTAGGGACGGTTAAAATAACCGGAGCTTCCGTTATAGTAGATGCAAGCGTTTCTAATTTAGGCATGACTACTGCAAATACTACTAATTTCATAATGGATGGTGGAAGATTAATTCTGGGTACAGGGGGTACACAACCGAATATGGATGGTACCTATGATCTTACAGGAGGAGTTGTGGAATTTACAGGGGGGGCTGCCAAAACTATCCGTAGCAAAACCTATCAGAATATTGAAGTAAGTGGAAGTAATGTGGGAAATTCTTCGGGCTATATAATTTTGAATCCATCAGGGACCTTTAAAATTAATTCAGGCGGTGTTTTTACCATTAATGACAACAGTATTAAAGGTACCAACGGAACAGAAACTGTAACGGTTGAGAACGGTGGCCTATTCAAATGTGGCAACAACCAGGGGTTTAATGGATTTACTTCTACATTTACGGGTTTTTCTTCAATTTATGAAAATATCACCAACATCAACTTACAGCCAGGGAGTACAGTAGAATATATGAGAGCTGGTGACCAACCAATCACCAATACTAATGGTCTTGAGTATAGTAACCTGACTTTATCGGGCAGTGGAAATAAAACTGCGCCCTCGGGAGCATTAACGATCAATGGCGATCTGTCAAAAACATCAGGTTGTGTTTTTGCGCATAACAACGGCACAGTTGTTTTTAATGGCACTGATGCCCAGTCTTATTCTTCTGTATCACCTCAGGTGATTTTTAATAATCTTACCAATAACAATACCATAGGTTTATATGTAGAGGATAGCTTGTCCGTTTATAAAGAGTTATTATTGGGAACGGCATCTCAATTAAATTTAAACGGGAATATTACTTTGTTGAGTGACAGCGATAACACTGCCAGCATTGCTCCCATACCTGCAGATGCAGTTATCAATTATTTGACAGGCCGCTTCATTGTGGAACGATACATCCCTGACCATTTTAAGGCATGGCAATTTTTAGCCGTTCCCACAAAAGGGAGTACTGTAAAAGAATCATGGCAGGAAAATAATGATCCGAGTGAAAACGTGATTCCCGGATATGGCACCCAAATTACCAGCAATTTGCCTGGCGCTACTTCTCTCGGGTTTGATCAGAGTTCAGCGAGTCCTTCTATGAAAGCCTATGATCCAGTTACCAATAGTTGGGTTGGAATCTCCGGAACTTCCATGGATATTGAAAATGAGAATGGGTATATGCTTTTTGTTCGTGGCGACAGAAGTGTAACCGCTGTCAACCAGGCTGCAACGGCTACTATTTTGCGCACTGAGGGGAAATTGTATGCACCCGGTAGCGAAGCCCCTTCAGATATGAATATCCCGGCAAACAGTTTTCAAAGCATAGGTAATCCCTATGCTTCTGCAATCGATTTTTCTCGGCTTGGTTTAAGTGGCGGAGTTACCAATGCTTATTATATCTGGGATCCCCAATTAACCACTGGGCCAAATTCCGCATATGGATATGGAGGTTATCGTACAATATCGGGTTCCGCAGTCGTACCGTCAAGTGGCAATTTTATTGATGGAAGCCCTCCTTCGATTCAATCAGGGCAGGCATTTTTTGTTTATGCTGTAAGTGCCGGAACTGTTTCTTTTTCTGAAGATAGCAAGGTTGTCGGAAGTGCTTCTCTGTTCAGACCTGTAGCAGGACTGGCAGACCCAGATGCTCAATTAAGAGCTAATCTGAAAGTGATATCCCATAATGATTCTGTGCTGGTCGATGGAATATTAACACAGTTTGATCATACTTATTCTGATGACATCAATACCTGGGATATAATAAAAAAAAACAATTCGGGAGAACAAATAGGCATCATGAGCCATGGTAAACAATTAGCGATTGAGCGTTGTGAAATGATTCATGCAGATGACAGCTTGCTTTATAGTTTGGGAAAATTAAAACAGCAATCGTATCAGTTTGAATTTATAGCTACCCATTTGGAGCAATATGGGATGGAAGCATTTTTAGAAGATAATTACCTCGATACAAAAACTCCATTAAATCTTTCAGGTACTACCTTGATTAATTTTGCAGTAGATAATAAAAGAGCTTCAGCCGCCTCAAATCGGTTTCATGTAATATTTAGTCCTTCAGCAGGTCCGTTGCCGGTCACATTTACTTCAGTGAGGGCACATCAGGAAGATGCAAAAATAATGGTGGAGTGGGAGGTTGAAAATGAAACTAGCATGAGCCACTATAAGGTAGAGAAATCTGCTGATGGTAATCGGTTTATTGCGGCCCGGACGGTGGATGCGAAAAACCTGGCAGCAGGCAATTATCAATGGATAGATGCCAATCCGTTTAGTGGGTATAATTATTATCGTATAAAAAGTACAGCCCTAAACGGAGAAACCAAATACAGCCGCATAGTCAGAGTTTATATGGGTAAAGAAAAATCTTACATCAGCGTGTATCCTAATCCGTTATTAGGAGGAAATATCAACCTGCAATTAATCAATCAACCTTCCGGGAGTTTTAAAGTTAAACTATTGAATTCCGTTGGGCAGGTAATGCTTACAAAACAAATAAATCATAATGGAGGCAGTAGCTCGCATTTAATTTCAACAGGACAATACTTGCCACATGGTATTTACCAAATAGAAGTAATCAAACCGGGAGGGGAGAAGATGGTTGTGAAAATGAAAAACTAAAAGGAATGCATTAATTCCAGTTTGGCTTTAGTATTTTTGAAGGTAATTATTTGGTGCTATATAGAGATTGAAGTTTTATTTTATTGATATTTTTGCAAATTTTCTAAATTTCTTTATTCGATGAAAAGTTAGAAAATTGGCATCGTGAAAACTATGAGCTTCTTCTGATCCATCATCAAAAGCTGTCCGGGATAAAATAATCAGGTCATTATCATCGAATTGCCAGTCAACATATTGAAAACCATGTTTGGTATAATCGGAATTTTGCAAAACAATTCTATTTACTTTCCAATAAATCAAATCTTTGGAAGAACATAAGGCGAGTGTATTTCTTATTGCACTTGTGTTTTTCATATTTCTAAAACCTGCTGAAATATAATTACTTAGTGTCCAGTATAGCTTTGATTCAGGGTCATACCGGATAGTAAATTTTTTGCTACCGCCCGGAAAATTTATAAAGCCACTTTTAGGATCAAAAGTGCTTTCCCGTCCATTTTTGCTAACATGTATTATGGAAGCAAATTCCTTTCCTGTTATCTCTGTTGCGACACGAAGAATATCACAAATATTTCCTTTTGAATCAATCACAGCATTTCCTTCCAGCCAGCCGCCAAAAGAACCATTGAGGTAAGTAGAGTCAAAAGGTAGTTCATTACTTTGGGACCAACTGGATGCTTTCAACAAATCGGCATTGGCATCAGCCGAAATCATAAAAGCACTTAAAGTTTTGGATGATGCTCCCGGAAGATTGATTGCGTGTTCCATTGCACGCCAGATTCTACCTTTGTAAGTTATAACAGGTGTTGGTGCTGTATGGTAATTGCCAATACGTAACAATCCATGTTGATTGGTATCAGGATTAGTCCATGAAATACCGCCATCTAAAGATCTTCTGATGATTAAGTTACCATAATTACAAGAAGTTCCAATAATGTATAAATAATTATTATGTACAAATATTGTTGACCAGAATTGTCCTTTGATTTCTGATATCTTTTTCCATGTAATTCCCTTATCAGAAGAACAAAAAATCCATGTTATACCCAAAGTATGTTCCGAAGATTTTGGACCAAAAAAATCGTGAGAAGCAATGTAATCACCATTAGGTAAAATGCAAATACTTGGAGAACCGATATATAAGCCTGAAAGGGCAGGACTATGATCTACAACGATTCCGGGAACTTTAGGATATAATAATCTCTGAGCTATAGCAGAGCTATTAGTAAAAGAAAATAATACCAAAAGAAATAAAACTGATTGTTTTTTACCCATATTTCAAATTTGAATTTCGTAAATGATTTTTAATAAATGTCTATTAAAAGTCATTTAATTACATAATTATCAGTTAATTCCAAAAAAATATTTAACTTTCCCTTTGAATTCTTATAAAGAAAATTGGGATGGTTAAAAATCTTTGTGAGATTTTATTGCAATATGCAAATTTAAAAATAGAAGTATTTAGATTTACGATTTGCCAGATGCCGGTACTTACTATTTAGGTTCTGATCAGGAAAGTGGTATGGTACTTATGATCTTTACACGAACATTATATAAAACAGGATTGTAAAAAGCAGGGGATATGAAATTCAAATTTTTGGCTGTTATTTCTTTGTTGCTGGTGGTGATGATTAGCTGGCTTGCATGTATGCATAAAGATAAAAGTGGAGACCCTGCAATGCCTGACCAGGTTAGCTATAATTTTAGCATCAGACCAATTTTATCAGATAAGTGCTTTAAATGCCATGGGCCTGATGCTAATAAAAGAGAAGCGGGCTTAAGGCTTGATATTCCAGATTCAGCTTTTGCCCCTTTGAAAGAAACCAAAGGTGCTTTTGCCTTGGTACCTTTTAAGCCTGAAGAATCTGAACTGTATAAGCGCATATCTTCTACCGATACGTCGTACCAGATGCCTGACCCTTCTGCTCACCTGGGTGTTTTATCACCGTATGAAATCAGTCTTTTTAAAAAATGGATCAAACAGGGAGCAAAATATGAGCCTATGTGGTCATTTGTAAAACCTGTAAAGGCGCCTCTGCCGGAAATAAAGGATAAAAAATTTGTAAAGAATGAAATTGATTATTTCATTCTTGCCAAACAGGAGCAGTTAGGGCTTACGCACAATGACGAGGCAGACAAAGAGCGTTTGTTAAAAAGGCTGTCACTTGATCTTACAGGACTTCCTCCTTCTGAAAAACTGATGGACCAATTTATGGCCAATAAAAATGCAAATGCTTATGAGGCAACTGTTGACGAATTATTGGCTACTCCAGCATATGGCGAAAAGATGGCTGTTCGGTGGTTGGATATTGCCCGCTACGCCGACAGTTATGGATACCAGGATGATAACATAAGAACACAATGGCCCTGGCGGGATTGGGTCATTCATGCTTTCAATGAAAACATGCCATACAATGAGTTTCTTACCTGGCAAATTGCCGGAGATATGTTACCCAATGCTACCAAAGAGCAAATATTGGCCACAGCATTTTTTCGCAATAACAAGTATACCGAAGAAGGAGGTGTAATTCCCGAAGAATACCGCATCAGCTACGTTATTGATGAAAATAAAACTTTTGGCAGGGGAATTTTAGGCTTGACATTGGAATGTGCCCAATGCCATGATCATAAATATGACCCAATTTCTCAAAAAGATTATTACCAGATGTTCGCATTTTTTAATAATACTAAAGAGGTTGGTTATGAAGGTGATATATCCACATCAAAACCTGCCAAAAACCCAATCTTGACCATCAGTCATGATGAAGTGAAAAATCTTTTATCATTTATTAATGAAAAAGATACCGGTAAACTGATGGTTTCAGTAATGGGCGAAAGAGATACTTTGCGCAAAACTTATCTTCTTAAGCGGGGGGTGTATGATCAGCCCGGTCCTGAAGTGTATCCCGCTGCTTTAAAATCTGTAATGCCATTTGATACACTCAAATATCCACGTAATAGGCTTGGGCTTGCAGAATGGACAGTCAATAAAAATAATCCCCTGACTGCCCGTGTTTTTGTAAATGATGTCTGGCAGGAAATTTTTGGAGTAGGCCTGGTAAAGACTGCAGGTGATTTTGGTATGCAGGGTAAGCTCCCCTCCCACCCGAAATTGCTTGATTGGCTGGCGGTAGATTTTATGAATCATGGATGGGATATCAAGAGATTAGTGAAGCAGATTGTGATGTCCGCTACTTACCGGCAATCTTCTACTCTAAATAAAGATAATTACAAGATAGATCCTGAAAATGTTTATCTCTCCCATTTTCCCCGGCTTAAAGTAAAAGCAGAATTTGTGAGAGATATTATTTTAGCCAGCAGTGGCTTACTCGTAAATACTATTGGTGGCCCCAGTGTGAAACCATATCAACCCAAAGGTCTTTGGGCAATGGCAAGTTCGGGAAGAGGAGAATTGGCCACTTATAAGCAGGATAAAGGAGATGATCTTTATCGCCGGGGAATGTATACTTTTATAAAGTTGACAGTGCCTCCACCGAGTATGATACTTTTTGATGCGAGTAACAGGGATCAGTGTGAAGTAACCCGGTCTCAAACAAATACACCATTGCAGGCATTGATGATGATGAATGACCCCACCGTTCTTGAAGCTTCCCGCGTATTGGCTGAAAGGTTGATGGAAATGAATAGTACACCGGATGCTAAAATTAATAAAGCCTTCCGACGGATCATTTGCAGGGTTGCTGACACTAAAGAAATGAGTATTTTGAAAACTTATTATGATGAACAGTTAACTGAGTTTCGTCAAAAGCAATTAGACGCTGTCGCTACCATGGATGTAGGAGAATATCCGCACACTAAAACACCGGATGCTAATTCTACGGCAGCACTCATGAAAGTAATTGAAATGATTTATAATATAGAAGAAGCCATTGTAAAAACCTGATTATGTATAAAGAACTACTGGAACACGGCCTTAATCTAAACCGGAGGCGTTTCCTCTCAAAATTAAGTATGGGTATTGGTGGTGTAGCCTTAGGGTCACTGCTGATACCGGATCTTTTTGGTAATAAAAGCGATGAAGAAATGCTAATGACAGGTCTTCCGCAATTTGCCCCAAAAGCCAAAAGAATCATCTACCTTTTTCAGAACGGGGCGCCTTCACAATTGGACTTGTTTGACTACAAGCCAAAATTGCAGGAAATGTTTGGACAGGATCTTCCTCCATCTATAAGGATGGGGCAGCGCCTCACAGGCATGACTGCTGGTCAGAAAAAGTTTCCCCTGGCCGGGTCTGTTTTTAAGTTCAATCAATATGGAGAGTCAAGAGCCTGGATGAGCGAGCTACTTCCTCATACTTCAAAGGTGGTTGATGATTTATGCATTATAAAAAGCATGTACACTGAAGCCATTAATCATGATCCGGCACTTACCTTTTTTCAAACCGGGGCACAAATAGGTAACAGGCCCAGCATGGGTTCATGGTTGAGTTATGGCCTGGGTAGCGAAAATAAAAATCTGCCGGCTTTTTGTGTTTTATTATCAAAGGGAAAAGGAAACGGGCAAGGGGTTTATTCAAAGCTTTGGAGCAATGGGTTTCTTGATTCTATATACCAGGGCGTGCAATTCAGTAATGGCGAGAATCCGGTACTATATCTGAACAATCCCGAGAGTATCAATAAATATGACCGTAGGAAAATGTTGGATAAATTGGAGGAATTAAACGGAGAAACTTTTAAAGAGTCCGGTGATCCGGAGATCCATGCTAAAATACAGCAGTATGAGTTGGCGTACCGTATGCAAACTGCTGTACCTGAAATTACTGACTTGAGTAAAGAGCCGGAAGACATTATAAAGTTATATGGTCCTGATTGCCTGACTCCAGGTACCTTTGCAGCCAACTGTTTACTGGCTCGTAAATTATCCGAAAGTGGTGTACGATTTGTTCAGTTGTATCACCAGGGTTGGGATACCCATGGAAACCTCCCTACAGAAATTAGTGGACAGTGTATGGATACGGATCAGGCATCAGCTGCCCTGATTACGGATTTAAAACAAAGAGGGCTTCTTGATGAAACTTTGATTATCTGGGGTGGGGAGTTTGGAAGAACCAATTATTGCCAGGGTAAACTTACCAAAGAAAATTATGGACGGGATCATCATCCGAGGTGCTTTACTATTTGGATGGCAGGAGGTGGCGTAAAGCCTGGCGTATATGGTGAAACAGATGAATTTGGTTATAATGTCATTCAGAATCCGGTACATGTACATGATTTTCATGCTACAGTTTTGAATCTGATGGGTATTGATCATGAAAAATTAACCTTCAAACATCTTGGACGTCGTTACAGGCTTACCGATGTGGCGGGTAATGTGGTCAAAGGAATTATTGCCTGAGTTTTTTGAAATTCATAGCAATGTAATAAGAAAAATAAAAGAATCATTTAGGTCAAAGAATCAACACAAAATAATATTTTACCACTTTAAAACCAGATAGCATGAAACGTCGGAAATTTATAAAAAACACTTCATTAGGAACTGCAGCTTTTTTAGCTCAACCTTCATTCCTTTTCCGAGAGCATCCTTTGCTTGGCCAAAATAATAAGCGTTATCGTCTAGATAACCATTGGAGCAAAGCTGATGTTGCGCGGTATCCTGTAAATGATTGTCATGAAATGGTGCAGGATAGGAAAGGCAGAATTATCTTGCTGACCAATGAAGTAAAAAACAATGTGCTTATTTATGATAAAAGCGGTAAATTATTAACTACCTGGGGGCATGAATATCCGGGAGCCCATGGATTAACCATTTTCGATGAAAATGGCACAGAAGTTCTATTCATTTGTGATAATAAACGTCACCAGGTTATCAAAACCACCCTTGACGGAAGAGTGCTAATGGTAATTGATTACCCAAAAGAAACCGGAGAATACACAAAGCCTGAAGAATATATTCCTACAGAAACTGCGATTATGCCTAACGGTGATATTTACGTGGCAGATGGCTATGGCAAAGATTTTATTATGCAATATGATTCATCAGGTCGCTTGATAAATCATTTCGGGGGAAGAGGAAGCGAACCAAAACACCTGAAAAATGCCCACGGTGTTTGTATCGATCATCGTGATCCTGAAAATCCTAATCTGATCGTGACATCGCGCCAGCAATGTGCTTTTAAAAGATATAAATTCAATGGAGAATATATTGATACCATTCCTTTGCCGGGAGCCTGGGTTTGTCGCCCGGTAATCAACGGCGATTATTTATATTCAGCAGTTTTACAAACTGACAGCTTGCAGGGGAAAAAATCCGGGTTTGTAACCATATTGGATAAAGACTTTAAAGTGGTTTCCAATCTTGGCGGTTCTGAACCTGAATATGTTGATAACAAACTTGAGGGGATGTACCAGACTACAAAATATTTTGATTATCCTCATGATGTATGCATAGATGATGAACAAAATTTGTACATTGCTCAATGGAATTCAGGTAAGGTATATCCTTATAAATTATCGCCCGTTGTTTAATGAGCAAATTATTTTTTTACTTACCGGCGCTCCTTGATTCTACTTTTTGCAACGGGCAGGAAGTCATTTTTCAGTTGGCGCCTCCTTTATTAAAATATCATTCTTTTTTTAAAAAATCAGCAATAGTTGAATTGAAATTTCCCTGACAGGGCATACAAATTCGCTATACACTGAACAATTGGTTTAAAATTAATACCGGAAGGCTGTTCCTGAAAAGGAAGGGCAGCATGATGGATATTTCTTGATGAGATAAAAGTGTATTAGTGTATGCAACGATGGAAAACAATTTTATACAATACCAGTTTTGGATTGAATTGCCTATTGGCTTTCTTATTGGTTTTTGAGGATAGATTGTCCGTACCTCCATGGGTGCAGACCATTGGACGTATGCATCCCCTACTGGTGCATTTTCCCATAGTACTGGTAATACTGTGTGTCTTTTGGGAATTATTCTCGGGATTAAAAAAAACACATACAGCCGACCAGGCTGTTATTGGCGACTGGCTGCTTTTATTTGTATCACTCACGGCAGTAAGCAGCGCTTTGATGGGATTGTTTTTGTCAAAAGAAGATGGGTATACCCAGGATATAGTAGCATGGCATAAATGGGGTGGAGTGTTTCTTTCGTTTTTATGTTTGGCGTGGTATTCTTTCAGAAATTCTATAAGGAAGAAAAAAAGGCTTTTAGGCCTAACAGTCTTTGCAGGTATGGCAATTCTAATTATAACCGGTCACCTCGGGGCGGATATTACTCATGGAGAAAATTTTCTTTTTGCACCTATTACTAAGGATGCAGTGGCGCCTAAAGTATTGTTTGAAGACGCAGTTGTATATACCAATATGGTATACCCCATTTTAAAATCGAAATGCATCACCTGTCATAATGAAAAAAAAGCAAAGGGTGAATTGTCAATGGAGACTGTAGCTTTATTGCTTAAAGGCGGTAAAGACGGGGCCTTATGGGATTCCACTAAACAGGATTTGGGATTAATGTTACAAAGGATTCATATGCCCCTTGAAAGCAAAAAACACATGCCTCCCTCTGGTAAGTCCCAACTTACAAATGACGAAATCAATATTATTTATCATTGGATAAAAGAAGGTGCCAGTTTTACAGCTAAAGTAGCCGAACTCCCCAAAACGGATACTTTACGTATGATAGCCACATCTATATTTAACACGATAGAGACAGATGACTATACTTTTCAACCTGCAGACGATAACAAAATAAAAACTTTAAGTAATAATTACCGGCTCGTTGCTCCCCTGGCGCTTGGTTCCCCAGCATTAGGTGTTGAGTTTTTTAGCGTTGCAAAATTCAAATCAGATCAATTAAAGGAACTACTGGATATAAAGGAACAAATAGTGTCACTCAATTTAAATAAAATGCCGGTGACAGACGCCGATCTTGCAACAATTGCTCAATTCAGCAATCTTCGCAGACTTAATTTATCCTTTACCAATATTAAAGGAACAGGATTGGGGGCATTGGACAAGTTGAAAGAATTAAAGCAACTTTCCTTGTCTGGCACAGGCGTGAAGGCTGCTGACTTAAGTTCATTAGAATCATTACCTAAACTTACAAAATTGTATATCTGGAGTACTCCTTCACAAAAGCAGGACCTGGCAGCACTTCAAAAAGCATTAAAAAATACAGACATTGAAACTGGCTTTACAGGAGATACCATTATCATAAAATTAAACAAACCGAATATCGAAAATGAAGATCAGATATTCATACATCCGGATACTCTAAGATTGAAGCATTTCGTAAGAGGGGTTACCATTCGTTTTACGACCGATGGTACAGATCCGGATAGTTTGAATTCACCTGTTTACAAAGGAGATTTCCTGATAGATAAGGGGATGACAGTAAAAGCAAAAGCTTTTAAACCAGGCTGGATTAGCAGTGATGTGGTGGAAAAGACTTTTTATAAAGCCGGCTATAAAATTGATTCAATTATTTTCCTGCAGCCTTCTCCCGATGCACCTTATAAAACAATGAGCGCCTATATCCTTACGGATGGGCAAAAAGGTGATTTAAACTATCGCAATGGTAAGTGGATTGGTTATAGAGGAATACCTATGCAGGCACTTCTGTATTTTGATACCGCACGCAAAATTTCAAATGTAACAGTAAGTAGCCTGGTGAATATCGGAGGATATGTGATGCCTCCTCAACGTATAGAAGTATGGGGCGGCAATACTCCCGGGCATTTACATCTGCTCAAAAGGATATTCCCGAAACAACCGGCTAAAGAAATGCCTGACTATATGATAGGATATGATCTGAACTTCAATACCACAAAAGAAAAATATTTGAAAGTAGTGGTAGTTCCGGTAAGTAAATTACCAGCCTGGCATAAAGGGAAAAACGATAAAGGATGGATATTTGTGGATGAGATATTTGTAAATTAAGGTAATTGTAAAAGTTCTTTCATGGTGAAAGCTTGTTCCCTGTTGTGATATTTTTGACGAATAATTTTTACATCATCTTGTGTAACGTTATCGGCACGATTATTCCACGCTTTGCGGATATAAGTTGCAATTTGAGCGATATCCTTATCTTTTAGTTGATTATTATTATTCATAGCGGGCATATCGGCAGCCACTTCCGGAGGTGCATATAATTTTTCACCTACTTTAATGGGACCTGTAAGTCCGTATAAAACGATTGCTAACAACTTCGATTTATCACCTTGTACCCAGTTAGACCCGTTTAATGGTGCACCTAAGCCTTTTATTCCATTGCCATCATCACCGTGACATACCTGGCAATTAATTGTAAACAATTGTTTCCCTGCCAGAAAGTTTTTATCCTTATTCTTATTTGCAATATCCGCATCCTTTTGTTCCTCTGCATTCTTTATTACTTTGTTTAATTGTTTAATAAACATATCAGTGGTATCCTTAACACTTTGACTATATAATTTAAGAAACGGTTTTTCCTGATTATTTAAATTGCTAATAATAGCATCTACCACGAAAGGATTGGTTTGATACTCTCTGGCAATTTTTACCAACAGATCATTTGCGGGAAGAGCACTATATTTTATTGTAGCTCCAACCAGGTAAGCAAAGTATGGTGCAAGTGCCGGATTATTTTTATCTATATCCTCCTTATATTTATTTAACCAAAATAGAGCGTCCTGTTTGTTATGCACAATGGCTATTGCTGCCGTAAGTATTTGTTGTTTCAAATAAACAGGAGCATCTGCCCAAATAGCTTTCAGATCATTATTATGCAACTCATTCAACCCTTCAAGCACCCACATGACATTTATTTTTCCTATTATATTCCCATCCGATTCCAACATCTTGTGAAGCGGAACATTAAGCTCTGTTAATTGTTTATCTATTATATAGTTATGCGCAGTTTCCCTTAACCAGCTATTAGAACTGTTTAAAAAAGTTAATAATGAATCGTCGTTTTCACTGAAACGAGGAGTTGTAAGAGTAGTTCCATTGGGGATAACTCTATAAATACGACCGCAATTAAGTGGTTGTACTAATGCTCTGTTCATTATTTCACTGGCAAGATAATGAGTTAAGTAAGTTTTATGCTGAATAATACCACGATACATATCTACCACATACAAAGCGCCATCTGGTCCTACGCTTAAATACACAGGTCTGAACCGTTCATCAGTACTAGCCAGGAATTCTTTTCCCTCATAGGCTTCTTTCCCTGTAGTTGAATCTGGATTAAATGATAAAATATCCCTCTTTACCAGATTGCCGGCTGGCTCTGCTACAAAAGCATTATCATAAAATTCTTTACCATAAGCATCACTTTTAAATATAACCGGTCCGCAAGCCGCTGTGAAATCTACGAGTCGAAGGCTATCATCCAAAACGTTTTCTTTATAGCCACGGTTTACGCCTGGAGTCGGATGCACAGGATATACCCTGGTATCGGATACAATATTTTCATTATAGCCTTTTACTTTTCGTTGATGAGGATTGTCGGCTCCGAGCCCGGGAGCAAAATAATCCCCTATTAAATTATCTGAATTGGTATTGTAGTATAAACGGCCATATTCGTCTTGTGTTATACCCCATTGCCCGCGAAAATGAGTATGTTCCTTTATCCATTTATTTTTGCCAATTCTGCGATAGCGGTTTGCTGATTTTGCATTATATATCCAATTGTCCAACCCGCGTAGCAATCCATTGGGTTGATGTTCTACGTTACCTCCAACTGTATATTGGCTGTCTACTAAATATTTCCGGCCTGCTTTATCATGATTGTTTTCCACGAACCATAAATTAGGGGGTTCTGCTACAAGGATGCCATCGTTAAACAAGCAAATTGCCCTGGGCATAACCAATGAATCCATAAATACTTTACGGGTATCCATCACGCCATCATTATTTTTATCTTCCAGTATTACGATTTTGCCAATTGGCTCTTCTTCTCCATTGCCAGAAGTGTCGGGCATATAATCATTCATTTCTACGGCCCATATTCTACCATAGTTGTCAAATTTTATAGCTACAGGGGTGGTTATCATTGGTTCTGAAGCTATCAACTGAAGCTTAAAATTATCTTGCAAAACAAAATGCTGAAGCGCTTCAGAAGGTGTGAGCACAGGTGCATCAACAGTGTCAATCTTATTCCTTAGTAACTCCTTTGAAGTAAGTTTGTCCCCTGATTTATTATCAGAATGGCAACTTATGAATATTACAGACATTGATAGCAGTGCTGAAAAGAAGAAATTGTTCTTTTTAAAATTATATCCGTTCATGATTCTATATTAAGAGAATTATTGTTTAGTTATTATAAAGTCAATAGCCATAAAAAGTGAATAAATAAATTATGCCCGTTTTTATAAAATGGTAATTGTAATTTCTTTTCCTTTTTTTTCTGCAGGAAGATATCCAGCGTAAATGGTAGCGATAACATCAGATGCAAGGCGACTATTATTTTTTAGAGGGTTCCCATTAAAATCTTCACTGCCATCACCAAAATAACCAGTGAATGTCTTTTCTACAATAACGTGCTTATTTGATTTCAAGGCTGCTATAACAGTTGATTCATTTATCAGATCATCAAGGTTATTAAATGCTGTTAATTGCCTGGGTTGCGTAAATGCTAAGAGATTTTGAGGAGATAAGGAATAGGCACCAGATATTAAAACCTCTGCATTAAAAAAATACTGTAAGGCTTCATAGTGAAATTTGGCAGCAAATCCTGAACCGACTATTCCTGCCCTGACTATCTTCTTCACCATTTGTATTGACCCTGATTTTTAAAATTTAAATTTTAATTGGTTTATACTGTCCCTGCTTTTACTCCTTTAAAATAGCCGATTGATTCTGCGATTCCTGGCAAAGGATCTTTCATATCCTTTTCAAATTCAATACTGCAATGACCAGGGTATTTTATTTTGCGCAATGCTTTTACAAAGGAAGGGAAATCAATAATTCCCCGACCGATCTCTATCGCCTTCCCATCATTTTCGGCCTTTGTGACATCTTTAATGTGTAAATCAAATATTCGTTTACCATATTTTAGTACTGCCTTCGCAGGTACTACACCTGCCCGCTGCGCATGCCCAATATCGAGGCAAAGCCCCATTCTAGCATCTTTATTTTTAATTAAATCGTAAGCAATTTGCGGATTGGGATACAATTTATCTTCCGGACCATGATTATGAATAGCCAGTTTTATATTGTAATCCTTTACTTTTTGTTCGGCATAATCAATAAGGTCATGATTGGGTACTCCTACTATTATATCCACTCCCACATTTCTTGCATAATCAAAAGCCTGGTCAACAGCATCTTTGTCTTTCATATAAATAACGCCTACCGCATAAATAGTAACATCTCCATCCCGGTATTGTTTTACTACTTCGTCAATTTTTTCCTTAGTACTGTTAAGTGGCAGATGAAAATCCTTGATCGACATAGAATGAATATCCAGCCTTTGCATCATTTGTATTGACTGGGGTATATCAAAATGCCTAAAAGTAAAATCAGCAATCCCAACAGGAAGTTCACTTGCTGATGCAGGGTGCTTAGAGATTGCCGATTCGCCCTTATTGATTAGCGGATAAAAAGTAGCCGCTGTGATGCCTAATGTTGTGGTTCTGATAAAATTTCTCCTGGATGCCATGTTTAAATATTTAGAAAAAAAGAAAGTAGAGATCTTTTTTTAAAATTATTATGATTTTCTCTATCAAGTAAATGATTTGTCTGCGCTTCTCAGGCAAATATGCTATATATTTTAATAGCTTTATTTTAATTCTTTTAATTTAATATTTCTGTAAGACACCTCATTTCCATGGTCCTGCAGAAGTATATAACCTTTATCCCATAATCCGAAATTATCCCAGTGCTTGTATTTACTTATTGCTACCAGGTGCTTAAATTCATCAGAACCTCGCTGGTATTCCAGCATCTTATATCCATTCAGCCAGTGCTCTACGTGGTTATCGGGATATACTACTATCCTGCCGCGGTTCCATTCTCCAATTGGTTTAATAGCCGCACGAATATTTTGCCGGGGAATCAGATCATATAAAGAGGACAAAGTACGGTCTCCGTTGCGACCTTTTTTGGCATCGGGATGAAGGCTGTCATCCAGTACCTGGTACTCCAGCCCTATTCCGGACATACCATGAGTGTCATAGCTTTCTTTTACAAAATATTTTACGCCGCTGTTAGCGCCGGGTGTCAGTTTGAATTCAAATTGCAGATCAAAAGCGCCATATTCCTTTTTGGTAATGATATCGCCGCCCAAGCCTTCCTGGTGACCGTTAGAAGCTAATACGGTTAATATACCATCCTTCATTACCCAGCCCGAATCGGGAAAGTGATCTTTATTAACGCCTCTCCAACCATCTGAGGTTTTGCCATCCCATAAAAACTGTACACCATTTTTCTTTTCCTGTTCTGACAGATTATTAGGAATAAAATTGGCTACAAAAATACTATCATCAGGTCTGGGGATTAGATTATCAGTTTTTATCCTGATATTCTTCCACCTGATTTCCCGTCCGGCACGAGTAGAATCATGCACCGCATGTACCTGTAGTGCAATAAACCCTTTGTGGGTCATGCTGTCCACAAGATTAGCTGCAGGTATATTATTCACCCAGGTCCGAATATTATTACCAATACATTCTACATGGTAATGATTCCATTCCCCGTTTTTGAAGGCAGCTTTTGCGCCAGGATTTAGCTCCAGGGGATATAACCAACCGCGGCGTGCTTCATCATAAATGCCGCCACTCCATGCCCTTTGAGAGGGATCTATTTCTACCTGGTAACCATGTACTCTGCCATTATTGTAATCCTGGGAGCTTTCACTCCTGATCTGAATACCCGAATTCATAGAAGTATCCACTTTAAGATCTACATCAAGAAAAAAATCGCCATATTCCTTATCCGTAGCAAGGAACGAATTAGGAGTATTGGCAACCGTAGTTCCTACAATTTCTCCATTGTCCACAGAGTATTTTGCATTTCCGTTCAACTGGTGCCAGCCATCCAGGTTAGTACCATTAAAAAGATCCTGCCAGCCCTGTCTGCTACTGCCATCTGAAGAAGAGGAAGAATTTGTGCAACTAAAAAAAGGTAAAAATACCAGGCAAACGATAAGATGTTTTAATTTCATTTTTTTAAATTATTATAAATAGAATTGGTGATTTGATGTTTAAACTAGCAGGCTTAAAAAACTAAGATTTAGCCCCATACCAGCAACCGCACTGCTTTTGATGAAATTGCATCTTCGCATGTGATTCTTTTGGGTAAATATAGGTATTTTGTCGTAATTGATTTATATTAAATTGGATCAATTCCGTTACCACTCATCGAGTTAGATAAATGTTGCTCATGAAATGATTGAGGTTAATCATCAAATGGAACATGAATCAAAAGTAAAAGGTTTTCAGTAGAAAAAAAGCTATGGAAAGTCGCTTGGGCCTTATGTTGGCAATGAAAATATATTGGTTTTGATAACCTGTTTACCGTTACCCTTAATATTAATAAGTATTCTGCCAACAGTAAGAATGCAGAAAAGTTGTCACTTACCTCATTTCAGTTTTGTAGATCAGCGTTTTATTTGAGCATGAAAACTCACGGATATTACTGCATCCTATTTTCAATTCTATAAAATTTACCGAGAAATCAATAGTTTGGGTAATCAGTAAGTTATGAAGTAATTGAAATACTTCTGGAAGCTAAATTGTTTGTATAACAGAAAAGATTTTTGGTATTTCTTTTTCTCTTAATATTAACTAAGGCTTATAAACTAAGAAATTCTTTTTGCAAATACTTTACGTTCTTTGCAAAAATCGTACAAAGTACTTAGTACAATACACATCGTACACAATACAGATAACACTTAAACAATTACCATGTCATATACCGTAGCAATTACCGGAAGGCCCAATGTAGGCAAAAGCACATTTTTTAACAGAATGCTGGAACAGCGAAAGGCAATCGTAGATGATATAAGTGGTGTTACGCGTGACAGACAGTATGGAGTGGCTGAATGGATCGGAAAATCTTTTAATGTAATTGATACCGGTGGTTTTGTGGCCAACAGTACTGATGTTTTTGAAAAAGAAATCCGGAAACAGGTGCATATCGCTGTTGAGGAAGCCAATGCGATTATTTTTATGGTAGATGTTACCTCAGGCATTACGAGCCTTGATGAGGAAATGGCTGATTTGCTGAGGCGCAGTCCCAAGCCGGTTTACCTGGTAGTGAATAAAGTAGATAACCATATGCGCCAGCTTGAGGCTGCAGAATTTTATAGCCTGGGTTTTGAAAAAATATTCTTTTTATCCTCCATCAGTGGAACAGGCACCGGGGAGTTGCTTGATGAAGTATGTTCATTAATTCCGAAAGAAGAAAAAGAAGAGCCTGGAACAGTTCCGAAATTTGCCATTATCGGGCAGCCAAATGTTGGTAAATCTTCATTATTGAATGCCTTAATAGGGCAGGAGCGTACTATAGTCAGTGACATTGCAGGGACCACCAGGGATGCTGTTCACACTACTTACAATTTATTTAATAAAGAATTTATTTTAATAGATACTGCCGGTATACGCCGCAAGAGTAAAGTGAATGAAGATCTTGAATTCTATTCGGTGATAAGGGCCATAAGCGCTGTGGATGAGGCAGACGTGTGTATTTTCTTATTAGATGCCGAAAAAGGAATCACTGCCCAGGATTTGAGTATTTTTTCATTAGCTGAAAAAAAGGGAAAAGGAATCGTGGTATTGGTAAATAAATGGGATGTTGTAAAAAAAGAAACCAATACGGCGCGTGATTACGAAAAAGTATTGAAGAAGAAACTGGCTCCATTTGCAGATGTGCCCGTTTTATTTATTTCGGCAACAGAAAAGCTCCGCATTTTCCAGGCGATGGAAACAGCATTAAAGGTGTATGATAATCGCCGTCAAAAAATACCTACTTCAAAACTGAACGATACTATGCTGAAAGCAGTTGAAGCGTATCATGCTCCCGTAGTGAGGGGACATGCTGTTAAAATAAAGTATGTAACGCAATTACCTACGATTGTTCCTTCATTTGCTTTTTTCTGTAACTATCCTGATGATATTAAAAAACCATACAGAAATTACCTGGAAAATAAAATGAGGGAAATATTTCCGTTAACAGGAGTGCCTATCCGGATTTTCTTCAGAAAAAAATAACCTGTCTCCATAAATTCTTTTAAAATATGTCTCCCGGATTTTTCCGGGGGTATTTTATTTTAGGAACATGGAAAACTAAAAATCTATGTTAATTCCCATTATTTAAAGTTTAATTATCTATTTATACTATTTTGTATAAACAGGGAAACCAAGTATCTTTGCAACCGGAAATAATGGAGATTCCTACTAAAAAAATATGGTAAAATGGAAGAAGAACTGAAAATGCTGGAGGAAACAGTAGCAAGTGATTATAAATATGGATTTGTTACTGATATTGATACAGATGTAATACCAAAAGGTCTTAGCGAAGATGTGATCCGGCTTATATCTTTAAAGAAAAATGAGCCTGAATGGATGTTGGAATGGCGATTAAAAGCTTACAAGCATTGGCTGAAGATGGAAGAGCCAAAATGGCCCAATGTTAAATACCCTGAAATCAATTACCAGGACGTAATTTATTACGCGGCACCAAAGAAAAAGCCAAAAGTGAACAGCCTGGATGAAGTAGATCCGGAATTGCTAAAAACCTTTGAAAAATTAGGTATTTCCCTTGGCGAACAAAAACGCCTGACGGGTGTGGCAGTAGATGTGGTGATGGATAGTGTGTCGGTAGCTACTTCTTTTAAAGAACAACTATCTGAAATTGGCGTTATTTTTTGTTCTATAAGTGAGGCGATTCAAAATCATCCTGACTTGGTAAAAAAATATATGGGCTCTGTAGTGCCTATGACTGATAATTATTTTGCTGCCTTAAATTCTGCGGTTTTCACCGATGGTTCTTTTTGTTATATCCCCAAAGGCGTTAGATGCCCGATGGAATTATCTACTTATTTCCGAATCAATACAGAAAATGCCGGCCAGTTTGAACGCACATTAATTATTGCTGAAGATGAAGCGTATGTAAGTTATCTTGAAGGTTGCACTGCCCCTATGCGCGACGAAAATCAATTGCATGCAGCAGTAGTAGAATTAATAGCCAAAGAAAAAGCAGAAATCAAATATTCTACTGTTCAAAACTGGTATCCCGGCGATGAGAACGGACGTGGGGGTATTTACAATTTTGTTACAAAACGGGGAATATGCGCGGGGAATTATTCTAAAATTTCATGGACCCAGGTAGAAACGGGTTCTTCTATAACCTGGAAATATCCGAGTGTAATTCTTAAAGGGGATAATTCAATCGGGGAATTCTATTCGGTAGCTTTAACCAATAATTTTCAGCAGGCTGATACCGGAACCAAGATGATACACCTGGGGAAAAATACCAAAAGCAGAATTGTATCAAAGGGGATTTCAGCCGGGAGAAGTCAGAATAGTTATCGGGGCCTGGTTCGCGCGGGTAAAAATGCATTGAATGCACGCAATTATTCACAATGCGATTCTTTATTACTTGGCGATAAATGTGGAGCACATACATTTCCATACATTGAATCCAAAAATAAAACGGCCGTAATTGAGCATGAGGCCACTACTTCTAAAATTGGGGAAGACCAGCTTTTTTATTGTGAACAACGTGGTATAGACGCAGAGACTGCCGTGGCATTGATTGTTACTGGTTTTGCAAAAGAAGTAATGAACCAGTTGCCCATGGAATTTGCCGTAGAAGCACAAAAATTATTAGCTATCAGTTTAGAAGGTAGCGTAGGTTAATACTTATAAAATCATTTACTAATTTATATTAAAAGAGACATGTTATTATCAATTAAAAATCTTCACGCATCAATTGAAGGAAAACAAATACTGAAAGGAATTAATTTAGATATTCAGCCGGGAGAAGTTCATGCGATCATGGGACCCAATGGTTCAGGTAAAAGTACACTGGCATCGGTTTTGGCAGGAAGAGAAGAGTATGAAGTGACAGAAGGTTCTGTAGAATTTGATGGAAAAAACATGCTGGAGCTATCTCCAGAAGACAGGTCCCGTGAAGGTTTGTTTTTGGCATTTCAATACCCAGTAGAAATTCCGGGTGTAAGCACTACCAATTTCATTAAAACTGCGGTAAATGAAAAAAGAAAATATCATGGGCAGGAGCCAATGGATGCGGTTGCTTTTTTAAAACTAATGAAACAAAAAATTGAATTGGTAGAAATTGATAAATCCTTATTAAGCCGGTCTATCAACGAAGGCTTTTCTGGTGGAGAAAAAAAGAGAAATGAAATTTTTCAGATGGCCATGCTTGAACCTAAACTGGCTATTCTTGATGAAACAGATTCAGGCCTGGATATAGATGCTTTAAGGATTGTAGCTAAAGGCGTAAATAAATTGCGTAATTCAGAAAGAGGCATTATAGTGATTACTCACTATCAACGGCTACTCGATTATTTACAACCGGATTTTGTTCATGTATTGGTAAATGGCCGTATCGTAAAATCGGGAACCAAGGCCCTGGCATTGGAACTCGAAGAAAAAGGATACGATTTTATTAAAGATGAAATTAGCTTAACAGCAGCTTTATAGTTGTTACCTAAAAGAGAAAAGAAAATGGACCCAATCAATATCAGTTATTTCGGAGAAAAATTTAACCGGCTTCAATTGGCCAATCCGGATAACCTTTTAAATAGCATCAGGAAAGAAGGTTTTAAGACATTCAATGAATCCGGTTTGCCAGGAACCAAAAATGAAGAATGGAAATACACCAGGATCAGTAATTTATTTCATAAAGAATATCATTTAACTGAAGATGAATTGAAATCTGAGATCAACATTTCAGATGTAAATGCAGTTCGGTTGCCGGGGTCAGAAAATGCCACTGAATTGGTATTTGCCAATGGTAAATTTATACCTGAACTTTCTACCATCCGGTCATCAGATAATGAATTAGTGATATTGCCTTTGGAAGAAGCTGCAAAAGGAGTTTTTAAAGAATTGATACATGAGCATCTTGACAAGAGCAGTCTTTTTATCAAAGATGGTATTCATGCACTCAATACTTCCTTCATTTATGGCGGTGTTTTTATTTATGTAAATAAAAACAAGGTGCTGGATAATCCTGTCTATCTCTACCATATTTCAGATGCGCGTGAAAATCATACACTTTCACAACCACGCAGCCTGGTATTTGTAGACGAAAGTGCCAAATTGCAAGTGGTGGAAACCTATAGTACAATTGGTTCTATGGATAGTTTTACTAATGAAGTAATAGAAATAATAGTAGATACCAATGCAATAGTAGAATATTATAAGATTCAAAATGATTCCATAACAGCAAGCCAGGTGGGTACCACGCATATCAGGCAGATAGGGAAAAGTTTTGTTCATGCATTAACCATATCACTCAATGGAGGTATGATCCGTAATAATACTGATATCATAATGGAGGCCGCAGGAAATGAAGCTCACATGTATGGGTTGTATTTATTAAAAGGACATACTCATGTTGACAATCATACTTTGGTAGATAATACCAAACCCAATTGCTTCAGCAATGAGTTATATAAAGGAATTATTGACGAGCAGGCAACCGGGGTATTTAGCGGTAAAATTTTTGTAAGGCCGGATGCGCAAAAAACAAATGCCTACCAGTCTAATAAAAATATTTTATTGAGCGATGATGCTACGGTAAATACCAAACCTCAACTGGAAATTTTTGCTGATGATGTAAAATGTTCACATGGTTGCACTGTTGGCCAGTTAGATGAAGAAGCAATGTACTATTTAAGAACCCGTGGTATTTCAAAAGAACATGCGCAGTCTATGTTGTTAGAAGCTTTTGCTGCTGATATTGTAGGGCAGATAAAGCCGGAACCATTGCGCATATATGTAGAAGAAATGATTTCTGAACGCTTATCTGTAAATTAATCATGGCAGAGTTAACCATCATATCACCAGCTTTTGATGTAAATGAAATAAGGAAGTGCTTTCCTGTTCTGGAAAGAGAAGTAAAAAATCAATTGCTGGTTTACCTGGATAATGCAGCCACATCTCAAAAACCACAAAGTGTTATTGACGCGCTAAGTCATTATTATTCTAATTACAACGCTAATATCCATCGTGGTATACATACATTGGCAGAGGAAGCTACAGCGGCTTATGAAGCCACACGCGTTACCGTAAAAGATTTTATTGGCGCTCCTTCTTCAGATGAAATCATTTTTACCAGGGGAACCACAGAAGGAATCAACCTGGTGGCTTACACCTGGGGAAGACAAAATATAAATGCCGGTGATGAAATTATTATTTCAGCAATGGAACATCATTCTAATATCGTTCCGTGGCAAATACTTTGTGAAGAAAAAAAGGCAGTTTTAAAAGTAATTCCCGTAAATGATGAAGGTGAACTGTTGATGGATGAATATAGAAAATTACTTTCACCAAAAACGAAATTGGTTTCTGTTGTTCATGTATCCAATGCATTGGGAACCATTAATCCTGTAAAAGAAATTATTGATGCAGCTCATAACATTGGTGCTCTTGTTCTAATTGACGGGGCTCAATCTACGGTGCATTTGGATATTGATGTTCAAAAATTAAATTGTGATTTTTTTGCATTTTCAGGGCATAAAGTTTATGGTCCCACAGGTGTTGGCGTTCTTTATGGCAAAAAGAAAATTCTGGAGAGCATGCCCGTATTTATGGGCGGAGGAGAAATGATTAAAGAAGTAACTTTTGAAAAAACTACTTATAATAGTTTACCCTATAAATATGAAGCAGGTACACCGAATATTGCAGACACCATTGCCTTAAAAGTGGCATTGGATTTCATGACCGAAACGGGGAAAGAGATGGCAGCCTCACATGAAAATGATTTACTGAAGTATGCTACCCAACAATTAGAAACTATTCCGGGTTTGCGTATCATTGGCAAAGCGAAAGAGAAAGTGAGTCTGGTGTCTTTTGTGATTGATAAAATTCACCCGCAGGATATCGGTGTTTTATTAGATAACCAGGGAATTGCCGTAAGAACGGGTCATCACTGCACACAACCTTTGATGAAGCGTTTTGGAATTCCGGGCACAGTAAGAGCTTCTTTTGCTATGTATAATACTAAAGAAGAAGTAGACAGGCTGATTGTGGGATTACAAAAAGCCATAAAAATGTTAGCATAAAAATGAACAATAATCAAACTATAGAAGATACGGAAGCGGGAATTATAGAATCATTTTCCTGGTTCGAAAACTGGGAAGAAAAATACGAATACATAATTGAGTTAGGGAAGAAACTTCCGGCATTGGAAGAGGAATATAAAAAAGATGAGAATATAATTAAGGGGTGCCAATCTACCGTTTGGCTTGCTTCTGAATACAAAAACGGGAAGGTATTTTATAAAGCGGATAGTGATGCGCTTATTGTAAAAGGCCTGGTCAGCATGTTGATCTCTGTTTTATCTGGTCATACTCCCGATGAAATACTGGATGCAAAACTGGGCTTTATAAAAGAAATAGGCATGATGGCACACCTGGCACAAACCCGTTCCAACGGGCTGGTAGCTATGGTAAAGCAAATTAAAAATTATGCCCTGGCTTATAAATCAATTAGTGTTGTAGGAAAAACGATATAATGATGGAAACTGAAATACTAAAAGAAAAGGTGATTGCGTGTTTGCAAACTATTTATGATCCTGAAATTCCGGTAAGTATTTACGAATTAGGATTAATATATGAAATAGATATTTTGCCTATCAATAATGTTCAGATTGTAATGACTTTGACAGCTCCGAGTTGTCCGTCTGCGCAGGAGATACCGATTGAAGTAGATCAGAAAGTGAGAATGATAGAAGGGGTTAATGATGTTCATGTTTCTGTAGTGTGGGATCCGCCATGGGACAGAAGTATGATGAGTGAAGCAGCTATGTTAGAATTAGGATTTATGTAATTATTCTCCCCGAAATAGGATGAAGGGACTTAGGGGATTGCTCGTTAAATTTTAAATATTTTTTTTATCATATAAAATACTGCCTTGTTTCCTTTTGGGTTAGAGGCCAATTATGAAAATAACAGCACAAGAAGAATATGGTTTACGAATACTTTTACGCATTGCAAAATGTAATGAAGAAGAGAGCATGAGTATCCAGGCACTGAGTGTGGCTGAAGGTATTTCTCCGGCTTATGTGGCCAAACTGACAAGAATACTTCGTAAAGCAGGGTATATCAATAGTACGCCGGGAAATATAGGCGGATACATCCTTGCAAAATCTGCCAGGGAAATTAATATTAATCATGTTTTGAAAACTCTTGGTGGTAAGCTATTCAGCAAAGAATTTTGCAATGACTATTCAGGTGCAATGAAATTATGCACTAATTCAGTAGATTGTTCGACACGTTCTTTATGGCAAATGATTCAATTTACTGTAGACCAATTATTAGATAAAGTTTCTTTATACGACCTCTCTGCCTCCGAAGAAAAATCCGGCAAATTATTAAATAATATCTTGGAACAGATACCAACTTCTTTGTAGTTATAATCTAATTGTGTGAAGCTTTTCAAGGACAGAGATTAATATAATTGGTCAAACATTGTAGTTCCTATCTTATATCGCGATCACTTCATTTCAATATAAATATTGATTTGTCTAGCCCTCAATTAATGGGATTCAATAAATTCTATCATCTTTGTTTTAATTTCATAGATTAGCATTATGGATCAGAAATTTCAGGCTTAGAGGGGGCAAAAATAACTATACTATAATTATGAAATCAATTTGTACACTTCTTTTATTATGTGCTTTTAGAACTATTGATGCGCAAAATATTGCCCAGCAAAAACTGGAACAATTACCGCTCTATCCTTCCAGTGAAATAAAAGCTGCGCAAGGCGACTGGTTGTTGAATAATGCACATGCTATTACAAAAATCTACAGATCGGGAAATCGCAAAGATCTGATCATTACCAATGGATTAATATGCCGCCGGTTCAGGCTGCAACCCTATATGGCATGCTTTGGATTCCAAAACCTTATTACCGGAAAAGAAATGCTTCGTGCCATAGAGCCGGAAGCAGAGGTGGAAATCAATGGCAAATCATATAACATCGGAGGTGCGAAAGGACAATTTGAAAGAGGCTATCTTCAATATGACTGGCTGGATCAATTCAAAAACGACCCACAGGCTTTTCAACTGGTTGATTTTTCAATTCGAAACATACAACCTCGTTTGAAATGGAAACCAGCGAGGTGGAATACCAATCAACAATGGTCGCCTGCAGGGAAAGAAATAGATTTTACATTCCGGCTCGCTGGTAATGAATTGGAGGGTGTAACCATAGATGTTATATATGAAATGTATGATAATATGCCTCTCATGTCCAAAAGTATGGTAGTGCATAATGCAGGCAATAATTCAATCACTATTAATACTTTTAAAAGTGAGAAGCTGGCAATGGTAGAAGAAAGCTCAGGTGTTAACAAAGATGGGTTTCTTCCTTCTCCTCACATCTGCATACAAAGTGATTATGCTTTTGGCGGTAGTTCTTATGCCGATGCCAATCATACTACTTGTTGGCTTCGTGACTCATTATTTACTTCGCAAGTAAATTATAATCTTCAGACTCATTGCCTGCTTGAAAGTAAGCCACCTATTGGCCCCGATTATGTTGTACAACCCGGACAAAATTTTGAGACATTTCATACATACGAATTAATGTATGATAGCTATGATAGGGAACGTTGCGGCCTGGCTGAACGGAAAATGTACCGGGTTCTTGCGCCCTGGGCCACTGAAAACCCTATGTTTCTTCACCTCACTACTACCAATCCGGAAAAGGTAAAAACGGCTATTGATCAGTGCGCGGAAGTTGGTTTTGAAATGGTAATCCTTAGTTTTGGCAGTGGACTGAATATGGAAGATACTAGTGATGCCAATATTAAAAAATTCAAAGAATTAGTGAACTATTCCCATTCTAAAGGGATTGAAATGGGAGGTTATTCTTTGTTTTCGAGTCGGAGCATTGATGTGGTGGATGATGTGATCAACCCTGAAACCGGTAAGCCTGGTGGTACTATTTTTGGTAATGCTCCTTGTTTAGGTAGTAATTGGGGGCTAGGCTATCTTCAAAAGTTGAAAACTTTTATTACCAAAACCGGATTTACTATACTGGAAAATGATGGACCTTACCCTGGTGATATCTGTGCTTCTGTTTCACACCCGGGGCATACTGGTATTAATGATTCACAATGGAACCAATGGAATTTAGAAACTTCTTTTTACGGATGGCTTCGTGAAAGAGATGTGTACCTGAATGCACCTGACTGGTATTTTCTGAATGGTTCCAGTAAAATCGCTATCGGGTATCGCGAAGATAACTGGTCATTACCGAGAGAGCGACAGATTATGCTTGGGCGGCAAAATATTTATGATGGTACTTGGGATAAAACACCGGGTATGAGTTGGACTTTTGTTCCTTTGACTCAATATCATGGAGGAGGCGCAGCAGCAACTATAGAACCTTTGCATGAGCACCTGGATGCGTATGAGGCCCACTTGGTTCAGAATTTCGGGAGTGGTGTGCAGGCGTGCTACCGTGGTCCCAGGTTATATGACACGCCGGCTACAGAAATATTGGTAAAAAAGGAGGTGGCATGGTATAAAAAATACAGAAATATCCTGAACGCAGATATCATTCATATCCGTCGTCCCGATGGAAGAGATTATGATGCAATAATGCATGCAGATCCTAAAGGAAAAGAAAAAGCCTTGGTAATGGTCTATAATCCTCTTGACAGTAGTATTATCCGGAACATAAAATTGCCATTATATTATACCGGATTAACCACTGTGGCCAGGATAAAAGAAAAAGAAAATAAATCGCAATTGTATCATTTAAACAGAGATTATTCTGTAGATGTTTCGGTGACAATAAAACCGCATTCTTATACCTGGCTGGTAATTGAATAAGGGTGATTTTTAATGAATGATTATTGTCGTTAAGCGGAGACATCTTTATCATCATTACCAATGAGGGCTTTATTGTAAACTTCCCCAAAGTTCGACCATTTAAAAGTTGAATTTGATTTTTAGGCTATAATGTAAAATGGATTCCTGAATCTTTAAGACATTGATTATGTAAAGCAAATGATAGTTCACTTAGAAGAAATATATGAGGGCAGTGTTCATCCCAATTTAATAGACTTAAAATATTGGATGAACTAACTTACATAGATTGATAAATTTTTATTTTATTATAAAGCGTTTTACGATCAATGTTTAATATTTCTGCGGCTTTGGTTTTATTAAAATTAACCTCTTTCAATACATTCATGATAGTCTCATATTCAGCCCTGGCTGCGGCATCCTTAAGATCTACAGGAGCTCCCGACAACTTTTTATGCCCATTCAATTGAGTTTCAGGGTGGAGAAGTGATTGTGTTATTTCCCAGGGAAGCACTTTAGAATTGATCAACCCTGATTGAGTGAGTAAAACTGCACGACGTACTACATTCCTGAATTCTCTCAAATTGCCAGGCCATGAATAATTCATAAACATTTCTTCCACCTCTTCTTCATACCCTTCAATATTTTTTTGCAATTCCTCATTGGTCTTGTCAAGAAAAAATTGAGCAAATTGAGGTATATCTCCTTTTCTTTCGCGCAGTGCGGGCAGGTTAATTGAGAATTCATTAAATCTATGATAGAGATCTTCCCTGAAATTACCTTTTTGATAAGCTTCCTGTAGGTTTTCGTTAGAGGCCACAATAATTCTTATATCTACGTCCATTTCTTTATTGCCACCCACTCTTTTAAATTTTCTTTCCTGTATTACTCTTAATAAGGATGCCTGCACGTCTCTGGCCAGGTTAGAAACTTCATCTAAAAATAAGGTCCCCCCATTGGCTAATTCAAAATGACCTTCTTTATCATTTACGGCTCCTGTAAAAGCACCTTTAACATGACCAAAAAGCTCGCTGCCAGAAAGTTCTTTAGATAAGGTTCCACAATCCATTGCTACAAAAGGCTTTCCTTTTCGTTTGCTGGATTCATGGATTGTTTTAGCTATCACTTCCTTTCCTGTGCCGCTCTCTCCATAAAGGATTACACTGTAATTGGTAGGAGCTACTATTTCTATTTGTTTATATACTTTCGCTGTTTCACCATCCTGCCCGATTAAATATTCTTTATTGGCAGAAATAATATAAGGCTTCTTATTTTTAGGAGGATTTGGTGTAATAGTAGAAGAGGTAAATGATTTTTCAGAAGGAGCAGCAAATGCTTTTTCTATAACATTAATTACCTCATCAGGAATAAGAGGTTTGGTTATGTAATCAAAAGCGCCAAGTTTGATAACATCAACAGCCGTCTTGATATCTGAATATCCGGTAATAATTATTACTATTGTTTTTGGTTTGACTTCTTTAATTTTTAGTAGAACATCTTTCCCATCTTTGTCTCCAAGGCGGAAATCACAAAGTACAATATCAAAATGTTCTTCATTAAATTTAGCAAGGCCTTTTGCACCATTGTGAGCTACCTCTGTTGTGAATCCTTTTTTGTCGAGAAAACGGTTTAACAAAACACACATATCATAGTCATCATCAATAATCAGTATTTTTTTCTTCATAGCTTTAAAAAAGGTCTTTTTGGATTTAGCAAAGTTAACTTAAATCTTCGTTTTTTAATTGGGGAGAACCTACAGTTTTTTCTTCAGTCTTAATCCATTCAGCATATTCTTTCGGTAAAATTTTCCCCCCGTAAAGTTTAGCATGTACTTTAGTGAATTCTGCACCAAGGTACAGAATAATTGAACTATAATAAACCCAAACCATGAAAATGATTATGGAACCTGCAGCTCCATAAAGAGATGTAAAATTGCTTTGACCTAAGTAGAAACCAATAGCAAATTTCCCAATGGTGAAAAATATGGCGGTAATAAATCCCCCAAATAACACATCTTTCCATTTAATTTTAGCATCAGGTAATATTTTAAACATTAATGAAAATAAAACATTAGCGATTATGAAAGAAAGAATTGCGTCTGTAATTTGAATGAAATAAATACTATATTCCTGAATATAATTGCCAATAAATTTTCCAAAAGCAGAAACCAACGCGTTTAGCATAAGTGAAACAATCATAATAAATCCAATACTTAATATCAAAGAAAATGAAAGTAACCTGGTAATAATTAATTGCCACCACACTTTTTTAGGTTTTACCCTTAACCCCCAAATTTTATTTATGGAGTCCTGTATTTCTCCAAATATACTGGTAGCACCAATTAATAAAATAACGATTCCTATTACAGATGCAAAAAAATTATTTCCCGCGACGTGAATATTTTTTATGGTTTCTTGAATTTGAAGCGCTGCCTTACTTCCTAATAGATTGTTTAACTGATCGTAAATTTCTCCTTGCATGGCTTCTTTGCCAAAAAAGAAACCCGATAAGGTGGTTAAAATTATTACAAAAGGAGCTATAGAAAAAACGGTATAGTAAGCAAGCGAAGCACTGTATTTAAAAATATTATCGGCTGAAAATTCCTTTAAAACTGTTTTTGTATATGATAACATATCACGAAATAAATTTTAATGTTATTATAATAAATTTTCAAGAAAATATTCAAATAAAGTTAAAGCAAAGCAAAGACAGGTCAAAAGTAAGATCAGTAAAAAGAAAATCATTTTGCTTTAACTAATCCGCAAGCTTATAGTAAAAGTAGTACCAGATCCGAGCTCACTCTCCGCAGAAATACTACCATCATGGCCTAAAATAATATTTTGTGAATTAGCCAATCCTAATCCATTGCCTTTTTCTTTAGTAGTAAAATAGGGTTCAAATAATCTACTGACTTCCGATTTTGTCATACCCTTTCCGGTATCAGAAATTTTTATTATGCACATGCTATTTTTACGGGATGTTGAAATCTGCAGAATTCCATTTTCATCCATCGCTTCAATAGCATTTACAATTATATTTAAAAAAGCAATTTTAATTTTTGATACATCTACGGAAATTGGGCAAATATCTTCATCATAATTTTTCTCCACTTTGATATGATTCAATTCTATTCTGTCTCTTGCCAGTTCAAGGCTCTGGTCAAGTAAATCATTAACAGATGCCTCTGAAAAACTGAGTTCAGCCACTCTTGTTGTATTGAGTAAATCACTTACCAATTGATTAATTCTATCAGAATTTCTAGAAATCATATTAAATAACATAGCTGATGATTCTGTCAAATCTTGTTCGGAACGAAGATGTTCGATAGAAAGGTTAATATTGGTTAAAGGGTTGCGTACCTCATGAGCAATGGTGCGTGCTATTCTCCCGGTAACTGCATATTTTTCAAGATTTCTCAATTCTATTAATTCCGTGTTCAATTCTGCAAGTTGATCCACCCTGTTTTGTAATTGTTCCCTGAATTCTGCAGCTTTTTTATCTGCTTCTGTTTTAGCTTTATTTTCTTTATTGTAAACTAAAATGGAAGAAAAAGTAAGCAAAATAGCTACTATAAGTGAAATGATGTTCAATATTTTGATGAGAACTGAATATTCAGAAACACTTTTGGAACGAACACTCCATAATTTTTTTTCCGCATCACGGATCTTGCTAACATACTTTTCAATATTTTTTGTTGCCTCTATTCCAAGGCCATTCCCTTCTAATAATCCAGGAGTAATTGTTTGCGCTGCGGAAAAGTCCGAAAGAATTTTTTCGGTACCTGAAAAATTTTGATCTATCAAATCATGAAGTGTATCAAGATTGTTCTGGTTTTCGTTGTTTTCAATTGTTAAAGAATCGAGAGTACTAAAAGTATCATAGGTGTCTGTTTTACTTTGTTCAAATTCATCAATGAATTGAGGATTTTTAGTAATAACATAACCCCGAAAAGCAGACTCCCCTTTTTTTATGTACCTAAGTATATTATCAAGATTATGAATAATCTCGTTAGTATGATTGATCCAGTGGTCCTGTGTTATAATTTTTTGTGTGGAAATATAAGTGAGAATATAAGAAATAAGCAAAAGGAAAAAAGCAGTAAGAAACCCTATCCTGGTACGATTCGCGATTTTTTTTAAAAAATTTCTGACCATAAAAATCCGGGGGTTTATTTTTAAATATACAAAGATTACTGACCCGAATATTAGTTTATAATATTTTAACCTATTTTTTAATCACTTGGTTCAAATAGGAAAAAAATTTAAAAACTTATCTTTGCTTGATTATTTATGGAAACTATTCAACAGTTACTGTCCTTAGAACTAAATCATCCTGTAATGCAGCATGAAATGGAATTAGTGCAACACAAAACGCAACGGATTCCAGGGTCGGTACATTATGTGATTAACCGCTATCGAAAAATACCCAACGTAATTTTTGAAGATACCGGGATGATGATATATAATTACCACGAGGATAATAAAAAAACTAAAACCCTGGAATTAGTCTTTTGCATTTCAGGCAATAAATACTGTAAAGAAAAAGCAGAGGAATGTAGTTTTTGCAAACATTCACAATCACATCATTGCGAAGAATTAATTGAAACGCTGGACATAGCCAGTTTCCGATATAGCAAAGAACATCTTACTCAATTTGTAAAAGGAATAAAAACTTCCTCTTTTTCAGAAGATGTTTTAAATTTCAAACATACCAGTTCTTTTTCTAAAACTTTGCCTTTGTGCAGCAGAACAAGAAATGCTCTGGATGCATTATTAAATCATAATTATTCAGAAAGCCTGGAAAACATATTTATTAATGCCCAAACACAAATGCTGCTTTTATACAGCATGGAATGTATGGCAGGCGATGGAGAAGATTCTTTCTCTTGCAAGTTCCTGGCTAACGAAGCCGACCGTAAAAAAATATCTCTTGCCCGTGAAATTTTATTACAACAAATAGGAGAGCCTCTTACTATAAAAGAATTAAGCCGCAAGGTAGCCATCAATGAATGTTATTTGAAGAAAGGGTTTAAGGAAATGTATGGTACCACCATTTTTGATTTTTTTCAAAGCCAGCGCATGGAGCATGCAAAATATTTATTGTATGAAAAAGAATTAACTGTGACAGATGTTTCGGCATTGTTGGGTTATTCTTCTATTTCCCACTTCTCGACTGCATTCAAAAAACACACCGGGATAAAGCCTTGTGAGCTACTATTTCGCTGAATAATATTCCTGTTACTTTAGAATTTTCCCGATTTCGGAAACGAGATTTCCCGATTTTGTAAATCATTTGAAAGCAATGATATTTCATTTGCAGAAATAAATCTGTAATAATGAATAATCAAAGTATCATAGTGGCAATCATAGCCATATTGAGCTCCATGACTACAATGGCTCAACAAAATGACTCAGTAAAAACTTTAAAAGAAATAATTGTAACAGGGTACAAAACTGTAAATGGCGTCGGCCACCTGTTAGAATCAGAAGATGGCACTATTTACGCCGGTAAAAAAACTGAAGTTATTGTTGTTGACAGCCTGGATGCCAATAAAGCCATCAATAACACCCGCCAAATTTTGGGAAGAATACCCGGATTAAATATTGTTGAAACAGAAAGCAGTGGCTTTACTGCAAATGGAATTGCAACACGCGGACTAAACCCGACTCAAAGTATTGAGATGAACACCCGCCAAAACGGTTACAACATCAGCGCGGATGTATATGGATATAATGAAGCGTATTACATTCCACCAATGGAAGCGGTGAAAAGAATTGAGCTGGTAAGGGGTGCGGCGTCACTGCAATTCGGTGCACAGTTTGGAGGATTGGTAAATTATATCCTGGAAGATGCTCCGAAAAACAAACCTTTTCAATTTATTACTTCGCAAACAGGTGGAAGTTTTGGAATGTTCAATTCATTTAATTCAATTGGAGGCAATTATAAAAAATGGAGTTACTATGGATTTTTTCAATATAGAAATATGGATGGCTACAGGCCAAACAGTCAACAGTGGCAACTTTCAGGATTTGGTAAAGTGAAATACACTCCTTCAGATAAAATGAATATAGACCTTGAATATTCCTTGCTTCGCAACAAAATTCAAATGCCCGGAGGATTATCTGACAGCCTTTTTATCGCAAATCCAAAAGCCTCTATTCGCGCAAGAAACTGGCTTAAAAGTCCCTGGAATATTGTAAGTAATGCTATTAACATCAATCCAAATGAGAATACCACCATCAGTTTAAAAACAACATATCTTTTCAGCAATCGCTCATTGGTATGGAGAAATGAAGACGGCGGTCCCGCAGCGCCTGACACGATTGATCCTTCTACGAATCAATTTGTACCCCGGGAAGTGGAAGACGAGGATATGCATAGTATAGCAACAGAGGCGAGGGTTTCAACTAATTATAATCTTGGAAAAAATCAATCCACGTTAGCAGCAGGCGTGAGGCTTTCCTATGCCTCGTTTAAAAGATTAGAAGGCGGTGAAGGAACCACAGGAAGCGACTTTGATTTATCAATTACAGGAGATTGGGAAACCAATATGGATTTTAGCACAACGAATATTGCTCCTTTTGTTGAGAATATTTTTCGCATAGGAAAAAGATTTACAGTAACGCCAGGTATTCGGTTCGAATACCTGAAAAGCACTGCCCGCGGTTATTCTATTGATGACGATTATAAGATCACTACAGACAAGACTAAAAACCGTGATTTTCTTTTAACCGGTATTGGTATAGAATATAAAACAAAAACCAACACAGCATTTTACGGGAACATAAGCCAGGCTTATCGACCGATTGATTACAACCAGCAGCAACCGTTTGGTGTGGCTGCTAAAATTGATCCGAATTTAAAAGATGCTTTTGGCTTTAATTCTGATCTTGGTTTTAGAACGATTGTCAGCAATTATTTGAATATAGATGCCAGCTTGTTTTACCTCGCTTATAACAACCGGATTGGAGATGTGGTTAAGATGGATTCCACCACAGGTAAATCGTATGCCTATCGCACCAATATTGCAAACAGTGTTCATAAAGGGTTGGAAGCGTATATTGAATTTAATATCCTGAAATATTTAAACAAGCATTCAAAACAAGGATTAAGTATTTTTAATTCATTTTCCTTTATTGATGCAAAATATACCAGTGGTGAATTTAAAGGAAATCGTGTTGAGGCTGCTCCAAAGGTAATAGAAAGAGCGGGCCTTGTCTATTCCAATCGAAATTTTTCATCCACTTTTCAATTCAATTATACCGGCGATTCTTTTGGCGATGCAACAAATGTGAAAATAAGTGATAACCCTGTTGCCGGCTATATTCCCGCTTATACTGTGCTTGACCTGAGCGCTACCTATAAGATCAATAATTATTCAATAAAATGCGGCGTAAATAATCTTACTGATAAATCCTATTTCACAAGAAGAACGGATGAATACCCCGGCCCCGGAATAATTCCTGCGGTGGGTAGAAGTTTTTATGCCGGATTCACTGCTAAATTTTAATCAATGAAAAAAAATAAACTTATAATCACAGTAACATTTTTGTTTATCAGTGTAATGGCTACCGCTTTGATCCTGTCTTCCTGTAATAAAGAAACAGAATTCATCTCAGTTGATTATGTTGATAAGATTAGATTGGGCAAACTGATCTTCAATGATAAAAATCTGTCAAATCCCATTGGGCAAAGTTGTTCAAGCTGTCACAGCTCTTCTACAGGGTTTAGTGATCTAAATCATAGTATTGTTTCAGAAGGAGCTGTAGCGGGGCGGTTTGTAAACAGGAATGCCCCAAATATTGCTTATACAATATTTGCGCCTCCGCTTCATTTTGATAATGTGGATTCAACATATGTAGGTGGATTTTTTCTGGATGGTAGGGTAAACACCTTGCAGGAGCAGGCTATGAAACCATTTTTAAATCCACTTGAGATGAATAACAGTAGTGTGCAAATGCTGGTGTCTAAAATCAGGAGTGCTGAATATTATATCCTTTACAAAAAAGTGTACGGTGACAATAGCGAAATGAATACTGTTTTCCAAAATATTACGGATGCTATTGCCGCCTTTGAAAAATCTCCTGATCTGAGCCCGTTCACTTCGAAATTTGATTTTTATCTTAAAGGGAAAGCATCGTTTACGGCACAGGAACTTCGCGGGTACCAATTGTTCAATGGTAAGGCGAAATGCGCCAATTGTCATATCTCTGAGCCGGACGAGGAGTCAGGAAAAATTCTTTTTACTGATTTTACTTATGATAATATCGGCGTTCCCAAAAATCCGGCGAATCCTTTTTATTCGATTTCTCTGGAGTTTAATCCGAAAGGGAAAGAGGCTGTTGATTATGGATTGGGTGGGTTTCTAAATGATTCATCAAATTATGGAAAATTTAAAGTACCTACCTTAAGAAATGCCGCTATTTCTGCTCCCTATTTTCATAACGGGTATTTTAATACGCTGGAAGAAGTGGTCCATTTTTATAATAAAAGAGACGAAGAAAATTTTGGTACGCCGGAAGTGCCTGCAACAGTAAATCATGAAGAGTTGGGAAATCTTCAACTTACTCAACAGGAAGAAGCAGATATTGTTGCGTTTATGAAAACATTAACCGATGGGTATGAATAGCTAAATTGTAGTTTTGAAAAACCGATGAAATTAAAAATATTAAAAATAATGAGAGCTAATCTTTCCTGTATTTTTTATATAATTTAATGGCAATCATCAATACAATTACAAGACCAATAAGTGCAGCCAGGCCCCATAAAGCATCCAGTAATTCTTTTACTACAGCGATCATTACAATTGCGAATAAAAAAAGTGTGGCAAGTTCATTCCATATTCTCAACTTTTGTGAAGACCACTTAAAATTTCCATTTTTTTGTTGTGCAAATATTTTCTGTAGGCTCAAATGATAAACAAAAAGCCCCAACACAAAAATAAGTTTTACCAAAAGCCATGTAGGCAGGCCCCCATAAAGAATACCAATCCAGGATCCAAAAATCAGGGTAAGTATGGCTGAGGGCCAGGTAATAATATACCAAAGGCGGCTTTGCATAACCCCCAGTTGTTTTAAAAGAATTGTTTTTTCCGGTTCAGGTTTTTCATTGGCTTCAGCACTGTAAATAAATAATCTTACTATATAAAACAGGCCACTAAACCAGGTAATTACAAAAATGATATGCAATGCTTTTATATAGAGATACATAATATTAAAGTATAATTATTATTGAAAAAATATTTCAGGCTAACTAGGCCTTCAATCATCTGGTTGCATTTACAAGTTTACATTTTTTTAATTACTAACATAGCCTGCTACAGCTTTTATCCAAAGAGGATGATCATTCAGGCAGGGAATCATTTGGAATGATTCTCCCCCTGCTTCTAAAAAGGTTTCTTTTCCTCTTATAGCTATTTCTTCTAAAGTCTCCAGGCAGTCACTCACAAATGCAGGGCATACAATGAGTAAATTCTTAATTCCTTCTCCAGGCAATTCTTTAAGCCTGATATCTGTAAAAGGAGTAAGCCATCCTTTTCCCAGCCGTGATTGAAAAGAAATGCTGTATTTCTCTGAAGGAATTTGTAACTCTTTTGTCACCAGTTTAGTTGTTGTAATCACCTGGTGCCTGTAGCAAGTTGAATGAGCAGGGGAATCCACTTCGCAGCAATTTTCAATTTTTAAACAATGACAACCGGTGGTATCACTTTTGCGAATGTGCCTTTCAGGAATGCCATGATAACTAAATAAAATATGATCGTAAGGCGAGTCAACGTAAGGTTTGATACTTTCTGAAAGCGATTTCAAATAATCAACATCTTTGTAAAAAGGATCTATGAAATGAAGCTTGAAAGGGTATTTATTTTTTTGATGAATTTTTTTTGCATATTCAACACCTGTTTCATAACTGGACATTGCATAGTGTGGATAGAGAGGCAATATAATAATCTCCTCTAACAGGGGATTTATTTTTAATAAAGCATCAAAAGCGGATTTGGGAGTCGGACTTCCGTATCGCATAGCAATCTCCACAGGTTCTTCTACTTTTGCCTGCAAAGCTTTTTGCAGATGTAAAGTATTTACTATCAGGGGAGAGCCTTCTTCAGTCCAGATCGTTTGATAAGCTTCAGCAGATTTTGGCGCCCTGAAAGGAACTATAATTCCTTTTATCAATAGCGCTCTGAAAAGCCACGGGATATCAATAACCCTTTCATCCATTAAGAATTCATTAAGGTATTTTCTTACATCCGTCACTTTAGTGGACTCAGGAGAACCAAGATTCATTAAAATAATCCCTTTTTTTGTTTTTATTGACATAATTCAAGTATAATATCCACAAATGTAAGCCCTACTAAAAATATATTAGCGATTGTTGCATAGTATTTCTATTTTATATCAAAAACCTAATCTTAATCATCTTTCCTCCTAATTCCTATCACCTTTTTTAATGACTATGCAATGACTTTTTAGAGGGGAATATTGGATATGTTTGCATCTGTTAAAACATATGATATTACCAATAGCTACATATAATAATTCTTTAGATAACTTTTGCATAGTTGGTGTAAATTATCGTAAAAGTGATATGAATATCCGGGGCAAATTTTCGCTTTCGCAGGATCAATCATTGGATTTACTCAAACAAGCTGTTTCTAAGAAAATTCCGGGATGCCTTGTTCTCTCTACCTGCAACAGGACTGAAGTTTATGGGATTTGTAATGACCCGCATCAGCTTATTGACTTGCTTTGTAACCGTACCAATGGCCTCAAAGAGGAATTTTTGGATCATGGATATATACATCAGGGACTTTCAGCTATTGATCATCTATTCAAAGTAGCTTCAGGGCTGGATTCTCAAATAATCGGTGATTATGAAATTCTGGCTCAGATAAAACAATCTGCGAAAATTGCCAAGGAGAATGGTTGTATCAACAGTTTTATGGAGCGTGCGATCAACTATGCATTACAGGTTTCAAAAGAAATTAAAACTAAAACCAAAATAAGCACAGGAACCATATCTGTTTCATATGCTGCAATTGAAATAATAAAAGAAAAAATAAAAAACAGGAAAAATAAAAAAGTACTGTTGGTGGGTACCGGAAAATTTGGCAATCATATTGCTAAAAATTTAAGGGACTATTTACCTGAATCTACTATCTCATTTACGAACAGGACTGATGAAAAGGCATTTGAACTGGCAGAACAATATGGAGCAGAATTTATTTCCTACAAAAATTTGCCTGCTGCAGCCAATGATGCCGATATTATAATTGTAAGTTCTGCTGCCGGGTCTTATACGGTGCATCCTTCATTCTTCATTACAGATAAATCAAGACTCATACTTGATCTTTCTGTTCCTCAAAATGTGGATCCTGCGGTGAAAAATATTGCAGGTGTTACACTTTTGAATGTGGATGAAGTATCTGTTATACTTGATGAAACTATATCAGCCAGACAGGCAGAAATACCTAAAGCATTACAAATCATTGATGACACTTTAAATAGCCTGGAGGACTGGCATCGCCAACAGTTTAATAATCCTTTGTTACGAATTGTGAAATCACAACTTCATCAGTTGAGTGAGATTTATTTTGAAGATAATAATCACCAGGAAATAATTCATAAAACGGTTTCTTCCCTTGCGATACAACTAAAACACAAGAATGATAAGGGTTGCCAATGCATAAATGCTTTAAATAGCTATCTTCACCTGGATTATGAAACAACCTCTTAAGATAGGCACAAGAGAGAGTCAATTAGCAGTTTGGCAAGCCTCTCGTGTGCAAACACTCCTAAAGCAAAATCATATTGAATCAGAATTGATCTTCATCAAAAGTGAAGGTGATGTGGATACGATAACGCCACTCTATGAATTAGGTGTGCAGGGGATTTTTACCAAAACACTGGACGCTGCGTTGTTAAATAAAAAAATAGATATTGCTGTGCATTCTATGAAAGATGTACCCACTCAATTGCCAGCAGGAATCAGGCAGGCGGCAGTATTAGAAAGAGGCACTTACAAAGATATTTTTGTGTTTAAAGGAGATAGGAAATTAATTGAAGAAGAATTGAACCCGGATTACTCATTGGCCGATAGCTCGTCATTAACAATAGCTACGAGTAGTACCCGCCGCAAGGCACAGTGGTTACATCGTTATCCCAATCATAAAATTGAGAATTTGCGCGGAAATGTAAATACCCGCTTACGGAAAATAAGTGAGAATAATTGGAATGGGGCCATTTTTGCGGCAGCCGGACTTGAACGCATCAATCTTCGACCTGAAAATTCAATTGATCTTGATTGGATGTTGCCAGCCCCGGCCCAGGGAGCTATAATGATCGTTTGCAGAAATGATGATAATTTTTCTTTTGGTGCCTGCCAATTGTTAAATGATGAACCGACGTCAATATGTGCAGGAATTGAACGTGATTTTTTGCGAGCTTTATTAGGTGGATGCTCTACACCAATAAGCGCTTTGGCTACTATTAAAGAAAATACAATTATTTTTAAAGGAAATATTTGTAGCCCTGGTGGAACTAAAAAGATTGAGATTGAAAAAACGGATGTAATTCAAAGCAATAATGAATTAGGAGTGATTGCCGCCAAAGAATTATTACAAAATGAAGATGCTCAACTAATAATTCAGCGTATACAAGATGCAAAAAAATAAAGTATACATATTGAGTACCAGACCTGTGGGTGATGAGTTGATAGCAGAAGCCGCTAAAAATAATATTGTTATTGATGAAAGTTCTTTTATTAAGATTGAAGAAATAAAAGACACATCAATTGCTGAAAAAATAAAAGAATTATCCCATCAAAACATTTCAGTAGTATTTACCAGCGCGAATGCGGCTGAAGCGGTCGGCAAACTGGTTTCAATAAAAACTTCCTGGAAGATTTTTTGTATTAGTAATGCCACAAAAAAAATTGTAACGAAGATATTTGGAGAAAAAAATATTTCAGAAACTGCGGATAGTGCAGAGCAATTAGCTGGGAAAATAATTGAAAACCCTTTAATAAAAAATATTGTGTTCTTTTGCGGTGATCAGCGAAGAGACGAATTGCCCCTGAATCTGAAAAAGAATCATGTGAATGTTGAAGAAATAATAGTGTATAAAACTATTCAGACACCATATCTACTTGCCAGGCAATATGAGGGTATTTTATTTTTTAGCCCAAGTGCTGTTCAAAGTTTTTTTTCAAAAAATTCTATTGAAGCTAAGACCCAACTTTTTGCTATTGGCGCTACCACTGCGGGGGCTATAGCTTCTTTTACCTGTCAGCCTGTTATTGTTGCAGAAATTCCGGGAAAAGAAAATTTGGTGAACCTGGCAATAAAACATTTTAGTTTAAGCAAAATTTATTAAATGCAATCTTTAAAGAACAATTTATTATTAAGAGCATTAAGGCGTGAAAAAGTAGAACGTCCACCTGTGTGGATGATGCGGCAGGCGGGAAGGTATTTGCCGGATTATATGAAACTTAGAGCGAAATATGATTTTTTTACCCGTGTGCAAACGCCAGAACTTGCGACTGAAATCACCCTCCAACCTGTTGATCAGATTGGAGTAGATGCCGCTATTATTTTTTCTGACATATTGGTCATCCCCCAGGCAATGGGTTTAGAAGTTTTAATGGAAGAAGGCAAAGGACCATTATTGCCAAAAGTGATTAGGACTCAAAAAGATGTCGATGCACTGGAAACCGATAATGTAGAAGAGACATTAAATTATGTAACAAAGGCCCTTGCCCTCACAAAGCAGGAATTAAACGGAAGAGTTCCATTGATAGGATTTGCAGGAGCACCCTGGACAATTTTGTGTTACATGGTGGAAGGTAAAGGAAGCAAGACGTGGGAAAAAGCAAAGCAATTTTGTTTTACACAGCCTGAGTTGGCACATCAGTTATTGCAAAGAATAACAGACACAACTATCAATTATTTAAAAGCACAATCAAAAGCAGGTGCAGATGTATTGCAGGTTTTTGACAGTTGGAGTGGCTGTTTAAGTCCCCGGGATTTTAAAATTGTTGCCCAGCCTTACCTAATTCAAATAGCCGATGCATTAAAAGATATAGCTCCTGTAATTTTATTCCCAAAAGGAAGTTGGTATTCTTTAAAAGAATTGAGCGATAGCAGTGCTTCCGGGCTTGGATTGGACTGGTGCATTTCACCTCAAATAGCAAGAGAAATGACCGGCAATAAAATTACTTTGCAAGGAAATTTCGATCCGGCTAAATTATTATTACCGGTTGAAGAAATTAAAAAAGAGGTAACGGAAATGATCAATGCATTTGGCGTACAGGGTTATATTGCCAACCTGGGACATGGTATTACACCCAATATTCCGGTTGAAAATGCAAAAGCATTCGTAGAGGCTGTAAAAAACTATAGTAAATAATATTTTTTTGCATACATGAAAAATTTTATTAAAAACTATGTTGTTTAAAACCGACACAAAAGAATTCAGGGGCAGGTGGATTGAATATGTTTATGATCTGCAGGATAAAATTTGTAATGCCTTAGCAGAAGAGGATGGCAAAAGTGTTTTCAAAACTGATGAATGGGTAAGAGGTGTTGAAGGAAAAGGAGGTGGTGGTGTAACCAGAGTAATTGAAAATGGGAACGTATTTGAAAAAGGTGGTGTAAATACTTCTGTTGTTTATGGGAAGGTTACTAATGCCATGCGTAATCAATTAAAATTAGAAGGAAGTAAATGGTTCGCGTGTGGATTATCCTTAGTGATACATCCGCTTAATCCTTTTGTTCCGACTGTTCATGCTAACTGGCGTTATTTTGAATTATATGATGAGGAAGGGAATGTAATAGAACGGTGGTTTGGTGGTGGTACAGATCTTACTCCCTATTATTTATTTGAAGAAGATGTTAAACATTTTCATTGCACCATTAAAAATGCAATGGATAAATTTGGAGTGGATAACTATCCAAAATATAAAAAATGGTGTGATGAATATTTTACCAATACACACCGGAACAATGAAATGCGTGGAGTAGGGGGTGTTTTTTATGATCACCTGCGACCTGAAAATGAATCAGAAGCAGAGGAATTGCTTTCGTTTCAACAATCTGTTGGAAATATTTTTTTGGATGCGTATTTACCAATAGTAAAGAAAAGAAAAGATATATCTTTTACAGATCGAGAAGTTGAGTGGCAGGAAATAAGGCGAGGCCGTTATGTAGAATTTAATTTAATCCATGATCGTGGAACCTTGTTTGGGTTAAAAACAAATGGCCGGACAGAAAGTATTTTAATGAGCCTGCCGCCAAGAGCGAGATGGTTGTATGATTACACTCCTGAAGCAGGAAGTGCGGAATATAAATTGTTACAGGCATGTTTGCATCCTCAGAATTGGGTAGATTAATATCATCATTAAATTTCTAAATCAGCAATAACCTATGTATTTACAAAGAAGAAACAGAATCCTTCGCCAATCACCTTCTATCAGAAGTATGGTTGCAGAGACCGTGTTGTCTGCCAATGATTTTATTGCACCCTTATTTATAGACGAAGGGAAAAATATAGAATTCGAAATTCCGTCAATGCCCGGCTACTATCGCCGTTCTTTAGATGGCACGCTTATAGAAATAAAAGAATTGTGGAGTCTTGGAATAAAAAGTGTTTTACTATTTATCAAAGCCCCGGATGAATTAAAAGACAATACAGGAAAAGAAGCCTGGAATGATGATGGATTAATGCAACGCAGTATCAAAGCTATTAAGAATGCTGTGCCTGAAATGGTGGTGATGACAGATGTTGCATTGGATCCCTATTCATCTTTCGGGCATGATGGCATCGTCGAAAATGGTGAAATAGTGAATGATCCAACTGTAGAAGCATTAGTAAGAATGAGCTTGAGCCATGCAAAAGCAGGAGCAGATTTTGTGGCTCCCAGCGATATGATGGACGGCCGGATCGGAGCTATTCGTGAAGCACTGGAACAAAATAATTTTACTAAAACCGGCATTATGGCTTATAGCGCAAAATATGCTTCCTGTTTTTATGGGCCATTCAGAGATGCTCTGGATTCTTCCCCTGGGTTTGGTGATAAAAAAACCTATCAAATGGATTATGCAAACCGGTTAGAAGCGATAAAAGAGGCTGAGATCGATGAAGACGAAGGTGCTGATATCATTATGGTAAAACCGGCAATGGCTTATCTTGATATAATACGTGAAGTTAAAAACAGTGTAAGCCTTCCTGTAAGTGCCTATCATGTAAGTGGAGAATATGCTATGATAAAAGCAGCAGCAAAAATGGGCTGGCTTAATGAAGATAAAGCAGTACTTGAAAGCCTTACTTCTATAAAAAGAGCCGGAGCAGATTTAATAGCTACTTATTTTGCAAAAGATGCTGTAAAATTATTATCATAAATTAATTTCAACATCTCTGGTTTTCCCTAATTCAAAATCAACAATTATGAACATACATAATAGTGAATTGCTTTTTTCCCGCGCACAGCAATCAATTCCCGGTGGAGTAAATTCTCCGGTGAGAGCATTTAAAAGTGTAGGTGGCAATCCTTTATTCATGAAGTCTGCAAAGGGTGCATACCTTTTTGATGAAGATGGAAACAGCTATATAGATTATATTAATTCGTGGGGGCCAATGATTCTGGGTCACGCATTTGAACCGGTAGTAAATGCCATAAAAGAAAAGGTTGCCAATTCAACTTCGTTTGGAGCTCCTACCCGACTGGAAGTTGAAATGGCGGAACTCATAAAAAGTATGGCGCCTAATGTAGATCTCATTCGTATGGTAAGCAGCGGTACTGAGGCGTGCATGAGTGCAGTGCGTTTGGCAAGAGGATATACAGGAAGGAATAAAATTATAAAATTTGAAGGTTGTTATCATGGGCATGCGGATTGTTTTTTAGTGAAAGCAGGAAGTGGAATAGCAACCTTAAATATTCAAACAGTTCCCGGGGTAACAGCAGGTGTTGCTAATGATACGCTTACTGCTCCTTATAATAACCTGACTGCGGTAGAAAAATTAGCAGCGGAAAATAAAGGACAAATAGCAGCAATTATTATAGAACCTATCGTTGGCAACATGGGCTGTATTCTTCCCCAGCCAGGTTTCCTGGAGGGATTACGTAAATTATGTGATGAAGAAAAAATTGTCTTCATTTTTGATGAAGTAATGACGGGTTTCCGGTTAGCACCGGGAGGTGCCCAGGAAAAATTAAAAATTAATGCAGACCTGGTCACTTACGGAAAAGTAATTGGCGGCGGCTTACCTGTTGGTGCATTTGGTGGTAAAAAAGAAATTATGCAACATATCGCCCCTTTGGGAAATGTTTACCAGGCTGGCACATTAAGCGGAAATCCAATTGCAATGATTGCCGGTTTTACTCTCCTCAATGAATTAAAAAATAATCCATCTATTTATTCAGAACTTGAGAAAAAAGGAGCTACTCTTGAAAAGGGATTACGTGAAATTTTAGAGTACAAAAAAATTCCACATCAGATTAACCGCATGGGAAGTATGATGAGTCTCCATTTTTGCGATCATGAAGTTGTAGATTTTGAATCTGCTTCAAATGCTGATATTGCTTTGTTTAATAAATTATTTCATCATCTTCTTGAAAATGGAATTTATCTTCCGCCTTCAGGCTATGAAAGTTGGTTCCTCAGTAATGCGTTAAGTTCTGGAGATATAGAAAAAACTATTAATGCATTCAAAAATTTTGCTTTTTAATTCCACTTACACAATTCTATCATTAGGAAAAATGATAAAAAAAGAAAGCGAAGAATTACATCTCCACCTTCAACGGAACCTTTTAACTGCAAGTATCTGATTGGTATATAAAAAATATCCTACTCTTCAGTAAAGTAATTTAAAAATTAAATCAGTGTTTTTCATTCTTGCAACGGCCAATATATTCATTTATGAATATTATTGAATATAGGTTCTGCTTACTATTATAAATTTTATGCCAAATCATTTTTTTTGTGAATAAATAATTGGGTTTTTGTGATTGATTGGTATTTATTTAACATATTTAAAAATAAATTGAATCAAAAGAACAAAAGCAGGTGACCCGTTTGGTGCAACATTTAATTAAAAGATAATTATGATAACCCATCCGAAAGTAAATTAGCGCATAAAATCAGTACCTTTGCCTCCTTTTTTAGTTGAAGGTTTAATATAAAATGAAGCAGAAATATCGTGAATACCGGCAGTTGAATCTTACAGAAATTGCTGATGAAATATTATCATCATGGAATAATGAAAATACTTTTGAAAAAAGTATTACTTCAAGAGAAGGAAATCCGCCTTTTGTTTTTTATGAAGGTCCCCCAAGCGCCAATGGTATGCCTGGAATTCATCATGTAATTTCAAGAACTTTAAAAGATTTGGTTTGCCGGTATAAAACTTTACAGGGGTTCCAGGTAAAACGTAAGGGTGGATGGGACACACATGGGTTACCGGTAGAATTAGGAGTAGAAAAATTGTTGGGAATAACGAAAGAAGATATTGGTAAAAAAATATCGGTTGAAGAATACAATGCTACTTGTCGTAGGGAAGTGCTCAAGTTTAAAGATAAATGGGATGAACTAACAAATAAAATGGGTTACTGGGTTGACCTTAAACATCCATATATTACCTTTGAAAATAATTATATCGAAACATTGTGGTGGTGCCTTAAGGAGTTGTACAAAAAAGGATACCTCTATGAAAGTGTTAGCATTCAACCTTATTCACCCGCCGCCGGAACTGGTTTAAGTTCGCATGAATTAAATCAACCCGGAACTTATAAAGATGTAAAGGATACCAGTGTGGTGGCGATGTTTGAGATAGTCAGAAATAAAAAATCAGAATTTTTATTTCAAACTTTAAATAATGAAGTAAATCCTGGTTCCGGTGAAATATTTTTTATAGCCTGGACTACTACTCCATGGACTCTTCCATCCAATCTTGGATTGACGGTAGGTGTTCATATAGATTATGTTTTGGTCAAAACATTTAACCCCTATACACATCTTCCGATAAATGTAATTTTGGCAAAATCGCTCATTCACCAGTATTTCAAAACTGAAAATGAAAATGGTGATTTTGAAAATTTTGATGAGAAAGTAAAACATCTTCCCTGGAAAATATTAGCAGAATTTATAGGGAGAGATTTAGAGGGGATTTCTTACGAACAACTTCTTCCTTCCGAAGCCAATACTTTGGAAAAAATAAGGGAAATAACTCCAGGCGCCGAACCTTTTAAAATAATTGTAGGAGACTTTGTTACTACAGAAGACGGTACTGGCATTGTTCACACTGCTCCAGCTTTTGGCGCAGATGATTATAAAGTGGGCAAAAAAAATAACCTTGGCATTTTAACACTCGTTGATAAAGAAGGGAAATTTGTTGAGGGTGTTGGTGAATTCAGTGGTCGTTTTGTAAAAGATTACAAAGATGAAGTCAATTATACTGATGTAAATGTGGATATTTCTGTAAAATTAAAGAAAGAAAACCGGGCCTTTAAAGTAGAAAAATTCGAACATAATTATCCGCATTGCTGGCGTACCGATAAACCTATTATTTATTATCCTCTGGATGCATGGTTCATTAAAACCACTGCTGTAAAAGACAGGATGATCGAATTAAATAAAACCATTAACTGGAAGCCTGCATCTACTGGAACCGGAAGATTTGGTAACTGGTTAGAAAATATGGTGGATTGGAATTTGAGCAGAAGCCGTTACTGGGGAACGCCGTTGCCAATTTGGCGCACGGAAGATGGAGATGAAGAAAAATGCATCGGGTCCATAGACGAATTAAAAGCTGAAATCAAAAAATCAGTTGATGCAGGTTTGTTAACTTTTGAACCAGCCGAGGATGTTACATCCGGAATTGATAATCTGATTTCAGATTTACATAAACCTTTTGTGGATAATATTGTTTTAGTTTCCTCAAAGGGACAACCTATGAGACGTGTAGCTGATTTGATAGATGTATGGTTTGATAGTGGCGCTATGCCTTATGCACAATGGCATTTCCCTTTTGAAAATCTGGAAGAGTTTAAGAATAATTTTCCGGCAGATTTTATTGCAGAAGGAGTTGATCAAACCCGTGGTTGGTTCTATACATTACATGCCCTGGCCGTTTTATTGTTTGATAGCGTAGCTTATAAAACCGTTGTAAGTAATGGGTTGGTACTTGATAAGAATGGGAATAAAATGAGTAAACGCGTTGGCAACGTGATAGACCCATTTGAAACCCTGGAGATTTTTGGTCCTGATGCTACGAGGTGGTATTTAATTACCAATGCATCACCATGGGATAGCTTAAAGTTTGATATAGAAGGGATTAAAGAAGTTCAACGAAAATTTTTCGGAACACTTTATAATACTTATCAATTTTTTGCACTTTATGCCAATGTAGATGAGTTTTCTTTTGAAGAAAGCGCTATCCCTGTAAAAGATCGTCCGGAAATAGACCAATGGATTCTTTCTTCACTGAATACATTAATAAAAAATGTAACCAAAAGCCTGGATGATTATGAACCCACACAGGCGGGAAGATATATCGAGGATTTTGTAGATGCGCAATTAAGTAATTGGTATGTAAGACTTTGCCGACGTAGGTTTTGGAAACCAGTGAAGACAAAGGCGGATGGCAATACTAATGAAACAGAAGATACAAAAGATAAGGTTTCAGCCTATCAAACTTTATATGAATGCCTGGAAGTAATCAGCGGATTAATAGCGCCAATCGCCCCTTTCTTTAGCGATTGGTTATTTAAAAATCTGAATACAGTTACTAGAAAAATAGGTGCAGACTCAATACACTTATCCAATTTTCCAAAAGCTATTGAAAGCTCAATAAATACATATCTTGAAGAACGAATGCAATTAGCCCAGGATATTTCGTCACTCATATTATCACTTCGCAAAAAAGTAAATATTAAAGTAAGACAGCCACTTCAAAAGGTAATTGTTCCAGCCACGGATAGCACTTTTGAGCAGAAAATCAGGTTAATAGAAAATATTATCAAATCAGAAACCAATATTAAAGAGGTAGAAATCATTCCGGCTACCAATAATTTTATCAAAAAGAAAGCAAAAGCCAACTTTAAATCTTTGGGTAAAAAATTAGGTTCTAAAATGAAATGGGCAGCAGAGAAGATTCAAAATCTTGATGATGCAGCCATTAATCAGATCCAGGAAAATGACTTTCTGTTAAATCCAGGCCATAATGACAAAAAAGAAGATCCTATCTATATTAATTCAGAAGATATTGATGTGACTACCAATGATATAGAGGGTTTTGAAGTAGCAGTTAAAGGTAACCTTACTGTGGCACTTGATCTGGTAATAACTCCTGAACTTAAAAATGAAGGATTTGCAAGAGAATTCATTAACAGGATACAGAATATTAGAAAAGAAAGAAATTTTGAATTAACCGATAAAATCCTGCTAAGTATTGAAGATAAAGGTGATGTCAAAGATATAATTACAGAATATAATGAGTATATTTGCTCCGAAATTTTGGCAGATAAAATCGATTTCCCTAATCAAATTTCAATTGGCACCACAATTGAAGTTAATAATGACACTTTAACAGTAAAAGTCACAAATAAAGGCAATTAACTATGGCTATACAGAAAAAAAAGGCAACATCTGTTGTTCAAAAATCTAAGTCTAAAAAGGCAGTAGTAAAAAAGACTGTCCCGTTAAAAAAAGTAGCAGTAAAAAAGTCAGTTCCCGCTAAAAAAGTTGTAAAGAAAACGGCTGTAAAAAAAGTTGAACCCAAAAAAGCTACGCCTTCTAAAAAAGTAGCTGCTAAGAAACCTGTGGTTTCAAAAAAAGTAGTTTCAAAAAAAGCAATATCTAAATTGAGTTCTTCAACAAAAGTTACTAAACCTATTTCAAAAACTTCACCGGTTAAAAAAACTGCTAAGGCCGGTGTAAAAAAAGCAGCACCTAATAAATTGGCTACCCCTAAAAAAACATCAGTTAAAAAACCGACTGCGCCTGCAAAGAAAATTGCAAACAAGGTAGCAGCAAAAAAGACTTTAGAACCGGTAAAATCTAAAAAAGTTATCCCGGCGAAAAATGAAGTAATTGCAAAATCTATAGTTGAGCATAAAGTAAATTTAAAAAAAGCATTATCGAAAGTGAAAGAAAAAAATAAGGATAAAAAGAAAGCAGAGAAACCATTTGTAATGCCCAAAACCAGTACAGAAAAGGCTAGGAAATATGAACCTGAATTTACCAAATCAGTTCTTGATCAATCACCTGAAGAATATAGTGGCCCTACTATGCGCTACAGTGATAACGAATTGATTGAATTCAGAGAATTGATTTCAAGGAAACTTGAAACTGCTAAAAAAGAGCTTGGATATTTACAGGGACTTATTACCCGCAAAGATCAATTGGGTGGCGATGATTCAGATAACCGTTATATGACTATGGAAGATGGTAGCCTTAGCATGGAAAGAGAACAATTGAGCCAGATGGCCAGCCGCCAAATTACATTTATTGATCATCTTGAAAAGGCCATGATGCGAATAGAAAATAAAACTTATGGAATTTGCAGAGTAACCGGTAAACTTATTGATAAAGCAAGATTAAGGGCTGTACCACATGCTACTTTGTCTATTGAAGCTAAGATGGGTATAACAAGATAAATTTTTAATATTTTTAGTTAAAGAGAATTGTGAAAGCAATTCTTTTTTTTGAAGGCTTATTAACTCGATTTTCTTAAATTTAAACTTATCACCTGGTAGCTAATGCCAAAGCCGCTATACTTACAGTTACACTTTTTACTTTTAAAATTTCTGAAGCACATGCTTCCAATGTAGCTCCTGTAGTAATTACATCGTCTACCAATAAAAGATGTTTACCTTCTAATTGATGAGGATATAAAACTGAGAATGATTTTTTTACATTTTGCCATCTCTCATCCCGATGTTTCCTGGTTTGAGTCTCAGTGGAAATAATTCTTACCACATTTTTTGTAATGATTGGAATATTCATTACTTCCGAAATACCATCACAAAGAATAGCTGCCTGGTTAAATCCTCTTTTTCTTTCCTTTTTTTCAAACAATGGAAGGGGAATCACTGCATCTACATTAAAACGGTGACTGTTTAATAAACTCTCTCCTATTATCTTTCCAAGATAAGTTCCAATCCTTTTATTCCCTTTATATTTAAATTCATGAATAAGATTCTGAATGACAGATGCTTTGGAAAAATAAAATTCGCTCATGGCTGAAGTAATAGCGATCCTACCCCAAAATTTTTTTTCTACCGGGTTATTGGCATGAATTGCAAAATTGGTATAGGGCAAATCATTAATACATTCAAGGCAAAGAAAATTTTCATTATCAATAACATCAGTTCCACATCCGATACAATTGTGCGGATAAAATAAATGAAAAATTGGCAGTGATTTAAAGAAAGATTGTTTCAAATTAAGTCAATTTGCTAATTGCTAAAATTCTATAAAGTTTCTCAAAATAAATACCGGTAAAGTTCTTCAACTTTCCCTAAAGGCACTACTTCAATATTAAACTTATTTCCCCCCAGGCCCTTTGTATTGTATTTACTGACAATGATTTTTTCAAAACCTAATTTTTCAGCTTCGGCAATGCGTTGTTCAATCCGGTTTACCGCTCTTATTTCTCCGCTTAATCCCACTTCTCCGGCAAAGCAAGTGTGCATTGGTATGGCAGTATCTTCATAAGAAGAAAGCAAGGCGCTTAATACGGCAAGATCAATAGAAGGATCTTCTACTTTTAACCCACCGGCAATATTAATAAAAACATCTTTTACCCCGAAATGAAATCCGCCACGTTTTTCTAAAACGGCTAACAATAATTGTAATCTTCGCAAATCAAAACCGGTATTGGTTCTTTGCGGCGTTCCATAAACACTTTGTGTCACCAAAGCCTGGACTTCAATTAGCAAAGGACGAATTCCTTCCATAGTACCAGCAATGGCAACACCACTTAACTGTTCTTCTTTTTGAGTAATTAAAATTTCCGAAGGATTGGTAACTTCTTTCATTCCCCCTCCGGTCATTTCATAAATACCGAGTTCAGAGGTAGAGCCAAAACGATTTTTCAATGTTCGTAAAATACGATAGGCATAATGTCGGTCACCTTCAAATTGTAAAACGGTATCTACCATGTGTTCCAGAATTTTTGGCCCGGCAATGCTTCCGTCTTTGGTAATATGCCCGATTAAAAAAACTGGCGTGTTACTTTCTTTTGCAAACCGCTGAAGTTCTGCAGCGCTTTCTCTTATCTGCGAAACGCTTCCCGGCGCAGATTCTATATAAGGAGATTGCAGCGTTTGAATAGAATCAACAATTACCAATTGTGGTTTCAATTTTTTTATTTCCTTAAAAATAGTTTGCGTGTTTGTCTCAGTAAGTAGAAAAAAATTTTCATTAATAATTTGAAGCCTGTTAGCCCGCATCTTAATTTGCTGCTCACTTTCTTCTCCACTTATATATAGGGTAACTATATTTTGCAGTTGCAAAGAGGCTTGCAAAAAAAGAGTGGATTTGCCAATTCCCGGTTCACCTCCAATTAATACAATACTTCCCAACACTATTCCTCCGCCAAGCACACGATTCAGTTCGGCGTCTTTTGTTATTATTCTTTTTTCTTCACCACTTGTAACCTGCTGCAATGAAATTGTTTTGATTCCATTGGTCTGTCCCGAATATTCTTTCCATTCACTGCTTTTCTTTTCAGTTCCTCTTTCAATTACTTCCTCAACAAAAGTATTCCACTCCTGGCAGGAAGGACATTTGCCTAACCACTTAGCACTTTCCTGTCCACAATTGCTGCAAAAAAAAGCAGTTTTGGTTTTACTCATCCAAAAATATTTTATCTATAAAAAATGAAATAATCCGAAAAAAATAACTGGTTAATTCCAGGCTGATTTTAAATTCATCAGGCAAAAAAATATAAATAAGATTATGAAATTAAACAATCATTATCAAGAGAAATAAAAAATGAATTTAAATAAAATATAAAAAACGTGAATAGAAAGTAAGAGAAGAAAATATGTTGAAGAGCAAAAAGTAAAAGAGCCAGTATTGCTACCAGCTCTTTGTACTTACTAACCCATTAAATTCTATTGCTAAATTACTAATTGCAGCCAGATAAACAAATTAATTTTATGGATGTTAATAAATTTCTTCTCTATTCACATTAGAATTTAAGAGCTTATATTAATTTGTTATCAATTGATTATTAATATGTTAATAGCTATTATTCTGAATAAAGCAATTCTGCAAAAAATATTTTTTCAACAATTATGTTTATTTAATAAATTACTTTATTTTTATGTCAAATTTATAAAAATATATAGGCTCATTTTTCCCTATTTTTATTAATAAGTTCATTTACAAAGCCCACGTAAAATTAAGTGGTAAAATCACTGACCATAGAAATAAACCATTGCGAGGAATCAACATTAGTACAATAAATAACTTATCAGGGTCCTATTATAGATTCTTTCGTATTGTTTATTTTCTAATTCAAAAAAAGGAGAACAATATTAGCTTTCGATCCTTGAATCCCAGATAATCCAAGGATTTATTTTAAGAAAATTTATATGTTTATCGCAAATCAACAAAATGGATTTTAAAGAATTAGACCCCATATTACATTCTCAATTAAGACTGGCAGTAATGTCACTCCTTATAAGTGACAAAGAAGCTGAGTTTATTTTTTTGAAAGAAAAAACAAAGGCAACTTCAGGAAATTTGAGTGTTCAAATAAGCAAATTAAAAGGCGCGGGTTACATTAAAATCATAAAACAGTTTAATAATAATTATCCCCAGACTATTTGTAAAATTACTCCCGAAGGAGTTTCTGCGTTTGAAAATTATGTAAAAGCTTTACAAAGCTATATGACACTCTGATGTGCTAAGATTTCAAATTAAACATTTGCTCCGAAGCTTTTTTGGCAGGGAACCAGGAAGCAAGAAAGGCAATAATAAGAGAAGTGCACACTACCAGAACAAAATCTGTAATGACTAATTTTACCGGGAAGTAATCGATTAAAAAAGAATTTCCTACCAGTTTTATCAGGTGAAATTTTAATTGCAAAAGTGTAATGATTAGTGCCAGAATAATCCCTGTACCTGCGCCAGTTACCGCAAGCAAAATACCTTCACTCAAAAATATTTTTTTCACAAGAGATTTGTCCGCGCCCAAAGCCTGAAGCACACTGATGTCCTTTCTTTTTTCAAGCACAAGCATCGTTAAAGCGCCTACCATATTGAACGCAGCAATGATCAGGATTAAAGTAAGTACTGCATAAATGAACCATTTTTCTAATCGCATGGAATTATAAAGACTGGTGTTTTGCTCGTATTTGGTGAGTACTTTATATTTACCTCTTAGAGTATTTTGAAGTTTTTTCGTAAAACTTTCTGATTGCCCGGGATCGGTCAATGAAATTTCCAAAGCACTATATTCATTGACTTTATAATTCATTTGTTGCTTTACAAAACCAATGTTAGTAATTACATATTTGTTATCAAAATCCTGCTGAATGGCAAAACTACCTGAGGTGGTAGCGTTTCCTTCGCTTAATATTGAAAGAGGATTTGTTATAGCATGGTCTGATTTCTTGGGAAGAAAAATGGTAAGGGGAAAGAGATTCCTGTCTGCCTGCACGCCGATAGCATCTTCAATTCCTGCACCTAAAACTAATTTAGGATGATCAATAGTCCCGGTATTGAAAACTCCATCAAACATTTTTTGAGGTACACCTGAAACCTTATTATAATTCGAATCTACTCCTTTTAATAAAACAACTGTTTGCTGGTCGCCGTTTTGTAATAATGCTTTCTCTTCTACCTCAAGAGATAATCCTTTTATCCCTGGTAGTTGGTGAATCTCATTCAGTTGGGACTGGGTAAGAATAAAAGTTTTCCCCATGGCCGGAACTACTTTTACATCTGCATAAAAATTAGAATAAAGTGATTTTACCAAATCTTCAAAACCGTTGAAAACGCTCAATACCAATACCTGGCACATAGTAGAAAAAGCAATTACGCCCGCTGTTACCCACGAAATAATATTAATAGCGTGAGTGCTTTTTTTTGCTTTAAAATACCGCCATGCAAATTTCAGGTACAAAAGTAATTAGTTTATTGGTTTAGGGTTTAGATGGATCGCCTGGTTTTTCCTTCTTAATATCCTCCAGCAATTTTTCTATTTTAAACACATAATCCAATGTATCATCCATATAAAAAGTCAACTGTGGGATACTACGAAGCTGGTGTCTCATTCTTTTCCCAAGTTCTCCTCTTATTTCGCTGCTGTGCTCCTTGAATTTTTCTAAGACTGCTTCAGGATCTTTTACCTGGAAAAAACTTAGGTAAACTCTTGCCTCAAAAAGATCAGGGGTGATTTTTACCGAAGATATAGAAATCATTCCTCCGTCCAACATGGTAAACCCCATCTTCAGAAAAATGTCATTAAGTTCTTTGGCAATTTCAATGGCTACTTGCTTTTGTCTTTTACCTTCTGTCATTATTATATAATTATGATTCCTTGTAAAATTAGTTACTTTGCCTCTATTTAAAATTAATAAAGCATTTCAATTTTATAAATGAAGAGTTTACGAACTATTTTTCGTTATGTAGTTAAGTATCCAAAACTAATTTTTGCATATTTTGGGTTTAACATTCTTTCGAATTTGTTTTCAGTCATTTCCCTTGGTCTTCTTAGCCCTTTTCTGCTACTTATTTTTAAAAAGCAGAATACGCTGAGTGCAGTTAGTCAAAACAATAGTTTCTTTTCAAGAATTAATCCAATTAACCAGTTTAAAATATGGTTATACCAGGTAGTTCAAACTCCCGGCGGTGAAATAAAAGCTTTGGGGATTATCTGCATCCTGATATTAAGTTTTATCATTTTTAAAAACATTTTTTTATACCTGTCCATTTATGTTTTAACACCAATTCGCAATCTGGTAGTGAATGACATGCGTACTAATATGTATAAAAAAATCCTGGCATTGCCTATCGGGTATTTTAATGATCAGAGGAAAGGTGATATTATGAGCAGGCTTACCAATGACTTGAGTGATGTAGAAACTTCCAGTGTCAATTTGCTGGAAACTTTGTTTAGGGAACCGGTAACCATTATTTTGTTTTTTGTTTACATGGTTATTTTAAGCCCGCAATTGACATTTTTTCTAATATTATTCTTACCGGTTTCTGGGCTAATAATCGGAAGGATAGGCCGTTCTTTGAAAAAACAAAGTACCCGGGTACAGGAAAAGTTGGGCGCTATTCTCTCAACTATTGATGAAACTATTGGCGGAATAAGAGTTATCAAAGCTTTTAATGCAGAGAAAAAACAATTCAAAAAATTTGATGACCAAAATGAGGAATTATTGACCTTAAAAAACAGGGCCAACAGGCGGCGGGACCTTGCTTCACCGGTGAGCGAAGTTCTGGGGATAGCGGCTGTAGTTTGTGTGCTTTGGTATGGTGGCAGGCTGGTTTTAAAAAATACTTTCCTGGATCCGGGCGATTTCCTTGCCTACATATTAATTTTCTCTCAGGTTATCCAACCATTAAAATCTTTATCTGCAGCATCCTACAATATAAGAAAAGGAGCTGCCAGTGTGGAAAGGATAGAGCATTTAATCCAGGAAGATGTTTCTATAAAAGAGATAACCAACCCGGTAATCCTGCATTCATTTGAAGACTCAATTGAATTTAAAAATGTATCGTTTTCCTATGAAGATAAATTAGTATTGGATAATATTAATTTAAAAATAGAAAAGGGAAAAACGATTGCACTGGTGGGTTCTTCCGGAGCTGGCAAGAGCACGCTTGTTGACCTTATACCAAGGTTTCATGATACAGTGAAAGGCGAATTGCTGATAGATGGTATTAATATCAAGAATTATTCTCTTGAATCCTTACGGCATCATATGGGCATTGTAACCCAGGAACCCATTTTATTTAATGATACCATTGCCAATAATATTTCTCTTGGAATGAATAATGCCACAGAAGAACAGGTGATTAATGCAGCTAAAATTGCCAATGCTCATAATTTTATTTTGCAAAATGAATATGGGTACAATACCAGCATTGGCGAACGGGGTAATAAGTTAAGCGGCGGCGAAAAACAAAGGGTAACTATTGCACGGGCGGTACTCAAAAATCCCCCGATTTTAATTTTGGATGAAGCTACTTCGTCTCTTGATACTGAAAGTGAAAAGCTGGTACAAGATGCTATCAATAACCTGATGCACAACAGGACAAGTATTGTAATTGCACATCGCCTGAGTACCATCCGTCATGCAGATGAAATCATTGTGTTACAAAAAGGAAAAATTGTAGAACGTGGCACACATATGAGTTTGATGGCTCTTGATGGGTTTTATAGAAGATTAGTTACCATGCAGGAAGTAAAGTGATTTTTTCTTCTAAACCGGGTATTGAAAAACTATGAAAATAATTTTACAGCAATTCCATCAGCGAATAATTTCCCTTCATCACTTAGAATAACTTGGTCTCCGATAATAAGAACCCGGTTATTTCCTGCTTCATCCAGAACCAGGTTTTCAATTCTTTTTCTTTCGCCCACTGAAAAAGTATTTTCAACATATTTTAGATCCAAGCCTTCAATGGTGCGTAAAGAAGTCATAACGTATTCATTCAGTTTTTGTGCTTGTGTAAGAATTTCTTTTTCAAAAGGGATAATTCCCTGCCCGATGGATTTAATGTAGAAGACATTGTGTGCTTTGTTCCATGTTCTCATTTTTCCATCAAAGGAATGCGCTGACGGGCCAATACCTATATATTTTTTCCCTTGCCAATAACTGCTGTTGTGCCTGCTTCTGAAACCTGGTTTTGCAAAATTGGAAATTTCATAATGCTCATAACCCGCATTGCGCACCAATTGCATTAGTATAGTGTATTGCCCTGCTTGCATATCTGTATTTACATCTTCTTTTTTTTGCAAAGCAATCATTTTTTGCAAAGCCGTTTTGGGTTCTACAGTCAATGCATAGCAGGCAATATGCGGGGCATCCAGGTCAATTGCTTTTTGGATATTTTCTTTCCATTCTTTATCGGTAAGCCCCGGAGTGCCGAAAATAAGATCAATAGAAAAATTATTAAATCCTGTTTTTTTTGCGAGACGAATACATTCTGATGCCTGCACAGAATTATGAGCCCTGTTCATCCATAATAAATCTCTTTCTACAAAAGATTGTATGCCTATACTCAACCGGTTAATTCCTGCATTTTTCCATTCTTTTAATTTTTCTTTATGAATATCATCCGGGTTGGCTTCAAGCGTAATTTCTGCCTCATCAGTTACATTATAATTTTTTCTGACAGAAGACAGCAAATCCCGGATTTCATTTTGAGTAAGAAGGCTGGGTGTACCTCCTCCCAAATAAATGGTTTCTATCATTTCATTTTTAGAAGTGAGTACCGAAGTTTCATTTTTTGGAGAAAATCTGCTTCTTATTTCAATTTCTTTTTTTAAGGAATCGATCATTTCGTCTTTTAAAACAACCGATGTAGAAAAGTGAAAATTACAATAATGACATGCCTGTTTGCAAAAAGGAATATGGAGATAGATACCTGCCAAAAGTTACAATTTTATTGATTCTGTTTTGTGAATATACGGCTGTTTCAGAATTTCATTTTAGATTTGAATGAATAATATGAAACCAACGACCCTAAAATATATGAGCAGGATTTTTTCGCTCATTATATTGATCCTGTTTTTCTTTTTTAATTATGGTTTTTGTCAAAAGAAATATATGGTTCAATATGTTTTATCGGGCAAAGATACTTCGGGGAAATTAGAGCCTTTAAATTTAAAAAATACTTTTGAGGGTAAAGAAATGGCTGCTCAATATATTAGCACATTGCCTGGAATGCTTTTGAATAAGGGCTTTCCGACATCATCAGTCGATTCAGCCTTTTATGATTCTACTTTTGCCAGGGTGTCACTTTACCTGGGCATACAATATAAGTGGGTACAGATTAATACCGATAGTGTTGATAAAAGTGTATTAGATAATATCGGGTGGAATGATAAACAATTCACTAATAAAAGAATTGATTTTTCACGCTTACAGTTTCAGCAGGAAAAAATAATTAATTATTATGAAAATAATGGATACCCATTTGCAGAAATTTCATTGCAAAATATTGAAATATCGGGTAATAAAATAAAGGGTTATCTGAAAGTTAAAAAAGGCATTTTGTATCATTTTGATAGTATTAAGATTTACGGTAAAGCAAAAATCAGAAACCTGTTTCTTCAACATTACCTTAACCTTCCCAATGGCAGCATTTACAACCAGGAAAAACTAAAGCAGGTAAGCAAATTGATTGAGGAACTTCCGTTTATAAAGGAGCAGCAGCCCTGTAAAGTAACTATGCTGGGATCAGGAGCTTATCTTAATTTATACCTGGAACCCAAACGAAGCAGCCAGGTTAATGTACTTGTTGGTTTTTTACCGGGTAATTCTATAACCGGTAAAACTCAAATTACGGGAGATGTTCATCTTGATTTAAAAAATGCTTTGGGTTCTGGCGAAAATATTCTTGTGAACTGGCAACAACTTCAGCCACAATCACCCAGATTAAACCTGGGATATACATATCCTTATATATTGAATTCAAATTTCGGCATTGATTTTTCATTCGATTTATTAAAAAGAGATTCCTCCTATTTACAATTGAATTCCACTTTCGGGCTTCAATATATTATTTCTTCCAACCAGACCTTTAAGATATTTTATGAGTACGAAAGGAGCTATTTACTTTCTGGTGGCGTAGATACTCCCCAGGTTATTTTTTCAAAAATGTTGCCTCCGAATATTGACGTGGCATCGGGTAATTTTGGTGTTGGCTACCATTTTGTAAATACGAATTACAGGCTGAATCCAAGAAAAGGCAATGAATTTGATATAACGGCTTCTGCTGGTATCAAAAAAATATCAAAAAATAATGACATTGTAAATCTAAAAGACCCTGCTGATCCTACCTTTGATTTTAATTCACTTTACGATTCTATAAAATTAAAATCATATCGTTTCAGGATAGTAACTTCAGCCGCTCATTATTTTCCTTTTGGCAAAACCAATACATTAAAAATGGCAATGAATATTGGCCTCTTTCAAAGTCCTCAAACCTTCCTGAACGAATTGTTTCAGATAGGGGGCTATAAATTGCTTCGTGGTTTTGATGAAGAAAGCATTTATGCCAATCAATATGCAGCTTTTACAGCAGAATACAGGTATTTAGTAGGGATTAATTCTTATTTCTTTGGATTTTCTGATGTAGGATTTACTAAAACAAAATTGAATACAACTCAATATTCCAATTCATTCCTAAGTGGCGGAATAGGGTTGGCATTTGAAACTAAATTAGGTTTATTGAATCTTAGCTATGCTATCGGGAAAAGAAATGATGTGAAATTTGACATTAGAAATGCCTCCAAGATTCATTTTGGTTATATCAACTATTTTTGACACAATGAGAATAAAAAGGATTTCATTCTTTACGTTAGGCTTTCTGATTGCATTATGCAACAACTATACTTATGCGCAAATAAAAAAGGATAGCATACGTCTCAAAAAAGCGGACACTTCAAAAGGCATAAAGAAAAAACAAATAGATTTTGTAAAAAAAATGACTGCACATGGTACTTTTAAAATTACATCACTAAAAGTAGGTACAGGTTACGATGCGATAAGAAAAAATGCAATTAATGGAAAAATAAAACAGTCACCTGATAGCAACTCAAAAATCAGCAACATAGTTTTTGATTCAGAAAAAAATAATGATAACCCGGATACTGCATTACCTTCTTCTGCTGCTGCTGATTATCACAGAATTACCCATGACCTGCTTTTAAAAAATAGATTAATCAATATAAAGGATACTCCTGTTTTTTTTATCGAAGAAGAAAGAGTTGCAAAAGGAAAAGAATTTTTATTTTATACCATTTGTATTATCATATTGATTTTAGGAATTTTTAAAACTTTTTACAGTGGTTATTTTAATAATCTTTTTCGAGTTTTCTTTAATACTTCATTAAGGCAGACGCAGTTGGCTGACCAGCTTTTGCAGGCAAAACTTCCTTCATTTATCCTGAATATTTTTTTTGCAGTATCGACGGGAATATATATATGGTTGCTTTTTGCGCATTTTCATCCACCCAGGCTGATAAGTAGTAAACTTCTTTTGCCTTTTTGTATACTAAGTATTGCGATACTTTATTTTATTAAATATTGCTTTCTCAAATTTACTGGATGGATATCTGCTTCACAGAAAACAACTGATAATTACATTTTTATTATATTCCTCACTAATAAGATAACTGGCATATTATTGGTTCCCTTTATCATATTGATAGCATTTTCCATGTCTCAATGGATAAATACTATCATCACTATCACGTTACTACTAATAGGATTGCTTTTTTTATCGAGATATGTAAAAAGCTATGGAATTATCGAGAAAAAAATCCCACTTAACCCTTTGCATTTCATATTGTATATTTTAGGGATCGAAATAATACCCTTATTGATTCTATATAAAGTGGCCATTGATTACCTGATATGAAATTAAAGATAACAATGTCATTCTCAAGACATTTTAGATGAAGCCTTTTAAAAAAAAAACTTAACTTTGTTATTAGCGTATGAATTCTAAAATGGATATGACCACTGTAGTACCAGAAACAAAGACAATTAAGGAAATTCAAAATATCCTGATAACTCAGCACAAACCCGGAAATGAAAAGTCTCCGTATTTTGAACTTGCCAGGAAATATAAGGTAACCCTTAGCTTTGAACCATTTATAAGAGTGGAACCAATTCCTGCAAAAGAATTCCGCAAACAAAAAATTGATATAGCTTCATATTCCGCTGTAATATTTGCAAGTCGAAATGCTATTGATCATTTTTTCAGAACCTGCGAAGAAATGAGAATTACTACCTCTCAACATACCAAATACTTTTGTATTACAGAATCTGTGGCCCTTTATCTTCAGAAATTTATACTCTATCGCAAGCGCAAAGTTTTTTTTGGCTCTGATGGAACTAATGACAGTCTTTTTGAGGTAATGAGCAAATATAAAGATCAGGAAAGATTCTTATATCCATGTTCCGAATCGTTTGATAGTGAAATTACCAATTGGCTTATTGAAAATAATTGTGATTACGCTACTCCGGTACTCTATAAAGTTATCTCAAATGATGTGAAAAAAATTATCGAAAAACACAATTTTGAAATCATTTGCTTGTTAACTCCTTTGGGCGTAAGAAGTTTTATGGAAAACTGCCCCTCCTTTAATCAAAACGGAACTTTGATCGGAGCTTTTGGTGACAATACCCGGAAAGCTGTAATAGCTGCTGGTTTGCGCCCTGATATAATAGCTCCGCAGCCTAATATGCCAAGTATGGTTTCGGCTCTCGAAAATTATCTTTCCGGCTTAAAAAAGAAATAAACGCTATAAACACTTGAATTGTTTTTTGTCTGGAAAAATAGGACAAGCAGGAAATTCTTTCCCATTATTTTTTTTATTTTGAGGATTGTACAATTACAACTCTATAATTTTTTGTTTACCATAATCTTAATACTATAGGCTTTGAAAGTAAATTTTTATAGTCCACTACTAATTTACTTACATTCCTTTTTGGGCGGTAATATCTTGAAAATTCAGAGTAAGGCAATTTAAGAGATCACCAATTTCCTTTTTAGATTAATTTTATAATACGATATCGAGAATATTTGCTGTAGTGTATTTTGCTCACCTTTTCTAATCAATCAGGGAATTTTTCATAGCGAAAAACACGAGGCCTACGGAGTTTTTTACTCCAAATCGCTCCATTAGCCTATCCTTAATGGCTTCAACAGTTCGAGGACTTATTTCCATTTTTTGCGCAATCTCATGTGCGGTATATTCCATGCACACCAGTGAAAGTACTTCTTTTTCTCTATCGCTTACTACTATTTCACTATTGAGATTTGGGTTAAATTTTTGTTTGGCGTAATTCTTTTTTATCAGTACACGGTTTACGAAATTATTAAGATAGAAGCCGGTTTTCATTACATCCATAATAGCCTGTTTTATCTCTGCAGGTTCCGTACTTTTAAGTAAATATCCATTTGCTCCACTATCCATGAGATGACCTACAAAACGTTCATCCTCAAACATGGTTAATATAAGGATCCTCACAGCAGGGAAATGTTTATTGAGATATTTTGTGGTTTCTATACCGTCTTTCACTGGCATTTTTAGGTCCATCAAAACTATATCAGGTTGTTCTATTTCAATTCCTTTTATGAGCTCTTCACCATTTTCAGCTTCTAATATGACTCTAATATTATGGTAAGCTTTTAAAGAAAGAATTACTCCTTTCCTGAATATTTTATGGTCATCAGCTATGGCAATATTGATTATCTCGGGGATCATATTTTATTCTTAACACGTAAAAGATATAAAGAAAAAGTATAAAAATAAAATATTTATTTAAACAAGTTCTCTGGGTATTTCAATGGTAGATTTATAATATGTACGAGTCCCGTCAATCTCAAATGAAATGGAACCTTTTAAAATTCTCATGCGGCTTTGGATGTTTTTTAATCCCAGGCCAATAGAGTTGCTTTCTAATCTATCGAAATCTTCCTGAAGTATTCCTTTGCCATCATGGTGTATGCGGAAATATACTAAATTGCCCTGGGCGTTTTGAGTCAGGTGAATAAATCCTGCGTTACTGTGTTTAATGATGTTAGTAACTAACTCCTGTATGATACGGAAGATTAATAATTCCTGTTCTTCATTCAGTCTTTGGCGGTTATCATGAAATCGGACACTGGCATTAATCACACCGGAACCATTTATTTTGTCAAATAAATCTTTTACTGCAGCTTCTAATCCAAAATTCTTTAAAGTTGGAGGCATTAGACTATGTGATATATTCCTGATCAATTGAATTGTATCGTCTATAATTTGTTTGGCACTAAAAATTGATTGAAGTTGAACTGATGGCTCCTGGTGGATCAAATTTTCATTTAAATAAAGTCTGGCAGTGGCTAAAAGTGGTCCGGCATCATCATGCAAATCGGCTGCAATACGTTGTCTTTCATCTTCCTGGGAGCGAATTGATGCACGCAATAACATTTGTTGTCGCTCCTCTTCCATTTTCTGTATTTGCTTATTAAATCTAATGACTCTTCTTTGATGGAATACTAATAGCGAAATAAGTGTAATAGCCATGATAAACATACCTAAAGTACCCAAGACTAGCATACTTGAAATGCCAGATGAATTAGAAGATAACTGTATAAAAAACATTTAATTTATGGAAGTTAATTTTTATTATTATAAAAAAAAATGTCATCATCCAGTTCAGGAAGTGATGGTGTTGGTTGTTTATCAATAGTATGATTGATTTTCATTGTCATGGCTACACATAGCAATATATTCTTGAGAATATTGAAAGAAATATTAATTATAAAATAAAGTTTTTGAAAATAAACATTTTCTCTCATACTATCAGCGATAAGGTAAAGAAAAAAAGTTCCTGAAAAATAAATTAAAAATGTAATAACAACCCAGAAATTAAAAGTAGAGTAGATCAATAAGCTATTTGATCCTTTGATTTGTGAGAATAGAAAATATATGCAAAGAAGTATAATAATGATTGATTCTATCCCTGAAGCAAATGAATCAAATGCTTTCCATTTATTAAAATAGATAAAATCTATAGAAGCGAATAAAATATATGAAATGCCAATATAAAAGGTGATCTTTTTTTCTATTTGTTTACGAAAAATCAGGTAAAAGAAGTATCCTAGAAAGGAAAATTCTACAATATTATAAAGGGCAAATAATATTGTAGTATTAGTGGATCTGGTGATTTGAAAATAAAAACTTAACCCTTCATTTACTATGCAGTAAAGGATATAAAATAAAATTACCTTTAGCTCTTTTTCTTTATTATTCCTTTTGAATAACAGAAAAAAAATTAAAGGTAATAGGGTTGAAAAAATTCCTGTATATAGTAATAACTTTAAAATAGTAATTATTTTTTGAGTCAAATATAACTACATATTTTAAATTTTATGAACAAATAAAATTTATCCGCCATTAATTACTGTCCAGTCAATTACAATTTTATCAGCAACAATACCATTTTCTTTAACGATATCGCCAGTGTTTGTAACTACAGAGTAAGTAAGAATATCTTTACCTTCTGCATCTACGCCGGTGTATACTAAATGTTCTTCATTTTCAGAAAGACATTTGCGGAAATTAATTCCTACACAACCAGGTTGATTTAAAATTTGATCAATAATGTTCCGGCCGATGTAATAACCAGGTGTTGCATCAGGATTTGCTTCTCTAAAAGCGTTCACCAGTTTGGTACCTTCTGCCAATCCAATGTCTTCGCCAACTTCAGCAAGACTCTTGGTTTCTAAGAGTGCGTTTTGTGTCATGATTGTAAGTTTTTTTTGTTTTGTAAAGAGGTTTTAATATGTAATCTGAATGCTAACTTCTTAAAAAACTAATTCCGGTGCAATAGCTATTTTTTTAAGTTATATACCCTATTTTTGCTTAAACTCTTGCTGGATGAATGTTTCATCGATTTGCGTAAGTAAATTAACGTATCAAAAAAGGGTATATCTACGATGTAAATATAGTAAAATTACTATTCAAAAAAAAGGTATATTACGAGGGTAAATATACGATTGTTAAAAAATAAAGAAGTAGTAGAAGAAATTGCGTGGGTTGGTAACTATAGTGGAGAATTGATAAAAATATTGATTGACACCAGTTAACGCAGAAGTATTGGGTTTTCACGATGTTGTTCTTGAATTGTGAATTTGGATATTAACCTGTGGGCCAAGCTAGACAATAATGATATTAATTAATAATGATATTAATTTTTGTGGGCCAATGCCAATAAATGATTCAAAAATAATTATATTTAGTTTGCTTTCCTATAGCAGGAATAATCTTTTGCTAATGTGATTAATACTTTTATTTAGATAAAATACGCATTTTAATTTCGTGTTTATACGAAAAAAAAATGCGTAAATTTACGTGAGTAATAATTCTAATAAATTAGAATGTTAATCGTAAATATTATTAAATATACATAATAGATTTATGAAAATTACGTTATAAATTAAAATTTTACACCCCCTAACAGTTACAACCCGATGTCTTTATCTACCGTTATTAAATTTGCAATTGCTGATGACCATAAAATTTTCAGAGATGGCATTAAAATGGCACTTAGCACCAAAGAAGATTTAAAAATGATATGGGAAGCTGAGGATGGGAGAGATCTGATTCATAAAATGACCATAAAAAAACCAGATATTTTATTAATGGACATAAGGATGCCGGAAATTGATGGTATCAATGCAATAGAGATGTTGCGAAAAGAGTATGATGACCTTAAGATTATTGTACTTTCAATGTATGATGATCAGAAGATGATAAGTAAAATGATGGAGATGGGTGCAAATGCGTATTTAACCAAGACAACTGATCCTGGTGAAATTTATGAAGCAATACTTACCTGCATGAATGAAGATTTTTATTTTAATCAATTAGTTAATAATGCCGTAATGGGTAAGTTAATGCAAAAGAAAAATGTACGTAAACATTATGGCAACCATATCCCAATTACTTTTAGTGAAAAAGAATTAAAAATTTTGCAATTGCTTGGAGAGGATAAAACTACTGATGAAATTTCAAAAATAATTTTCCTGAGCCCAAGAACAATTGAAACCATTCGTCAGAACATGAAAAATAAGGTAGGTGCTAAAACGATTGGCGGCCTGCTTATGTATGGGATGAGAAATAAGATGATTGAATAATACTGTTTTCTTAAGTATTGTTTATATAGTTATAATGAATTAAGTTTTTTTTAATAATTTGATTGGCCTTCCTCTAAGGTATTTGCTCGGCCAATTATTTTTCTACTCAAGCACTTACTAGGACTATTTATACCTTTAAATTGCTTACAGATCAACATTGTGTGTTATATTAACCCAACTTTTGAATAGATGTATTTTGTGCGGTATTTCAGTAATGATTTAATATTTAATCTATTGTAAAGTATTTTTTTATGCGGTTGAGAAAACCTTATTCTTATAAAAACTTCAATACTTCTTCGCCCATGGCATGGGTACCCAAAAGTTTTTCCTGAGGGGTATGAGCATCTGCAATATCTCCGGTACGGTATCCGGCTTTTAATACTTTATCAACTGCGCTGATCACTAATTCTGATTCTTCTTTCATGCCGAAAGAAATATCCAATAACAGCGCTACTGAAAGAATAGAGGCTAAAGGATTAGCAATTCCTTTGCCCGTAATATCGTGCGCAGAACCATGGATAGGTTCATAAACTCCTGTTCCGTCGCCAATAGAAGCAGAAGCTAACATGCCCATGGAGCCAGCTATCTGTGAGGCTTCATCGGTTAAAATATCACCGAACAAATTGGCTGTGACTACCACATCAAAACGGCATGGATCTTTGATCAATAGCATGGCTGTTGCATCTACAAACTGATATTCCACTTCAATGTCAGGATATTCTAATGCTAATTTCTGAATCACTTCACGCCACAAACGGCTTGTTTCTAAAACATTGGCTTTATCAACAGAACATAATTTTTTTCTTCTTGTTCCTGCGGCTTCAAAAGCTTTTCTTCCGATCCGTTCTACTTCATAGCGGCTGTATTCTGCAACATCAAAAGCAGTATCATTATTATTTTTACGACCTTTTTCGCCGAAGTAAATATCGCCGGTTAATTCCCTGAAAAATAAAATATCAGCACCTTTTAAAATCTCTGGTTTGATGCTTGAAGCACCTAGTAATTCATCAAATAATTTTATGGGACGGATGTTGGCATATAAACCCAATTCTTTTCTCATTTTTAATAAACCTTGTTCAGGACGGACTTTTGCAGAAGGATCATTGTCGTATTTAGGATGTCCTACCGCGCCAAAAAGCACCGCATCTGAATTCTTCATTTTCACTAAAGTTGCTTCGGGCAGCGGATCTCCTGTGGCTTCTATAGCCACATGACCAATTAATGCTTCATCATAAGTAAACTCATGATTAAATTTTAGCGCTATTGCTTCCAATACTTTTTTACCAGCTGCTGTTACTTCCTGTCCAATCCCATCTCCGGGAACTATTAAGATTTGTTTTTTTGCCATAATTAACTTTAAATTATTTTTCCTGTAGCTTTTAAATTTTAAATCACATTCAACATTTTTTCAGTTGCTTTAATAGCAGCAACTGTTTGATCACTGTCTAACCCTCTTGTTTTAAATTCTTTACAATGGTGCGACCATGTAATTATCGTTTCGCATAATGCATCTGATTTGCCACCGGGAGGTATGCGTACTTCATAATCGACTAATTCGGGTAATTCTATTTCTTTCAGCTTGTATACTTTATTTAGTGCATTCACAAATGCATCATATTGCCCGTCGCCCTGCGCATGTTCTTCAAACAATTCTCCATTAATGCAAATGCTTAATGTAACAGAAGGGCGCAAATTTTTTGAATGGCTGAGTACATAGTTTTTAATCAATACTTTTTCTGATATGCTATTGCTATCCAGTACATCAGAAATAATATAAGGGAGATCTGCCTGTGTTACGGTTTCTTTACGATCACCCAGTTCAATAATCCGTTGTGTTACTTTTTTTAAATCAACTCCAGCCAACTGAATCCCCAATTGAAGCAGGTTATTTTCAATATTGGCTTTACCGCTCATTTTTCCCAGGGCATATTTGCGTTCGCGGCCAAATCGTTCAGGCATTAAATCATTAAAATAAAGGTTATTCTTTTTATCGCCATCTGCATGTATACCTGCAGTTTGTGTAAAAACATTTTCTCCAACAATAGGTTTATTAGCCGATATTCTGAAACCTGAAAAAGTTTCTACCAATTTGCTTATCGAGTACAATGATTTTTCTATAACAGAAGTGGCAACCTCGGGCATAAAATCATTTAGTACAGCAATAGAACTTGCTAATGGGGCATTTCCAGCTCTTTCGCCCATACCATTTACAGTAAGATGTAGTCCTTTGGCACCAGCCTTAACTGCTTCTAATACATTTGCAGTACTAAGGTCATAGTCATTATGCGCATGAAAATCAAAATGCAGGTCAGGGTATTTATTTACAATAGATGAAATATATTCATAGGTCTCTGAAGGAATCAAAACCCCTAAAGTATCGGGTAATAAGATTCTCTTTACAGGCTGCTTGGAAAGGAAATCCAGGTATTGAAATACATATTCTTTTGAATGTCGCATTCCATTACTCCAGTCTTCCAAATAAACATTACATTCCAATCCTTTGTGCCGGGCTAAGGCAATCACTTGGGCAATATCTTTAAAATGCTCTTCCGGTTTTTTCTTTATCTGGTGTGTCAAATGATTTAATGAACCTTTGGTAAGTAAGTTCATTACTTTGGCTCCCGCAGCCAACATCCAGTTTACCGATACGTCGCCATCTACAAAAGTGAGTACTTCCACCTTATCAATAAAACCATTTAAAGCAGCCCATTCAGTAATCTTTTTTACTGCCTGGAACTCGCCTTCTGAAACTCGTGCCGAAGCAATTTCAATTCTGTCAACTTTTACTTCTGTTAATAATAATTGAGCGATGGTTAATTTTTCAGATGAAGAAAAAGATACGCCGCTGGTTTGTTCACCATCCCGGAGCGTAGTATCCATTATTTCAATGTGACGTTGCAATTCTATAAAATTTTTATTGGTTAAAAAGCCTGCATTAATGGCACTATCTTTAGATAATATTAATTTTAAAAGATAGTGGTTGAATATTTTAAAATAGGTTTATATTTCTTTTTCTGCAGCAAATGAAGCAATATCGTTTTTCATGGCCTGTAAATAATCTATATCATCAAAGCCATTCAACATGTTATGTTTCTTGTAACCGTTTATCTTGAAAGATTCGCGATCACCTTTAGCCAGGATAGTAATCGTCTGGTCAGGGAGGCTAACTTCCAATTCTGTTTTTGGATCAGCTTCAATAGCTTTAAAAATTTTTTCTAAAAATGCAGGACTTACCTGTACGGGTAATATACCAATATTAAGTGCATTCCCTTTAAAAATATCAGCAAAAAAACTGGATACCACACATCGGAATCCATAATCGTAAATTGCCCAGGCTGCATGTTCACGACTGCTTCCACTACCAAAATTGGTACCCGCAACTAATATTTTTCCTGAATAGAGAGGATTATTTAATATAAAATCCTGCTTAGGTGATTCATCATTATTATAACGCCAATCTCTAAAAAGATTATCACCAAACCCTTCCCGTTTGGTTGCTTTTAGAAAACGAGCCGGAATGATCTGGTCTGTGTCTACATTTTCAATTGGCAAAGGAACCGCCGAGCTTTTAAGAACCGTAAATTTATCGTAAGCCATTTTATTTTTTTATAATTTGATATTTGATTTTGCTATTACATTAATTCTCTTGGGTCTGTTACAAAACCTGTAACAGCAGCAGCAGCAGCCATTAATGGGCTTGCCAGTAATGTGCGGCTTCCTGGTCCCTGGCGACCTTCAAAATTCCGGTTACTGGTACTTACTGCATATTTACCTGCAGGAATCTTGTCATCATTCATAGCAAGACATGCTGAACAACCCGGCTGGCGCAATGTGAAACCAGCTTCAGTTAGAATATCCAGAATACCTTCTTCTTTAATTTGTTGTTCTACAATATGAGAGCCGGGAACCACCCATGCTGTAACATGGTCGGCTTTTTTGCGGCCTTTAATGATTGATGCAAATGCCCTGAAATCTTCGATACGGCCATTGGTACAGCTACCGATAAAGACATAATCCACCTTTTTGCCAATCATTTTGTCTTCTTCTGAAAAACCCATGTATTTGAGCGATTTTTCGTAAGTAGTGGCACCTCCTTTTAAGTCAGCCGCTTTAGGTATCAGTTTAGAAATACCTATTCCCATGCCCGGATTAGTACCATAAGTAATCATAGGTTCAATATCCGAAGCATCAAAATTATATTCCATGTCAAACACCGCATCCTCATCGGTTTTTAATGTTTTCCAATAGGCCAGGGCCTTATCCCAGGCTTCACCTTTTGGCGCCTGATCACGACCATTAATATACGCAAATGTGGTTTCATCTGGGGCTACCATGCCGCCACGAGCTCCCATTTCAATACTCATATTACAAACAGTCATCCGGCCTTCCATGCTCATTTTTTCAAAAACATCACCGGCATATTCTACAAAATATCCTGTAGCACCCGCAGTAGTTAGTTTTGAAATGATATATAAAGCAACATCTTTTGGAGTAACAGCCTTTCCTAAAGTCCCATTCACATTGATGCGCATTTTTAAAGGCTTTGGTTGCATGATGCATTGAGAAGACAAAACCATTTCTACTTCAGAAGTGCCGATGCCAAAAGCAATAGCGCCGAATGCACCGTGTGTCGACGTATGAGAATCGCCGCATACAATAGTCATTCCTGGCAGCGTGATCCCATTTTCGGGACCTACTACATGCACAATTCCGTTTTTAGGATTGCCAAGCCCCCAATGTGAAATTCCATATTTTGCAGAATTTTGTTCCAATGCTTTCAACTGGTTGGCAGACAATGGATCCTTTACTGGTAAGTGTTGATTAATGGTGGGTGTGTTGTGATCCGCAGTAGCAAAAGTGTGCTCGGGAGACATTACTTTAATGCCCCTGCTTTCCAGTCCCAAAAATGCCACAGGGCTGGTAACTTCATGAATAAAGTGGCGGTCAATAAAAAATACATCCGGGCCATCTTCAATTTTACGAACTACGTGCGAATCCCATACTTTATCAAATAAAGTACTTGGTTGATTACTCATGATAAATAATTGGTTTTAGAAATATTTCTGCAAATATCCATCGTTATTGGCAAAATTTCAATTAAAATCTGTTAATGAAGACGCCTGTTGAACAAATAGTCAATACTTATGTAAGGAATCTTTTAATAAAGTAAGCCCTTACTAATCCACGAGATGCAATAGGATAGCGTTTAATATTTAATTTTAGAGAGTATATTATCGGTACTAGATTATAATTATACATTTATAATCTCCTGTAAATTGAATTTATTACACATTGCTTTCTTCCTTAATTAATTCAATCTCATACTGCTGATACTGGATCCATCGAAGAAGTGAATCATTGATTAGGGATAATAAAAATTTAGCAATCCTTTTTGTCCGGATCAGTTTTTCAAAGGAGGATATTTTTTAAGTGATTTAATCATTCTGACTAATTAATCAAATTTTTTATTCCTGCCTACGGAATGTATTTTCACACCATGCCAACAACTCATCCATATATCAGGCAACTATTGTCATGTATTCATTTAGAAGAAAAAGAGGAAATAAAGCGTTATAGCCTTGATCAGCAACATACATTAAAATCTTTGAAGGTTGAGGGACTTGCACTTCATCCTATAGTTATAACCCGCAAAAATTTTGGTTATGCGGATTACCCTGAGATCAGTTTCCGGCTACCATTTCCTGCCGAGACTAATCATTTCAGGGATGGCGTTGCCATAGAATGTTTTTGTGCTGGTGAAGATTCTATAAAAGGTATATTGATATACCTGGACGGAAAGATGGGGGAATTCAGGCTGTTTACGCCTGATTTTCCTGAATGGATAGAGGACGATAAAGTGGGTATTAAGTTGGCACCAGATCAGCGCACCAGCACAATCATGAAAAATGTGTTGAACGGCCTGGAGAATAACAAAGTGCTGTACCACTTGTTTGAACAAATACATGCTGATACATTGATGGATAACATTGATATTGTAAACAAATTTGAATTTACATTTATCAATCAGTTTCTAAATGATAGCCAGCAAAAAGCCGTTACTGCTATTCTTCAAAAAAAGGAGATTACAATTGTACATGGGCCTCCGGGAACAGGCAAGACAACTATACTGGTAGAAGGTATAGAACAGTTAGTGAAAACCGGGGAAAAAGTATTGGTAAGTACCCCTGCCAATAAGGCTGTGGATCATATTACCAAAGAACTTATTAAAAAAGGATTGAAGGTGCTAAGGGTAGGAAATTTTAGTAAGACAGATGAAGAAGTTTTTGCGTATACACCTGAAGGTAAACTTGCCAATGGTAAACAGCAAAAGGAAATTAAAGAGCTTAAAAAAAGAGCCGAAGAATTTCGCAGAATGGCCCTGAAATATAAACGTAGTTTTGGAAAAGCGGAGAGGGACCAGCGGAATCTTTTATTTAAAGAAGTAAAAAATATACGCAATGAAATAAAAAGCCTGCAACTATATAATGAGGAAAAATTATACAGCGAAGCCAATGTAATATTAGGAACTCCCATTGGCTTATATGATGCAAAAATCAATCAACTCCAATTTGGAACATTAGTGATAGATGAAGCGGGTCAATGTATTGAGCCATTGGCGTGGTGCATTTTTCCCCTGGCATCAAGGTATGTGCTGGCGGGCGATCATTTCCAGTTGCCGCCTACTGTGCTCAGCCTTGAGGCTGCTGCCATGGGGTTGAATGAATCTATTTTAGAAGTCTGTGTAAAAACGGTTTCCAATATTTTTTTGCTGGATACTCAATACCGCATGCGCAAGGCAATTGCGGGTTTTTCAGGAGATTATTTTTACAAGGGCTTGTTGCAAACACCAGCACGTCTTTCCAATACAGGTGTACATATCAGTTTTATTGATACCGCCGGATCTGGTTACAATGAAATGCAGGGAAGCAATGGTACTAGTTGGCAAAATGAAGGAGAGATGATGATCGTAAAAAAACTGGTGGAAGCAGGTAACCTTGATTTATTTTCTACAGCCTTTATTTCTCCCTACTCAGGGCAGGTGGCCGCAGCTAAAGAAGTGTTGCCAAAATCAATGCGCATTAGTACCATCGACAGTTTCCAGGGACAGGAAAAAGAGATTGTGATTCTTTCACTGGTACGCAGCAATGATGATGGTGATATTGGATTTTTAAAGGATTATCGTCGTATGAACGTAGCTATCACTCGGGCTAAAGAACAATTGTTTGTTATAGGCGATAGCGCAACTATTGGCGCAGATCCGTTCTACAATGCCTTTCTGACTTATATTGAAAAATATGGAAGTTACAGAACAGTGTGGGAATTTGAAATATAAGATTGTCAATAAACCAGGAAGCCTGGCAGCTTGTGAATTATTTAAAATAAATATTTTATTCTTTTCTTAATGTGGAGCAGAATAAATGACAATATCGAATACCCGCATGGGGAGATTTTTTTTGACCACTTCTATTGCACTTACCAGGGGTTGATCAAAAATCTTATTATCATTACAGTTATCACAGCTAAGCATTACAGCAGTTTTATTAAAATCAATTCCATCATTTTGCCCGGGCTTTACCATAAAAGCTAGTTCTGATTGATTGCCATAGATGCCAAAATCCATTTTGTTCAGTTTTAATAGTTCTTTAATAGTCATTCCTGTATGAATCCCATTTTGAGTTTGCCATTCATTGTTCCCGGTAAGAGAACTATTCGTTATTCCTGCTTTTGTTGGCATCAGGTTGCTGATAATGATATAGGAAAGATCATTAAGATTATTTTGATCTCCCCAAACAAAAACAACTTGCCGGTTGGTATTCTCAAATAAAACTGAGCATTTTTTTAATTCATTTTTTGAGAAAAAATAAAAATCTTTTTTTACACTTTGTTCGCCAAAAAAGCTGACAAGATATTCGTGTGAATCAAATCTTAAAAGATCATCGGCATATTTAATATTGTTTATATCAGGTATTTCTTTTTGCTTCAATAAAAATGTATAATCTGGGACGTCATTCCCTGTTTCATCAGTAGCTTGAATTGAAATATTTCTTTTTTGAAAGAGTACAGAAGATTCCTTGCTTATATCTACTTTATCATCATAAAAAAAGCCATCCTTAATCAGCCTGTTTTCACCATCACGGAAGTCATTTAGTATGGAAGTATGAAATAAAATATATCTTGTATCTCCTTTTTTGATGAGATCAATATATCTTTTTATGAGCTTGTCATCATTATTAGAGGATCGTTTCCAGGTAAACCTTGCCACAATCCCATTGCTATCAGGATTGGCCCGGACATGCACAAACCCTTTTTTGTTCATAAAGCGGTTAATTTTTTCGGATGGCAGATAAGCCATCGAAATAAGATCGTCAATATTAAATGACTGGCCTTGAGTTTTACTATTAGCACAATTAAGAAAGATGAGAATAAGCAGTAATCTCTTCATTAGTTTTCATGTTCATTACATTGCCAATTGCGTTTTTATGAGGATGGGGAAAAAGGAAAGATAAGAGGTAAGATACCCTCTATCTGTAGTAAAGAACTAAAGTAATATTTTTTTTTACAAATAACAAAATCGGGACTAAAAATGATTCTATATAAAAAGATGATCGGGACAATTGCGGGAAAGCTTGAATAGATAAACGGCTCTCAATGCAGTTATTTAAAAATATGTTTCACTTTTTATTCTGTCCACAATTAGATAATTTTGTTTTTAATTATTGCCCTTTAATGAAAAATATTTACACGCTGTTATTATTTTGGCATTAACAGCATACCTTAGAATAATTGACAGCTTATTTGCAGGAAGACTGTTGTTATCATTTAATAGATTAGCTTGAATGGGAAGAACAAATAGTATTAATTAAATTGAGCTAAAGAAATTAATTGTGAGTCAAAAAAGTTTTACAACAGCAGAGCATCAGCGTCTTGCGGATAATTTACCTAATAAAGTACCTCTTGAGCAGTGGGGGCCTTACCTGAGTGAAAGGCAGTGGGGTACTGTACGTGAGGATTATGGGCCTTATGGCGATGCCTGGAATTATTTTCCTTACGACCATGCGCATTGCAGGGCTTATGTTTGGGGGGAAGATGGTATCGCCGGCATTACTGATATTTTTCAAAACCTTTGTTTTGCAGTAACTCTGTGGAACCGGAAAGATCCTATTCTGAAGGAGCGACTTTTTGGTCTTGGTAATAACGAGGGGAATCATGGGGAAGATGTAAAAGAATTGTATTATTACCTCGATAATGTGCCTACACATTATTATATGGAATACCTCTACAAATATCCCCAGAAGGAATTTCCATATGAAGACATAAAAAATGAAAACAGGAATCGATCTAAGAATGATCCAGAATACGAAATTCTAGATACGGGTATTTTTGATAATAATGAATATTTTGATGTAACCATAACTTATGCCAAACAGGACTCACAAGATATTTTTATCAAAATTAATATTCATAATCGCTATACAAAAAGCGCGGGTATAACGGTGTTGCCTACACTATGGTTTTACAACCGGCTAAGCAATCAGAGACTTGCAGAAAAACCCATCATTGCTGACTATAATAAAACAACCGTGAAAGCCAGCCATCAGCGTTTGGGGGATTATTATTTATATTTTCAAAAAACGAGGGCTACTTTTTATACGGACAATGTAACCAATACTCAAAAAGTTTCCGGTATCCCTAATAAAACTCCTTTTGTAAAGGATGCATTTCATGAGGCCATCATACGTAAGAAAAATGTGAAGTCGTTACGAAAAAGCACATCGGGAACAAAATTTGCCCCGATTTATGATTTAACTATTGAGGGAGGCAAATCAAAAACTATTTACCTGCGTCTCTCCAATAAAGAATTGGAAAATGGTTTTGAAGAAGGGTTTGAAAATATTTTTACAAGTCGTAAAGCAGAAGCAGATGATTTTTATAATGCTATTCTCCCAAAAGATATCAGTCCCGAATTAAAAAATATACAACGCCAGGCGCTTGCCGGTATGTTATGGAGTAAACAATTTTATCATTATGATGTGGAAAGATGGCTTACTACAAGTGATGGAATTACTCCGGTAAATGATGGAAAACTCTACGGCCGCAATCATGACTGGAAGCACCTTAAAAATCAGAATGTAATTTTAATGCCGGATAAATGGGAATATCCCTGGTATGCAGCGTGGGATCTTGCCTTTCATTGTATTCCAATGGCTATAATGGATCCAGGATTTGCTAAAGATCAATTATTATTGGTCATGCGGGAATGGTATATGAAACCTGACGGGCAGTTGCCAGCTTATGAATGGCATTTTAGTGATGTAAACCCTCCGGTACAGGCTTGGGCAGCTTTACAGGTCTATCGGATTGAAAAATCAGCAACAGGTATTGGGGATATCAATTTTTTAAAGAGAATTTTTCAAAAACTAATTATCAATTTTACCTGGTGGATCAACCGGAAAGATGCAAGTGGTAATAATATTTTCCAGGGAGGCTTTCTTGGCCTGGATAATATCGGTGTTTTTAACCGCAGCATTGAAATGCCGGGAAACCATCGGCTGGAGCAGGCTGATGGAACAAGTTGGATGGGAATGTATGCGTTGAACATGATGGATATGGCTTTGGAGATTGCTGTGGTTGACCCTGCTTTTGAAGATACTTCAACCAAATTTTTTGAACATTTTGTGCTGATTGCTGAAGCCCTAAACGAACATGGATTGTGGAGTGATGATGACAAATTTTTTTATGATATTCTTTCTACCCCTTCCGGCAACCAGATTCAATTGCGCATACAATCTATTGTTGGCTTAACTACATTATTCGCTGTATCAATTATTAAAAAAGAAGTACGTGATAAGCTTACTGATTTTAAAAAAAGAATTAAATGGTTTGAGAGTTACCGGGTTAGAAACGAACGTTTCTGGCCTAATGAAGAAGAAGACAATGGAGATAAGATATTATTATCAATGGTGCCTAAGCAGCGTTTAATAAGTATTCTGGGACGCTTGTTGAATGAGGAAGAATTTCTTTCTCCCGGAGGCATCAGGGCTCTATCTAAGTTTCATGAGAAGAACCCTTTTGGAGTTAATATTGATAATGTTGAGTACTCTATTCAGTATGATCCCGGAGATTCCACTTCCGATTTTTTTGGGGGTAACTCTAACTGGCGTGGGCCTGTGTGGATACCCATTAATTATATCATCATACAATCAATTCGGAAATATGGTGAATTTTATGGAGATGATTTATTGATTGAATATCCTACAGGTTCAGGCAATTCTCTTAATCTTAAACAAGTAGCTGATGAATTGGCAAAAAGAGTAATCAGCCTGTTTGAAAAAGATGAAGAACAAAAACGAAGCATTTATGGTAAATATAATTGGTTTTACCAGCGACCTGAAAATGAACATCTTATGTTATTTTACGAATATTTTCATGGGGACAAGGGGAATGGATTGGGAGCAAGTCACCAAACAGGATGGACCTCACTGGTAGCACAATTAATAAGTGAACTGCATGAAAATGAGGATTAGGTGAATAGTAGTTTAACCGAAAATTATAATTACTGAAGGCTGGCAGATTTCAATATTTAATTGGCTTACAGAAACAAGCAAAGTTAAATATTCAATCAGGATAAATCAGTCTGTTATTCTTTTACACTTATTGAAGCCTGTCTACAAAAATAATTTGTTCTTCCTTCAACAAAGGCAAACCTTTGAACCTGAGAATTACATTACCCACCGTAGCTACATCTTTTTCACAGTAAATTGAAATACGTTCGAGGTCTTTTTCTTTCCAATAAACATCTCCTACCTGGCTTCCGTCAATATCATCTTTGGGTGAAGGAACCCCTAAAGCTGCTGCTAATAATTTTAAAGAAGTATAATGTTTGTAATCGCCGAAGCGCCATAGATGCAACGTATCCAATATCGGAGTTTCCCAGGGTTTCATATTTTGAAAATCGATGTAAGGGGGAATAGGAATATTATTAATCAGCATTCTTCTGCACAAGAAGGGTACATCAAATTCTTTGATATTATGCCCCGTAAAAGTCCAGTGATGATTGTTGGCATGCATTTGTTTTAGGGTAGCATTGAAAGCGGCTAAAATTTCTTTTTCGTTCTCGGATCGGTATGATTTAATTCTTAACAGCCATTCATTATTTTCTTTTTTAAAATAACCAAAACTGATACAGACTACTTTGGCAAATTCAGCAAGTATGGCTGCACGCATCGGGTAGTATTCTTCGACAGTCGTATCTGGGGGTAGGCTTTTCCTTATTTTTTGGGTCCACAGTTCCTGCCACTCATTATCCAACGCCTTAAAATCTTCCTTTTCAGAAACAGTTTCAATATCTATAAGAAACAAATTTTCAATGGCTATATGTTGCATAATCATTTTGTTTGCCGGTATGAATATACAAAAAAACCATTTTTAAAGGGGAAGAAAGATTCAAAAAACTAATTATCTAAAATGTGAATCCTGCAAAAATGGTAAACGCCTGGCTTTTCCATTTTTCGCTGTTGTCAATATCATTCAAATTGGTAAGTCCTATTTCGTATCGTGCACCAAGGTTGATAAAAGGAATCTGGATCCAAAGGCCACCAACAGTGGACCAATCTCCGGTTTTAAAAATATTTGTATTGTTTTTTAAACTATCAACACTTTGCTTAAGTAAACTCGCTACCTGGGGACCTAATTGCAACTTTACCCTTTTGCTGGGCCCCACATTTATATTCAATAATAAAGGAATTTTCAGGTAATCCAGTTTGGCTTTTCGCTGGCTTCCATTGTAGAAAAGGTCACCATAAACTGTAGAAGGGTCATTGGAAAATTCTGAAGATGACTGTACAAAATTGATTTCCGGTTGTAAGCCGAAAATCTTGGAAAAATTAAGTTGCATAAAACCTCCCAACAAGTAATTATATATAGCTAAATCCTGATCGGTAAGATTGCCCGTTAATTTTATTGATATTAACGCCGGCCTTTGCACCAATCCTGAAAAAATTTTCATGATCAGTTTTAGGGTTAAATTTTCTTTGTGAATATGCTGATAATGAAATTGTCATTAACAAGCCTAAACAAATATTTTTCATCATGATATACGAATTTTAGCCTGGTTCATTTTAGCAGAGCTATGAAACAAACTACAAGATACCTTTTTTAATATTTTTCAAAATGTACTCGTCTTTTCAAATGATTTTTATAATTGTAAATGCAGTATTATTCTTCAATACTAAATGAAGGATTACCAATGCCCGTGTATCCAGATCCATCCTTCTTTTTTATGCTGCCAATGTCCGGCAGAATAATGATACCGGCCCCGGCGTGGAGCTACCCAATAACCTTTACGGTATACATAACCATGTCCTCGTTTTATCCAGTTGCCTTCTACCCAAATGTAGGCCGGTGAAGGAGCTGGCGGTTGCGCATATGCAGGACGAACGGGTCTTTCTCTTACTACTATTGCAGAAGGGACGCAACCCATAGCAAAGACCAAAATAATGAAGAGGGTGGTAAAAAGGAATAGTATTCTTTTCATCTTATTGATTTTGCACCTTGGATTCAATTTCTGAAGAGAAGTTTAATGATTAAATGTGGAACTATTAAAATAGACGTTTAAGCAAGAATAAAATAGTGATTTTTGCTATTGATATTCGGGAAAAAAGGAATTACCTAGCCCCTGCGATTAATTTATCCTGGCATTAGTTCTTTGATAAAAAAAATATCGCTTACGAATGAAGAAATATATTACTGATTAAAGGCATCAGTATAATTCATAAATTAGCTGAAGGAAAAAGTTGAATACCTTTAAATAATAAACCGTTCAATTATTTGAAGGTGAAAATTCAATTAATAGAGATTAAAAAATGGAAGCTATTTAATAGCAAACAGTAATGTGATTTTTTTTTAACATAAATAACTAAGCATGAAAAAACTATTTATTTTAATCTTATTCTTTTATTCAGGCTTTAATTGCTATAGTCAAAAATTACTTAGGGGAGTTGTGTTGGGACAATTACAAGATTACCAGGGAACAATTGCTTATTGCAATAAGGTAATTGAGGTTAATCCTAATTATGCATATGCATATAATGAAAGAGGATATGCAAAATACAATTTGAAAAATTATCTGGGCGCTATTGAAGATTATAATAAAGCAATTGAAATTAATAGAAATAATGCAGAAGCTTTTATAAATAGAGGAATTATAAAGGCGACCCTTCACAATTATCTGGGCGCTATTGAAGATTATGATAAGGCACTAAGGATTTATCTGTATTATGAGGATGCTTATTATTATAGAGGAGTTGCAGAGGTTGAACTAAAAAAACACGCAGAAGCTCTTGAGGATTATAATAAGGCAATAAGCCTTAATCCATGGTATGCAGATGCTTATTATTCGAGAGGACTTTTAAAAATTTTGATGAATCAAAAAGAAAGTGGATGTATAGATTTAAGTAAGGCTGGAGAATTGGGATTTAAAGATTCTTATGATATGATAAAAAAATATTGCAAATGACCTTAGTTGGATGCTTATAAGGTTGCAATAGAGTTAATAGCATTTTTATGGACAGATATAAATCTTATTTTATAGCAGTAACATTATCTATTTCAGTCATTAACGGAGTAGTTGCCCAGACAACTAATATCTTGACAAAGATTGAAAAGCAAAAAGGATGGCATTTACTCTTTGACGGTAAAACATTTAATGGTTGGAAAAAGTTGGCAGATACTGGCTGGGTTATAGAAGAAGGAGAGCTAAGGGCAAAGGCTTTTAATGATGGAAGACAAAAAGACATTATTACTGTGGATCAATTTGAAAATTTCGAGCTTTCATTGGAATTTAAAATTTCTAAATTAACAAATAGTGGTATTAAATATCTGGTAACCGATTCTTACCCTGGACATGAGGGTTCTTATTTGGGGTTGGAATATCAAATTTTAGATGATATCAATTATAAATACCCCGAACGCGGTATTTACCGGTCAACAGCGTCATTGTACGATTTGATTCCAGCTAAAAATAAAAGAATCATCTCTTTGAATGAGTGGAATACTGCCCGAATCATTGTAAAAGGTAACCATGTAGAACACTGGCTGAACGGAAGGCTGGTAGTGGAATATGATCGAAGTACTAACGATTTTAATGTTTTGGTACATGATAGTAAATATAGAGATTTAAAAAAATTTGGAAAGACAATAACTGGGCATATTTTACTGCAAAATGAAGGTACCCCGATTGCATTCCGTAGTATAAAAATTAGACCTTTATTTTAGAATGTAAAATAATTGACAAATAGATACTATTTTTAAATAAGATGCTCTGTAAATTATAAACTTCTATAGAAAGACATTACCCGCTATTGACTAATTATAATATAATTAATTCAAGTTGCTAGTTATTAAGTCAGTTTATTAAAAGTAAATGCTACTATAAACATTAATAGTTTCAGCAAAAATCCTTTAAATGTAACTGCATGTATTTTTCTTAAAAACAAATTTTTTATTTCACTAAAGC
>JAUZOE010000014.1 GCA_030706605.1 Bacteroidota bacterium
GGATTATCAGCAGGCTTGGTGGATGGAAAGGTTATGTCTCTCAAAGATGCGCTGGCTTAATTACCATCAGAAACGGGTTAGAAAAATTTTATCTCATCTATGAAGGATGGATGATAGCTAAAGATGTGGGTACACGGTAGGCCTGGAACCGGCACTTAATGAAAGAGAAAAGAAAGGCTTGATGAAAGCAGAATTAACTTTTATAAAAAAAGACGGAACTATTTTTCCTGTAGAAGTCAGTTCAACTGTTTTTACCGACCCGGAAGGAGAAAAAAGAACAGCTGTTTTTGTACATGATATTACCAATCGCAAAAAATCAGAATCGGATTTATTGGCAAGTGAGAATCGGTTTCGGGTCCTTGCGGATAACGCCTTAGTAGGAATTTACATATTGAAAGAAGGTAAGTATACCTACATTAACAATGCTATGGCAAAAATTTTTGGTTACAGCCGGGATGAGATGATAGGCATGGCTCCGAACCAAATAGTTCATGAAAGTAACCATTCAATGGTAGCCGATTATATCAAAAAAAGGATTGACGGAGAGGAAAATTCCCTTCATTATGAGGTAAAGGGAAGGCATAAAAACGGTTCGATACTCGATCTTGAAGTCTTTGGCTCTAGAACAGAGATGAATAATAAAATTGCTCTTATTGGCACCCTGATCGACATTACAGAACGTAAGCAAATAGAAAAAGAATTGATAGAAAGCCAGGAACAATTGAAATTATTTATCAAACATAGCCCCGTTGCACTAGCCATGTTTGATACGAACATGCGATACATTGCCACCAGCTGCAGATGGATCACTGATTACAATCTTGCCGGTCAAAATGTAATTGGCAGAACTCACTATGAAGTTTTTCCGGAAATACCGCAACGTTGGAAGGATGTTCATCTACGCTGCCTGCAAGGCGCTATCGAAATGTGCAAGGAAGATTCCTTTACCAGAGCAGACGGAAATACGGAATGGCTAAATTGGGAAATTCGCCCATGGCGTAAAGCTACTGGTGAAATTGGCGGAATCATTATGTTTACAGAAATAATAACTGAACATAAGAAGTCTGCCGAATTAATCAGGTATCAGTTTGAAAACTCACCTGATATTATTGCTATACTGGATAAGAATCTTACCATCCAATCTATAAACAAAGCATTTCAAGGTAGTGATTTGAAAGTTGCAGATATGATCGGCAGGAATACTATCGACCTTCTTCCTGAAGAAATAAGGCAAATTATAACGGAAAAAGCCAACAGGTGTTTGGCAACAGGGGAACCCCAGGAAGTAGAAACAATGGCAATGTTTAGCAATAACAGGCAGAAGTGGATAAGAGCCCGCTTTGTGCCTATAAATATAAATGATGTAGTCCCCACACATATTGTGAATATCGTAACAGATATTACAGAACGTAAGATTGCAGAAAATGCTTTGTCCAAAAGTAATGAACAATATTCCCAGTTATTTGACCAAATGCTTAATGGGCTAATGGTTTGCGAAGTTATTTATGACGATAATGGACAACCCATTGACCACTTTTTTGTGCATGGCAATCCTGCTTGTGAGAAACTAACAGGGCTTTCTGTAAAAGAACAAAAAGGAAGAACAAGCAAAGATTTTGCAATTGGATGGCCTCCTGATGTGGTTCAAACTCTATACAAAGTAGCAATGACCGGGGAACCAATTCAATACGAACGATTTAATGAAACACTTGGAAGAACCTATGAAACCCGCGTTTTCTCGCCTCGTAAAGGTCAATTTGCACATATTTTTACTGATATTACAGAGTCTAAAAAGGAAAAAGAAGAATTACTGAAATTTAAAAAGGCAATCATTTCTTCGGGAGAAATAATATTTCTTACTGATAAGGAAGGTGTATTCACCTACGTTAACCCGGCCTTCACTGTTAATTATGGTTATTCTTCTGAAGAAGTAGTAGGAAAATTAACACCGAGGATCCTGAAAGGCGGATTACGGAACCAAAATCAGTACAGAAGTTTCTGGGAAAATCTATTGATGGGGAATAACCAAAAGGCGGAATTTATAAACAAAAGAAAGGATGGAACCCTGATTGTTACAGAAGCAACAGCCAGCGCCATATATGACGAGAATAAAAAAATTGTAGGTTTTGTAGGAGTTCAACGAGACATTACTGAGCGTAAAAAATTAGAAGAACAGCTGGAATTAGCTGGTTCTATAATTGATTCAACAGATGATGCCATCATTAGTAAGACCCCGGAAGGTATAGTAACATCATGGAACAATGGTGCTGAAAAGATTTTAGGATATTTTGCAGAAGAAATTATTGGCCGCCATATTTCTATGATCATTCCAACTGAATTACTTGAAGAAGAAGAGGAAATAATGAGAAAAGTCCATGCGGGGCTTTCCCTTGATCATTACGAGACAAAGCGAATTAAAAAGGATGGAAGCGTAATTGAGGTGTCAATAACTATTTCACCTATTAAAGATTCACCTGGTAATATCGTTGGCTCATCGAAAATTATGCGGGACATAACCGAAAGAAAAAAAGCAGAAGAAAGAATTAAACAATCCGAGGCAAATTACAGGCAATTATTTGATCTTAGCCCTGTACCTATGTGGTTAATTGATGATGAAACGTACAAATTCATTCAGGTAAACAATGCCTGTATTACCAATTATGGCTACACGCAGCAAGAGTTTGCCGCCATGACTTTAGGGGACATTATCCCAAAAGACAATAAAATGGATATAAAAGATATTGTCACCAATAAAAATCATCCTTATAGGTATTTTATGAACGGGCACATGCATGTTAAAAAATCGGGTGAATTAATAGATGTTGATATGTCAGGCATCCAGGTTGTATTAGATGGAAAAAAGAGAATATTGGGGATTGGTATAGATGTAACTGAAAAGAATCTGTATGAGCAAAAACTAGCAAGGGCTGCAATAAAAGTACAGGAAGAAGAAAGGTATGAGATTGGGGGTGAATTGCATGATAATGTATGCCAGATATTGGCAGCATCGCTAATGTATTTGGGAATGACAAAAAAATCGGTTACAGCTGAAACAAAGGAATATTTCGACCAAACCCATCAATATATCACCTTAGCCTCTGATGAAATACGCAACCTTTCTCATCGTCTTGCCCCGGCTTTTTTTGGTAATGCAACATTAGAAATCGCATTTCAACAATTGTTGAAGAGTTTTAATATTGAAGATAATTATGAAATCACAGTGGAATTTGATAATGCATCTAAAAGCTATCCTGTGAGTCGGGACCTGCAACTGAACTTATACCGGATTTTACAGGAACAATTGAGAAACATTTTGAAACATTCAAAGGCAACAAGCATAGAAGTAGAAGTGACGCTAAATGATTATACCTTGCAGATGAGTATAGCAGATAATGGTATTGGCTTTGATGCTAAAAATAGCACCGGAGGTATTGGATTAGCTAATATGAAAAGAAGAGTGCGTTTATTTTCAGGTGGGTTTGCCATAGAATCTGAGCCCGGAAAAGGGTGTAAAGTTATTGTTGAAGTACCACTTTCAGGCAATGATTAATACAATTTTTGGATAGTTGAGAAAACAGAAAATGTTAGAGGAAGATGCTCAGGATAGGCGCTTCCATAATAAAAAGAAAAATTAAACCAGGGCGCTAATTCTAAATTACAAAAAGGGAAGATATTAATTTAGGCTTTGTTTCAGGTATAAAAAAATAACTAGCTAGGAGAGAAGGAGAAAGCGGAAATGAATTTATAAAGATAAAATACATTCTTATAGGAAAGCGGCTTACATCCATAGATTGAATACCACCCTGAAAATTGCTTCTTAAGCAACCCGCTGCCATTGATATGAAATAACCGGATTATGGCAGCGTGATTCAAATGCACTTCAGGATTTCCATTAGTAGCTTTATCCTCTGATATTTTAAAGTTCCTTACAAGCACATTGCTAAAGAAAGGATGTTAAGTACTTTTATTAATTGATCTTACTAAGAATTACTTTGATAATTTCATCGGTGTCACCGTCAAAATGGTGGCCACCCGGAAGTACTTCGCGGGTATATTTCTTCAGCGTTATTTTATTCGGATCAAGGTTTAGGTCATCACTGGCGCTGATAATCACAATATGTTCGTTTGTAAGTTTATTTAATTCTGTAATTACATCCATTCTCCTTTTGGAATTTCCGCCCAAAATATCTGCCCAGTGAATTTCAAAATCGGTACTTCCTGAAGAGGCCATGAGGAATGAAACAAGTATTTTATCATCCATATCTTTGGGAAGTCTGTTTAAGATAAACGGCACTACATCAGCTCCGAAAGAATAACCTATTAATACAACCTGTTGATTTTGTCTTCCCAACAGTTTTTTGCTTAAGTAATTATTGATATCATTGGCAGTTTGCTCCGGTGTTTTTTTATTCCAGAAATAAGACTTTGCATTTAATGCAATCACATCATAATCTTGCTTATTAAGTGATTCACATATTTCAATGGAAAATTTATTAAAGCCGCCATCGCCGCTTATGTAGAAAAGCAGGGGTTTGTTATGTGTGCTCGCAGACCATTCCTTTGTAGGTAAGTTTTGAGCGTTGACAGTTGACCCACATAAAAACGGTATTAATAAAATGAAGAGAATAAGAATATTTTTTTTCATAACTAATTTTCAGGGTTGCATCACTTTATTTAAAGCTGAAGGTAGCTGAAGCAGGTCATAATCTGCTTCATACACGAGGAATTTATCCTCCCATATTGTTGCATACTTTTCTTTAAAATCACGTAATCCATGATAATGTTTAAATCGTTTTAATTTTTCACCTGCATATTTTATAAGTTGTTCAGCAGGGCTGTCGGGCTCAGTAATCCCGGTCATAGGCACCAGACCTAAGTTAATGTATTGGCAGTTGTGTTCTTTCGCATAATCAATCATTTTTATAATAAGCGCATCCATACAACCGCCGGGGGCCTCAGAAGTTTTCCTGATAAGATCATAAGTGCATTCTTCGGGTGAATAATCGGGAATGATATTCAGGAATGCAACAATTTTGCCTTCTGCGTCAGCAACAGTTATCACATCCTGGTGTATGATTTCCCTGGCATCAAACATGCCCTGCGAAAAAATCTGTTCCTCTTTGTCAAAAGCAATAAGCCATTCATCAGAAATGTTTTTTAGCTGAGTTACCATATCATTCGGCAGAGGAGCTTTATGAATGGTTGTAGTATATCCCTTTTTTTGAAGACTGTTCAATGCATTGCGCAATGATCTTTTATCCCTTCCTTCCAATGTGAAATTTTGCGCATCTAATATAGCTTCCTGGCCTATAAATATTTTCTGTTTTCGCAATTGGTTAAACCATAAAATGCTATTTTGATCCACACGGTAAAAAGCTGTACGCAGTCCCATTTTACTACATTGGTTATAAAATTCTGCCAGCACTTCCATCTTATTTTCTTCGGCACAAACAGGTTCTTCTAACACAATAGCAAAACCATTGGCAATACGGTAAGACACAAAAGCATCATGAATATCTGAAAAGAAAAATAGTTTATCCCTGGATGTTTTAAAATAATCCACAGAGGAATTTCCATATTGAGACAGCAAAAATTTGGCTCTTTCCCGGCCAGATTCATTTGAGGTTTCTATTTTAAGAAAGGGCTTAATCAGGGTAAATAAAAGAAAACCCCAGCTTAAAAACCCCAGTATTCTTATCAGCAAAATAAACTGGTGTCCAAACTCTGTAAGTGGGTGTAAGTTTTCTCCACCTCCCAGCAAAAAGATCTGCATGGTGTAAAGCAGTGATTGCCGCCATGTGAAGTCAATACCGAAATGCTTCACATCTATAAAATAAAAACTTACATACCCAAAGATCAATACTGATAAAAAAACAATAGCTACCGATAGTAATCCGAGCCGGATCCATTTAATGCTGCTTCGGATCCGGTATTGGCTACGGCTTAATAATAATAAAATAATGATGATGCCGGCAAAAGTAGCTTCTTCATAGTCAAGTGCTTTTGTAAGATTGCCGATTAATGAAAGGACAGAAAGTAACAATGCCAGACGCCATGCATTTTTTAAGCCCTTAAACATAAATGCCGAAGTAATCAGCAATGCTAATCCGATAAACAATACGAACACATTGGAGGCATTAATAGCTGACAACGGGAGGAACTCGCGGATCAATTTCAGGCGTATACGCAAAGGAGGTGTTACTACGGAAATGATATTTATTAACCCCAGTGTGAAAATGAGCAAGGCAGGAACAATCCTGATAAATAAATGTCTTCCTCTCCAAGCAAATGAAAATATTCCCAATAACATTGGAAACCAGAATTCAAACAAGCGGTATAATACAGTTATAGATAAAGCCGCTACAGTTGAATATCCGTATAATTCAAGAATATAAACCAATGACAATTCCACCGCTCCAAGGCCTCGCAAAAAAGGCGAGGTAATCATTAACAACACCGATACAATATAAGCAATGGCCGCAATGGTAAAGGAAGCAGGCAAGCCCAATGCCAGCATGGCAATATATATGTGAAACATGCCACTGATCTCTACTCCAGTAGAATAGGAAATAGTTCCGATATATTTTTTATTATTGACATTAGCGGCAAACAGTTCATCTATTTCAGGGATAAAATGCGGAAATTTAGTTTCAATGAGCTTATATAATTTCCCCTTAGCCTTGAGAGATTTGGCAATCCAGGTAATACCTGCTAAAATAAATACTACCAGTACCAGGCTAACCCAGGCGCTGGTCAAGTGTTTATTAGCTGAGAACGCAAAAAGGATAACCACCGGCAGCCCAACTAGGAAGACGGTAAACAGGCCCGCAAAAGCATACAAGCCGCTTGCCTGGTGAATTTGTGATTTATTAAAACCTCTTTTTCTCAATTGAGATGGAGAATAGGCTAAAGCGCTTACTCCACCTGCCGGCAGGAAAATACTCAGGAAATTTCTTTTTAGGAAAAGCTCAATAGCATCGACCCATTTCAAAGGAAGCCCGATAGATGAAAAGCTACTTACATACATCCCGCTTTGGAGCCATACATAAAACAAGGTTACGCCAATACCCGCTAAAAGCCAGCCTCCGTCAGCATTTTCAATGTTGGGAATTATTTGTAATAATTCTCTTCTTTCGCTTCGAAAAAAAATAAAAGCCAGCAAGATCATTAAGACTGCCAGTATTTCTCTCCAATATAATTTGGCAGAAAAGGATATAAATTTCTTATATAGAAGTTGGAGTTTCAGGTGCTTTTATTGCAAAGATAGGGAACAAAGAAGGTATAAAGAAAGTAGATGAATTACTCTACATTCAAAAATTAGGGCTGTTTTAATTTACATTTTGTTCTTCAGCTTTGTAACCCACTTTATCAACTGCTTTTATGACATCATTTCCGGTAGCATTATCCGTGGTAACTGTCAGTATCCGTTTCGAGTCTGTTAAATCAACTTTCCAATTGTCTTTACCAAAAGTTTCATCTAGTATGGGGGTCACTTTTGCTATGCAAGAGCCACACATGATATTGGTTTTTAACTTGATTGTTTTCATTTTGCTACTATTTTTTAGATGGTAAAATTAATTTTAAAATGAATGGTTTTGTTACATAGTTACGGATAAAATTTATATCTCCTGTGAGAAGAGTTTTTTCAAAATTAATTTCGTTTTACATTTTCATCCCGGTCATCGGGTTGGCTCCTTTTCTGAAAACATATTCGCTCTGTAACAGGTAGGCACCTGATGTTACCACAACATCACCGGGTTGAATACCTGATTTTATTTCGATCATATCGCCGCTTTCCATACCTGTTTGTACCATCACACTTTTGAAAGAATTTTGTTTGGTTTCAATCCATACCATTGCCATCTTTCCATCTCGTAAAACCGCGTCAGATGGTAAAGCCAATACATGATGATCCCCGGTTTTTATAGTTACATAAGCTGCCATTCCCGGTTTCAGTTCATGGTTTTCATTTGGAATAACAATACGGATAAGATTAATTCTTGCTGCTGTGCTTAACTCAGGATTTTCAAAAGAAATGGTACCAGGAATTTTTATTTCCGGAATGTCAGGTATTTCAACGATTGCCTTTTTTGCATTGTTGATTTGTGAAAGCTGAGATGCGTATACCTGGGTCTCCACCCAAAGGGTCGAAAGGTTAGCAAGTTTTACGATCATTCCTCCTTCTGCCACATAATCGCCTTCCTGCAGGGAAAGGTCTGTAATATAACCTGATGCAGTACTATAAAAAGTAGTACGTAGATTTTTAATCGTCTCAGCATTTATGTTTTTTATTTGATTTTCGTTCATGCCCCAAAGCTGCAATTTATTTTTTGCCGAAGCAATCACTTCATCAAAATTCACAATTGAATTTCCAAGGGTTGCTTTCTTCTGAAGAGCAAGCAGGTATTCCTGTTTAGCATTGTTCAATTCCTCACTGTAGATTTCGTAGAGAGGTGTACCCTTCGCAACATAATCGCCCGATTGTTTGAAAAACAATCTTTCAATTCGACCCGAAACACGTGCGCTTACTGCATTTGTTTTTGTTTCATCAAAATTCAAAGTTCCGGTTAAAATGATTTGGTCTCCAATAGAACCGTTTTGGATCGTATCTACCTGGATATTTCCTAATTGCATTTGTTCAGGACTTAGCTTTAGTTCATCATTATTTTTTTCATCCATACCCTTTTTTGTCGGCAACAATTCCATGTGGCAGATCGGGCATATTCCCGGCTTCGCTTCCACCACCTGCGGATCCATCGGGCAGGTGTAGATTATATCGGTATCCATTGTCATTGATTTTGTGTTTTTGCTGTCACATGCGTCAATTGAAACAATAAACATCAATGCAATTAATATTTTAATACAATTTTTCATAATTTACTTTTTAACTTTTATAAATCCCTCACTGTCTACAAGGAACTGCGCATTAGCGGCGACGCTATCTTTTGCATTTAAGCCTCCCGTTATTTGAATCAAATTGTTCGCAGAAATTCCTGTTGACACTTGCTGCGCTTTAAATACTTTTCCTTCTTTTAGAAATACAACCTTATTTAAGCCTAATGATAAAACCGCTGCCTGTGGCAGCCAGTTATTAAGTGAAGTATTTACATGCAAAGTTGCCTTTACCTGGCTTCCAACCGGTATCATTAAATCGGAATTATTGAAATAAACCCTTGCGGTAAGTGTCCTTGAATTATCCCGGTAAAAGGGCTCTATGAAATCTATTTTTGCCTCGATTTTTTTATCGGGCTCGGTCTCTGGTATAATAGTAACGGGCGTTCCCTTTTTTATCATTGCATTATCTCCGGGGTATAAATTCAGCGTTATCCAAACATGCCTCATATCATTCACCTGGAAAACCGGCTGGCCTCTATCCACGTACATTCCTTCTTTAACAGTAAGTTCCGGCGTTTCAGTTGGTAAGCTAACCGGCTGTGCCGAGTAGCCCATCTGTCCTGCTTCGTGAATATGACCTGTGTAATTGCTGTAAATAGTAATATTCGCTTGTGCCTTACCGTTATTTATCATTCTTTGTAAATCGCTTTCGTGCATTCCAAGCAATAATAATTTTTGTTTTGCTGCATGGATCAACGATGTATTTTCGGGATCATTCTTTACAAGAAATAAAAGATTTTGTTGTGCGGTTAATAATTCCGGGCTGTATATCTCCATTACTTTTTCGCCGGCACGAACAGGTTGAAAACGATATTTGATATACAACTTGTCTATTCGTCCGCTAACCCAGGCAGAGATGGTTTTCATAAACCTGGTATCATATTCCACGGTACCTAAAGCATTTAACTGTAATTGTTGTTTTTCAGTTTGCATGGCAGTAACCGGGATAGAAGACAATACCGTATTATTGACCGGTTGAAGTAATGTGGAAAGATCCACTGCAGAAATTTCCCTGGCTGCATTTTCTTTTTTTACGAGAGTCATTCCGCAAATAGGACAGCGGCCCGGGGCATGTTCTATCACCTGCGGGTGCATGGAACATGTATAAATCTCTTCTGCTTTAGCGTTAGAAGTAACCTTAGCCTTACTTTGATCTTTGCATCCTGCAAAGCCCAGTGAACCTAAACCTATGCTTAGAAGTAAAAACGTTTTTATAATTAAAGTTTTCTTTTTCATGATCGTTTCATTTTTGCTCCATGATTTTATCCATTTGTACCTGGAGGTTTAATAATTCCTGCAACTGATCGAGATAATCAAGCTGTGTCATATTCAATGTTTCCCATGCATCAAACAATTCAAATAATTCACCGGTATTCTGTTCATATGCCAACTGCATTACCTGGTAATTTCTTTGCAAAGCAGGTATGATATTTTCTTCAAATAATTTCAGTTGCCTTTTTTTACTGTTAATAGAAGAAAGTAAACCTACAGCTTCGCCGGAAGCTTCATTGATGATGGATTCTCTCTGCTCCTCATATCCCTTCTCTTTCCATTTTAAACTTTCAATATTGGCCTTGTAGCTTCCTGCCGACCATGGAGCCAGCGGAATTTTCATCATCACCATTAATGAAAATTGCATTGGCCTTTGACCAAAAGCAAACATGTGGTTGTATTGAATTCCAAACTGAGGTAACTGCTTTGATTTTTCGAGGTTGAGTTGAAGTTGATTAATTTTTAAATTTTGCTCGACAGCTTTTATATCGCTTCGTGCTTCTATTAAATAACTGGTATCAACCGCGCCATAATTTTTAAGTGTATAATTGGTATCCACCATAAAATCTACATTTTTATCGCGGTTCATAAGGGTGTTCAGAGCGATTCGCTTCTGCTTAATTTGATTATCTAAAACTTCACGTTGATCTTCAATCTTTCCCAATGCCGCTTTTGCTTTGTAATAAGCGTTTAATTTCCCCAGGTTATTTTTATACCGCAATTCTGTGCTTTCAATCATAAATTTTAAAAGTTTTTCATTGTTATCAAGCACAGCCATCTTCTTCTCAATAATCATCCAGTCAAAATAATTTTTCTTCGCATCTGCATATAAATTGAAAAGAGAAAATTGCTTATTTTCTTTGTTTACTGTTGATAAAGACTGCAGGTAATCTTCATTTGCATTTTGTTCTTTTTTATTCGGAAACATTTGCGAAGCACTGACCATAAATGCACCCATCCCTTTTTGGGTGCTGGTAGCTTTCGTCATCGAAAGATTGTAAGGGGTCATAAAAAATCCAGCCCCCAACTCAGGTGGCATCCAGCTTCTGGCGCCTTTTGACGCTTCATCCATAGAACGAATCTGTGCATCATACATTTTCATTTCAGGATGATCTTTTTGAATGAGCGAAAAGATGTCATTTAGTTTTAAAACCTCCTGGGCATTGGCATAATTTCCCAAAAAAATTAATAATGCTATTGCCGGAATATATTTTTTCATTTTCATTTTAATTTTTTTTACAACAATCTTTTTCTTGCTGAACAGGGGGACAAGGAACATTTGCATAAGAACAAAAAACACAACAGTCACCCGTTTTCGCTTTCAGGATTGTTTTGCATTGCTCACATTCATAAAAATATTGACAGGAGTCTGTGGGCATTATTTCTTCCTTTTGATGTCCGCAATGTGGGCAGGTAATTATTGATTTAATGATGATGTCCATTTTATTTGGTTATTAATTTTTTAGAATTCACTCAATAGTGCCATTAATGATTTGTTTCAAGCACCTGGATCTTTCCATACTTCCTCAATTCATATTCTTTATTCATTAAGAAAATGACAGGTGATACTAACAGAACAAACACTGCAGAAGTAAACACGCCGCCTACCATTGGTAATACAATAGGTTTCATCACATCACTGCCGACGCCCGAACTCCACAGAATCGGAATCAGGCCAATCAGTATTACAAATACAGTCATCATTTTTGGACGTAACCGTTTAGCAGCACCGGCTATCACATATTCACGCAAATCGGCTTTGGTAATTGTTTCTCTTGAATTACCTTTTGCTTTCACCAATTGTAGCATAGCATCATTGAGATAGATGATCATTACAATGCCCGTTTCTACTGCCAAACCAAACAAAGCGATGAAACCGACTGCTACTGCCACTGATAAATTCACACCCCAGAAATAGATCATGAAAGCTCCGCCAATGAGGGCAAATGGAATAGAAATTAAACTTAACAATGCTTCTCTTGCAGAATTAAATGCAAAATACATGGAGAAAAAAATGATGAGTAATACAACCGGCAAAATCACTTTCATTGTTTTTTCACTGCTTAATAAATTTTCATATTGCCCGCTCCAATCAATGTAATAACCTTTGGGTAGTTTGGTTAGCATCGTGTTTAACCTACTCTGCGCTTCCTGAACAGTTCCTGCCAGGTCCCGGTCTCTCACATTGAACAATACCGTTCCACGTAATAAGGCATTTTCTGAATTGATCATCGGCGGCCCTGTAGTAATTGCTACATCAGCCACCGCCTGCAAAGGAACAGGGCCAAATTCTTTTGTTTGTACCTGTAAGCTTTTTAAGGCTTCCATATTATCCCTGAAATCCTGCGCATACCTTGCATTTACAGAGAAGCGCTGACGGCCTTCAATAGTAGTGGTCAGTTTCATCCCTCCCAGGGCGCTTTGTACTACAGCGTTTACATCATCAACAGTTAATCCATAACGGCTTATTTCATCCCGCTTTATTTTGATGTCAATATATTTTCCGCCGGTAACAGGTTCCACATATAAATCCTTCACGCCGTCAATTCCCATCAATTCCATTTTTATTTTTTGTGCAAAGGCATAAATAGTATCTAAATTCTGGCCATACACTTTTACGCCCACATCGGTTCTGATTCCGGTTGAGAGCATATTGATCCTGTTAATAATCGGTTGTGTCCATCCGTTAGTAACACCGGGAATTTGTAATTTACTGTTGAGTTCGTTTACAATATCTTCCTTCGTTTTACCGGGCCTCCACTCTGATTTTGGTTTCAGCAATATGATCGTTTCAATCATACTTATTGGTGAATTATCCGTTGCTGTATTGGCTCTTCCGGCTTTACCCAAAACATTTTTCACTTCCGGAACTGAAGCAATGATTTTATCCTGCACCTGCAAAATTCTTTTCACTTCTGAATTGGAAACATCAGGCATCGTTACCGGCATGAATAAAATAGAGCCTTCATCTAACGGTGGCATAAATTCTTTCCCCAGGCTCATAATGAGTGGAATACTTACCAACAAGGCTATTATATTTATAGCAAGAGTTGTTTTACGCCATTTGGTGCACCACCTTATGATTGGCTCATAAATTTTGCCTAAACCCCTGTTTACAGGATTATGGTTTTCCGGGGTAAATCTTCCTTTCATAAAAAAGGAGATCAATACAGGCGCCAATGTTATTACGAGTATGGCGTCAACTGCAATGATGAATGTTTTGGTATAAGCCAGGGGCCCAAATAATTTCCCTTCCTGCCCTGTTAGTAAGAACACCGGTAAAAATGAAGTGATGATGATTATAGTTGAAAAAAATACGCCTCTGGAAACCTGTTTGCACGAACTTTCAATAATGCTCATTCTCACTTTTTCAGGAATCTTTACATAGTTTCTTTGGCGGCCCATCTTTTTAAAAATATTGCTCATTTTACTTTAATTTATTAGCAGGATCATTTTGCCATTGTGATAAATTATGATACGCGTTTTCCGACATGATGATTCCGTTATCGACTATAACTCCTATTGCGAGAGCGATTCCTGTTAAAGACATAATGTTGGAAGAAAGGCCAAAGGCATTCAGTAAAATAAAACTGATGGCGATTGTGATTGGTATTTGAACGATAATGTTTAAAGCGCTTCGCCAGTGAAAAAGAAATAACAAAACGATCAGCGATACCGCGATCATTTCTTCAATCAATTTTCCTTTTATATTTTTTATTGCTGCTTCAATTAAAGTGCTCCTGTCATAATCAATTTTAAAATGAACGCCAGCAGGCAGGCCTTTTTCAACGATTTTCATTTTTGCTTTTACAGCATTGATCACTTTATCTGCATTCTCGCCATAGCGCATCACCACTATGCCGCCCACAACTTCTCCATTACCATTTTCATCAAAAATACCCAGCCGCTCATCACCGCCTAATTGTACAGTTCCAATGTCTTTCACCCTGACGGGTATCCCATTATTGTTAGTGATCCCAATATTTTCAATGTCTTCCTTGTTCTTTATGTAGCCCAATCCGCGAATGATATAAGACATATTACTCATCTCGAATTTTCGTCCGCCCACATCATTATTGTTTGCCTTTACTTTGTTCATTACATCCATCAAAGAGATGTTGTAGAACTGCAATTTCAAAGGGTCAATTACAATTTGATATTGTTTTTCAAAACCACCGAATGACGCTATTTCTGCTACACCGGGAACTGTTTGTAATGCAAACTTTATATACCAGTCCTGCAGAGCCCGCTGTTCACCAAGGTCCAGATTTTTTGCATCTAACGTGTACCACAGTACATGCCCCACGCCAGTGCCGTCAGGGCCTAAAGTCGGCGTAACGCCCTGTGGAAGGAGTCGCTGTGCATAATTCAATCTTTCGAGTACGCGTGTGCGTGCCCAATAGGTGTCAACATTATCTTCAAAAATCACATACACAAAACTCATCCCGAACATAGAAGTGCCACGTATGTTTTTTACTTTCGGAATGCCTTGAAGGTTAGATACCAATGGAAATGTTACCTGGTCTTCCATGATCTGCGGGCTTTGGCCTGTCCATTCGGTAAAAACAATTACCTGGTTTTCTGAAAGATCGGGGATGGCATCAATAGGATTTTTTTGTACGGCAAAAAGTCCCCAGGCAAAAAGCCCCAAAGCTATTACCAGCACTATGTACCGGTTGCGTAGCGAAAGTTCTATTATTTTTTGAACCATAATTAATAGTTTAATTTTTTAAGCCACTATTTTTTTGCACTATCCATTTGCATGTGCTGCATATCTGCCTTACTGTTCATTTCCTTTATTACCATTGTCATTCCACATTTAGGACATGAGCCGGGGGTATCGCTGATTACTTCAGGATGCATGGTACAGGTGTATTTTACCGATGCATTTTTCAATTTTGTTGAATCAATTTTTGCAGATATAGATGTATCAGATTGTTTTGTAGATGAATCAGAACAGGCCGAAAATAAAAGAACTGTAAAGAGCACAAAGGCTGGCATTATAATTATTCTTTTCATTGTATTTTATTATTTGAATAGTAAATGATAAGGTGTTGATTGTTTTCATGAAAAATTATAGTGTCTCAACATCTTAACAGCTATATTTTCAATAGCGTCGTTTTAATATCACTAAATAATTATTCAGGAAAATCTTGCTGGTATCAGGAAAATAGCAATAGCCGGGCCAAGAGTTGGCCTCTTAATAAAGAAATATCAAATTAGAAAAGTACAGTTATAAATATGGAGGGGAACTCCATTATGCAAGGGGGGAGCATTGTATGAATTTGCATAGATAACTTTAGAATTAACCTGTAAAACAGGCTGAAAAGAAGATGCAAAAAGATTTGCTTTAGTAAATAATTTTACCGGGCTGTTAATATGATTCGCAGCAAAATGATTGTCTTTTACTTTGAAATACTGGTATTTTGTCTTACAACAGTCACTTTTATCATGGCTATTAGAAACATGATTGTGAGAATCCTGTGAGAAAGAAATTATTACCGATTTCAAATTATCACAACAATAAAACCCTTTTACACCATATCCTACAACGGACATTGTGTAAATACTAAGGAGTAATATGATTGTTATTTTTTTCACTTGTATGTAAAGGTAGAATTTCTTTTTTTACTTTCTTTTAAAACGGTTTTTTTCTAAGTTTATGCAAAGGTATAAATATATAAATTTAGAAAAAGTGATTGTAGTCATAGAATAACTTGCTTTATCTCATCTTCTTCTTTAAAAGTTGCGCATTGATTGCTACAATTATGGTACTCAAACTCATTAAGACTGCACCTGCTGCCGGTCCTAATACAAATCCAAATTTATACAAAACCCCGGCTGCGAGCGGAATTGCTATCGCATTATAACCGGTAGCCCATACCAGGTTTTGAATCATCTTTTTGTAAGTGGCTTTACCAAAAAGAATAAGTTTGGCGATGTCATTTGGATTACTATTTACCAAAATAATATCTGCTGTTTCTGCTGCTATATCAGTGCCTGAACCAACAGCTATACCTACATTTGCCTGTGCCAGAGCCGGTGCATCATTTACACCGTCACCGGTCATAGCAACAAACTCGCCCTTGCTTTGAAGATCTTTTACAATTTCTACTTTCTGATGCGGTAATACTTCAGCAAAATATTTATCCAAGCCCAATTCATCTGCAACAGCCTTAGCTACTGTTTCATTATCGCCTGTAGCCATCATTACTCTAATTCCATTCTTTTTAAATACTTTGATCGCTTCCTTACTTTCCGGGCGAATGGCATCTGCAAGGGCTATATACCCGGCAATCTTATCATCAACCAATACAAATACAATGGTTTCTGCATTGCTGGAAAAGGCATCTTTTGGGGCTTGAAGATTTTTATCTTTTAAGTAACCCGGACTAACAACTTTCACTGATTTTCCTTCCACTTCCGCTTCGACACCCTGCCCGGTAATTGCATTAAACTTTTCCGATTTTGGTATAGTTATTTTTAATTCTTTTACCTTATTGATAATGCCAACAGCAATCGGGTGTTCTGAGGTTTGCTCCAAAGCGCTGGCTAACCGTAATACTTCTTCTTTTGAGATTTCATTACTACTACTTTCATAACGGTTAACGCCAAACACTCCGGTTGTAAGTGTTCCTGTTTTATCAAATAGAATAGTCGTTATTTTTCGGGATTCTTCAAATGCAGTTCGGTTTCTAATCAGCAATCCATTTTGTGCAGATACTGCGGTGGAGATGGCAACAACCAATGGGATAGCTAAGCCGAGAGCATGTGGACAAGTAATGACCATAACCGTAACCATTCGTTCCAATGCAAAAACAAACGGGTATCCTAAGATCAGCCAAACCGCCAATGTGCCAAAGCCTACTCCCAAAGCGATAAAAGTTAACCATTTAGCTGCACGGTCAGAAAAATTCTGCATCCTTGATTTGGCTTTTTGCGCTTCCTCAACCAATTTAATTACCTTATTCAGGTAGCTATCCTTACCGGTATGTTCCACCTTCATTTTAATTGAACCATTCCCATTGATGGAGCCACCTATTACTTTGTTTTCTTTTTCTTTCTTAACAGGTTTTGATTCACCAGTTAACATAGATTCATTGAAATAACTACTTCCTTCTTCAATAATGCCATCCGCAGGCACTTTTTCTCCAGGTTTGATCATTATAATATCATCCTTCGCCAACTGGTCTATTTTCACATCCTCAACCTGTCCATCCTTTTTAACCCTATGCGCTTCAGCAGGCATCATGCTTACCAATAATTGCAACGCTTTTGAAGCGCCCAATACAGATTTCATTTCCAGCCAATGACCCAATAGCATGATATCTATCAAAGTAGCCAGCTCCCAGAAAAAATCAACACCTTTTAAACCAAAAACAGTTGCTGCGCTATAAAAATATGCCACAGATATAGCCATTGCAATAAGCGTCATCATACCGGGCCCCTTTGCTTTTATTTCACTCCAGAAACCTTTTAAAAAAGGCCAGCCGCCCCAGAAGTAAACAAAAGTGGAAAGCACAAGCAAAATAAATTTGTTACCGGGAACCTCCAACTTGTAGCCCAATAAATGTTGGATCATGGGAGAAAGCACGAGTATAGGAATGGTAAGAATTGTACTTAGCCAAAACCTCTTTTTAAAATCCGCGATCATCATTTTGTGATGATCATGTCCTGCCGTGCCCATAGGGATAGCACTGTGATCCATTTTACTATGATCCATTTTTGAATGATCTGCTGCAGTATGATCCATATTCATGGGCTTGTGCTGTTGACTTTGTGTACTATTCTCCATACTTTATAATTTTTAAGATAGAAGACATTTGAATCGGAATAAAATCCCCATAAATGCCTGCTGCAAATTGCAACAAGCATAATTTTAAGGCCATAATATTTTTTTCTTTTCTTCAAACTTCTCTTTGTTTATTTCATCGCTCGCAAATCTTTTCTTCTGAATGTCCAATGGTATCTCTTTTCTTTAAAATTCACATCAATAAAAATGATAGATTCAGTTCGATTGATGATTTAAATCATTCGCTACCACTTTTATTCATAGCAATTTATAGTCCAACAACCCAAATACTCTTATCATATAGCCGATTATATGTACCGGAAGCATCTCGATTTTATATTTTCATCGCTTCCCTTTTCATTTTTGCTTTACGAAGAGATTTAAGGGACTGGGAAAGTATTGACATATATCTAAATTGTCCATTACCATATCATGTTGCATTGGACAAGTGTATTTCACTTTTTCTAAGTTTTGTTTGGTAAACTTTACTTTACTATTTGGTGTAACCTGCGCAAATATTGAGACTGATGTGATGGTTAAAACTGCCTTCATCAACATTTTAAACTTTTTCATTTTTGTAAATTTTAATAAGTTATCGTAATTCCAGCCCCCAGCCCCATATCACTATCATAATGCGAAGAAAGAGAAAAATATTTTGTCAGGATATATCTAAGCCCTGCGGCATATTCTTTATCAGTATTTACCATAAAATTAAAACGCAGACGGGGAGTTACTGATATATCTTCCCTACTTAACTGAAAGCGGAATTTACCATCGCCATCAATACGGGCATCTGCTATAACCAACATGGGTAACGTATAGGCTATACCTGCCATCACAGTATTTCTATGATCTTTATTACTTACCTGACCAAACATATTCTTCGCATCACTGCCAAAAATATTATTTTCTTTAGGATTATATTTCTTGTAATGATAGTCATATCCTACATAAGGAAACCACCATTGCATCCTGCCCAGGTAACGGCCTACCATAGTTTCACTTTCGTAACCCATTTTATCGTTTAAACCCAGGTGCCACATGCTACTTGCTTGCCATCGTGTATTTGCCAACATTGCCATACCATCGCTGCCACTACTTTCCAATCCAATTCTTGCCATCACATGCGGCATTTGATCGTCCCAATACAATTTCCGAAGCGCCAATTTCGGGTCCGGGATTTCCGGATTAGCAGGCGAATTTTCGTAGCTAAAAACTCTTCCCATTCCGCTCATCATATGGTACAAAATATGGCAATGAAAAAACCAATCGCCGCTGGCATTGGCCGCAAATTCTACGGTATCTTTTTCCATAGGCATAATATCCAACACATTTTTTAATGGAGCATAATCTCCCTGCCCGTTGAGCACCCTAAAGTCGTGCCCGTGCAGGTGCATAGGGTGGCGCATCATCGTATTGTTATAAATAATTATTCTTACGTTTTCACCTTTTTTAATTAAAATTTTATCTGTTTCAGATAGTGTCTTATTATTTATGCTCCACACATAGCGATTCATGTTCCCGGTCAAATCGAATTTCAATTCCTTTAACGGGCCGGGAGGTAATGTTGTTTTCTCCGGGGAACGCAACATCCCATAGTTAAGCGTAACTATATCTGCCCCATTACCTGAAGAAGCGGGAGCCATATCCATTCCGGGCATCGCATCGGTTTTCATAGTATCATTTGGATTTTCGGGGCCTGTTATTTCAGGGTACATTACTGTATTCATATCCATCTCCTGGTTTTGCATTGCCATACCTTCCATTTGTACGAGGTTACCTTTCATATCCATCATATCGTTCATCATCTTCATTCCTTCAAAATATTTTAGCTTAGGCAGTTTTGCCGCAGGCACTTTTGGGCCGCTTCCCAACCAAAGAGAGGCATGACCGGTGCGGTCTTCGGGAGTTGCTAAAAATTCGTAACTCTTGTTATCGGGTATGGTCACTACTACATCGTATGTTTCTGACACACCAATGATAAGCCTGTCCACTTCTACAGGTACTACATCATTTCCATCGTTGGCTACCACCGTTATTTTTCCGCCTGAATACGTGAGCCAGAAATAGGAAGATGCGCCGCCATTTGCAATACGTAACCTTACTTTATCTCCCGCCTTAAATTGGGGCTGCTCACTATCTGCCTTTCCATTTATTAGAAACCTGTCATAAGCCACATCACTTACATCCATTGCTGTCATACGTTTCCACTCGTTGGTTAGCTTTGTCTTAAAATGCCCGCTCTTTATCGCTTCAGCATAGCTTTGTGTGCTACCTTTTTCTATGGCAAACCAATCTGTAGCATTGTGAAGGCTTCGGTTAACTTCTCCGGGTTTCATATCTGTCCAATCACTTAACACTATCGGTACCGTGGGAATGTCCCATTCTTTTCTTTTATTGATTATAAAGGCGCCATACATACCAATTTGTTCCTGAAATTTAAAATGGCTGTGGTACCAATGTGTACCGCTTTGAATAAGGGGGAACTTGTATAAATGGGTGGTATGGGGTTTAATTGGCATTTGCGTAAGATTGGGTACGCCATCATATCGGTTAGGCAGAAAAATGCCATGCCAGTGCAAAGTAGTTCCTTCGTTCAATTCATTGTGAACGTAGATTTCTGCAGTGTCGCCTTCGGTGAAGGTTAAGGTAGGCATAGGGATTTGCCCATTTACCGCAATAGCACGTCTTGGTTTTTTACCAAAAGTAACAATGGTATCCCTTATATATAAATCGTATCGTACCGTATGGGGTGGGGTATTATACTGGACGGTCTTAATTAAACCCAGGTCTGTCTTTGACATATCCATATTGCCCATGCTATCTTCTTTTGGAGGAGGTAATTTCTTTGGCATCTTCATTCCCGGCATTTCCTGCGCTGATGCGAAAGAATAGATAGAGATAAGAAACGTTATTAGAATTATTTTTCTCATTTTTTTATTTTTATTGACAACATTTCTTCTTATGAATAAAAATTGCTTTTACAAATTTTAATACTATTTTTTTAAAGTTTTTCATTATGGATTTATTTTATCAAGGCTGTCCTGGGCTTTTTGCGCCCAATCCGTAATTAACACCTTTTGTTCTTTTGAAAGCCTTGCTTTTTTGTGAATAATGGTATAAGAATACAGCGGCATTTCTCCATCTTTAATCTGATCTGCTATTGCTTTCAATTTACTTTGCTGCTTTCTAATCGGATAGGAACCAAAGTCGCTAAAATTGAGATCCCTTTTTCCATGTTTAATATGATTTGCTAATATCCACCCAACAGGCTGAACATAATTGTACCAGGGATAGTTGGTATTATTACTATGGCAATCATAACAAGCAGCCTGCAGTATTATTTGTACATTTTCAGGAACGGAAACATCTTTGGTAACATCAGCAGGTACAACCTGGACGCTTTTGTTGCGGTCAGGTTGAATAAACTGAATGACAATAAATATAATTAAAAGAACCACTAATATTTTTTTAAAAATATGCATGTTTCTATTTAATAGTTTCTTTTACGGCGCCACAAGTATCCATTTTTTTACCGAGGTAAGGATTTTTAATTTCCTTCATTTCACTTAACCAGGTGCCTTTCCCGTTATCATACATCGGGCACGAATCGAGATACATTTCTTTACTGGTACCTGTAGCTTTTAAAAGGTCGTACATATCTTTACTTAACATTTCAAAATGTTCCCGCTGGTGGGCAATCTTATCACCGTTCTCACTTATGTGTTCACTATTTTCTTTTATATCACCAACCAATCCGAGAAATACTTTTTTCTGATCTGGCGTTAATCTGGAAGCATCGAATTTTGATAAGGCATCTAAAATTTCTTTTCCGTTTTTTGCAGCAGCACTGCCATTATCATCGGCCAGAGAATTTTTTAAATTCAGATACCCGGTTACAATTCCTTCAGCAGGATTTGTATTGTTGGCAGGCATAGTAACCTGCCCGGTTTGTGCAGAATCTGTATTATTTGTTTGTTTACTGCCGGCAGTATTGCATGCCGTAAATGAGAGCGCTATAATGCCCGCGCTTATAATCATTTTTATCTTTTTCATTTTGTTTGTTTTTGTTTGTTTAAGATATCCTGAAAGTAATTGACACCCATGCCAATCTGCTTATCAGTTTAAGAAAGACGGATTATTGAATGGTTTCTGTTGTTTTACCACATGAGGGCATAGCGCTGCCGAAATAAGGGTTTTTAATTACCATATTGCTACTTAGCCATGTTGCCTTTTTCATAGGGCAATACTGATAATAAACCGGGTCGGTATTGAGTTTAACCGTTTTGGCTAATGCGTACATATTTGCAGAAAACGAAGAAAAATAGTCACGCTGTTTTTTAAGGTCTTTAGTAGCTGAAATTTTGCCAGCATCTTTTAGCAATGGTTCCTTGCTGGATCCGGGAATAATTTCCGGGCTAATACCATTGATGGTTTTTACAAATTGTTCTGCATTTATAGCGGCGCTATTAGCATTTCCACTAATTAAAGCATCTTTTATGTTATAGTAAGAAGTCAGTAATTCAGAAGGTTTGGGTGTTGAAGTATCCTGTGCAAAAGTTTGTTGCACAAATGCGGTAGCAAAGATGCCAACCATTACAATTATTTTTTTCATTTCTATTTGATTTAATATTAATACAATAATTACAGGCATGGAATATATCACATGCACAACATTGAAAAACATCAAATCATATTTGAAAACTCCGAATAGCTATGCGGATGTCCGGTATAGGTGGGTGATGACTTCGGACAAAATATTTTATACCTAAAATTTGGGTTGGGGCAGATAAAATATCAATGTTATAAAAGGAAGCAACATAGGAGGTAAAAGAAACCGGATTTACTACATTTATCGAAGAGGCAAGGGCCTTGTCAATCTTCTGAAATTTCATCACTTCACCATTACAGCAATTGTCCTTATCATTTTTAGTTTGATGCTTTTGAACACTAGCACCATGATGATGAATGCTTGCAGATGCGAAAGAACTTTCTTCTTGATGATGTGAATTAAACCCCATATCCAGCCCAACAGCACACGCAAAACCGATTATAGTATTCAAAGAGAATACTATAAGAAGGAAAGCCGCTTTTAATTGTATGGGTTTAATTTTTTTCATCTAATTAACTGCAAAAGTAAAGTTTATTTTGCAGTGATGTGATTACAAAAAAAGTACTAAAAATCATATATAATCGTATTCAAATACAAATAACTTTCTGTCTTTTTACCAGGTAGCTATGTCATCCCGTGTTTCCACCCGATTGAAACAAGCCACCAATTCATAGGATAGGTCACTATAGTCCCGATAAAAAGAGCAAATACAGCAATTCCCCAGAAGGCATAAGTGCCGGGCATTGGTGGGAATGCTATGATGTGTGGCTGTATTAATTTCATTGTAAGCAACATGCCAGCCATTAGTGTAATCATAGAAAAAAACTCAGCTCTTCCTCCCTTCCATAATGCCTCTTTAGGATTATTTCCCATGCTTCTCATTGCCGGATACTGAAACAGAATCCATCCAAATAAAAATCCAGAAATATATTCCCCTGCAAATTCGTTCCAGAAATTTAGTCCTATATATCTTCCAATAACCATTGCAGTCATTATTCCCAGGCCATCACCTGCCACGCAATGAATAACCGAGCCGGTAACTTTACTAAATGTGGAGGCTACGTAATTATGGTGAATTTTTGCCTGAGTACTTTTCTTATTAATTCCTTTCTTAAAATACGTAATTCCCGTTGGCCGGCATGTCCATAGGTATAAAAATAATCCTACGATTGAAAAAAAGATGATAATAACCGGCCATCCTGTTTTTAAAGCTTTATTTACAGAAGTGTTCACATAATGAACGTCATAAATAACCCAGATTGCAAAGATGAAACCACTAACATACCATGACAAAACAAATATCTCATTTATTAAAAAGTTTAAAAACTGAAAATGCATCTTGCTGATTTATATATTTTTTTCTTAGCGTTTATTGCAAAAGCAACAGCGCAAGTCGATGATAAAATTTATTAGCCAAGGCGTCATTCATTTTACCTTAGTACTTATATTTACTTTCTGCCCCGGTTTCTAAAAATCAGGAAAACAATGAGAATTATGACTATAGGAACAATCCACATTCCATATCCCATTCCCCAACCCCAGGAATTATTGTGCATCATTTGATTTATTTGCTTTAATCTGTTGGCTAATTTATTGGAATAACTAGAATATTCAACCCCTTTGAACACCTGCTGCTGGTTGCAACAAGGATAATTTCATGACCATTTTTTCAAGTGATCTTACTTATTCATCATACCCTTACCACCCATCATTCCCTTTTGCTGCATCATGTTCTGCATCATCTGCATAGATTGGGGATTTTGCGCCATCATATTCAACATCATGCTCATCATGGCAGGGTTTTGCGCCATCATATTGTACATGTTCTGAACTGTTGTGCTGTCACCTCCTGTCATATTCATCCCACCTTGCATGCGTCCATTTTGCATCATGCGTCCATTTTGCATCATTTGCATGGCATTTTGATTACTCCTTATATGATCCATCATGTTATTCATCAGTTGTGGATTGTTGGAGATTTCTGTCATTATAGAGTCCTGCATGGTATTATCTTTCAGTAATTCTGATGCAGAAGGAATTGGGCGTTGAGCACAGGATGAGGCCACTATTGCCAGGCCCATTACTATCAATATGGTTTTTAAATTTTTCATTTTAATTAAATTTTATGGTTATTAATTTTGTTGTAATATTTTTTTCTTCTCTTCAAACTCTTCTTTATTAATCTCACCATTAGCGAATCGTCTTTTGAGAATATTCAGTGGGGTGTCTTTCCTTTTATGTTGTCCGGTAAAATTCCAGGGAGCAAAAATCAAGACGATTAATATTATCCCGATCACCCACCAAAATATGTGCATGCCCCAGAAATAATTGTAGTGATACATGATTTTTATTTTTTTAAATTGATGATCAATTGTTTATTTTAATTTTATCCATTTCAATCTTAGACTATTACTTACCACACTTACAGAACTCAACGCCATTGCGGCCCCGGCTATCATTGGATTTAATAAGAAGCCTGTGAAAGGATATAATATACCTGCCGCAATCGGTATGCCAACAATATTATAAATAAATGCCCAGAAAAGATTTTGCCTGATCACTTTCACCGTTTTTTTAGATAATTGAATGGCTTTGGGAATGTGCAAAAGATCTGAAGAGATCAATGTCATTTTTGCTACATCCATGGCAATATCCGTTCCCTTTCCCATTGCTATACTTACATCCGCAAGCGCTAATGCATGGCTGTCATTAATTCCATCGCCAACCATAGCTACTTTTTTCCCCTGCTGCTGTAATTCTTTTACGAAATCTGCTTTTTGAGAAGGTAATGTTCCGGCCCTGAAGTTTTTGATTCCAACTTCCTTTGAAACCGCTGCAGCCGTTTTCTCATTATCGCCGGTAATCATATAAACTTCAATTCCCATTTTCTGCAACTGCCCGACTGCTTCTTTTGAAGAGGCTTTAATTTTATCGGCGATTGCTACAGCCGCCAACGCATTTTTTTCATCTGCAAACCAAATAACCGTATTCGCATTATTCAACCATTCTTCTACTTTATCTTTCAATTCAGAAGGAATATGTATGCTCTTTTCCTCCATAAACTTAGAACTTCCTGAATAATATTTTTGATTATTGACAATTCCTGAAATACCTGCACCGGTAACACTTTCAAATGATTGAGGATTAATCTTTTCGGTACCCTTCTGTTTAAAATAATCAGCAATTGCATCGGCTAAAGGGTGTTCCGATTTAGATTCCAGCGAAAAAAAGATCGAAGAATTTTCGGTGGTGTTCACATCGTTTTTCCATACAATATCTGTTACCTGCGGATGTCCTTCAGTGATGGTTCCTGTCTTATCTAAAATGATGGCGTTAATATTTTTCGCCTGTTCCAGGCTTTCAGCATCTTTTATTAAAATTCCATTTTCTGCACCTCTTCCTACGCCTACCATTATAGCAGTAGGCGTTGCTAAACCTAAAGCACAGGGACAGGCAATAACCAATACGGTGATCATCGCAAGCAACCCATGAGTTAATCCATTTTCGCCACCGACAATCATCCAAATAATAAAAGACAAAATTGAAATTCCCATCACCACAGGCACAAAAATTCCTGCAATTTTATCCACCAATTTTTGAACTGGTGCTTTACTTCCCTGTGCATCTTTTACCGTTTTGATAATGTGCGCAAGAAGCGTATCTGCACCTACTTTGGTTGCAGCAAAAACAAAACTTCCTTTTTGATTGATCGTTCCTGCAAAAACCTTTTCATCTTTCTTTTTTTCAACAGGAACTGGCTCACCTGAAATCATACTTTCATCAACAAATGAATTGCCGGAATAGACCAAGCCATCTACAGGAATTTTTTCACCAGGTTTTACAAGAACCTTATCTCCTACCCGGACTTCTGAAATTTTAATGGTTTTTTCTACTCCGCCGGTACTAATAACCGTTACTGCTTTAGGTTGTAATCCGATTAATTTTTTTATGGCAGAAGAAGTATTTGATTTCGCTTTTTCTTCCATCATTTTCCCCAGCAATATGAAACTGATCACTACGGCAGCAGCTTCGAAATAAACATGTGCCTCCAATCCCCGGCTGGTCCAGAATTGCGGATCCAAAGTATTGAAGACGCTGAACGAATAAGCAATACCTGTACTGAGGGCAACGAGGGTATCCATATTTGCAGAAGCATGTTTTGCCTGCTTCCAGGCGTTAGTGAAAAATTGCCTCCCGAAAATCAGAACCACCGGCGTAGCCAATGCCCACATAATAAATTCTGCATAAGGTATGTTGGTAAAAACCATTCCTATCAAAACAACCGGAACAGAAAAAATTACTGAGAAAATCGTTCTTCTACGAAGCGTATTGTAATAGTTTTCCTTCAATTCATTTACAGCTTCCTCGCTTTCTTCTGTTTCATCTATTATCAAATCATACCCTGAAGCCTGAACGGATTGCCTGAAATGACGCACATCACCAATTGTGGGTGCATATTCTACGAAAGCCTCGCCGTTTGCATAATTAACTGCCGCTTTTACCACTCCCGGTTCTTCTTTCAAAGTGGTTTCAACGCTGCTGGCACATGATGCACAACTCATGCCGGTTACAGGAAAAGATTTTTTGATAGTTGCTACATTTTCATCGTTCTGCTTCATATTTTTTCATTTTACAAAGCAAAGGTCTGGCTAATATCTTTCCAGATGTTATATCCTCTTGTGAAAAAATTATACTTTAATGGAGATGGATTTTGTAATCTTAACTGGTTGCAGCCACTTTATCAATTGTTGTTCTGAATCCTGTTCCCAGGGATTTAAATTTTGTCGGTGTCATTCCTGTAAGTTTTTTAAACTGGCCGGAAAGATGCTGTGCACTACTGTAACCGAGGTTAAATGCGATCTGGCTTAATGAAAGTTCATTATAAGTGAGCCATTCCTTAGTCTTTTCAATTTTTTGTAGAATAAAAAATTGCTCAATGGTGATGCCTTCTACTTCAGAAAATAATTTGCTGACAGATGAATAATCTTTGAATATATTATTACTTAAAAATTTGTGGATACTAAAATGATCTTCAATATTTCCTTCCTGCACTTTTTGAATTAACAATGTTTTTACCTGTTCAATTAATTGTGTTTTTTGATCGTCTAACAATTCAAAACCGACTTTTTTCAAATCATCTGAAAGTTTTTGTAATTGCTTTTGAGTGAGCGTTTTTCTTAATTCAATTTCCCCAAGACGCACAAACTTTGTATTAAGTTTATTTTCTTTTAATATTTGCTCTACGCTCATAATGCAGCGTGGACAAACCATATTTTTTATAAAGAGTTTCATTTTCGTTTGATCAGACTTGCCCGGTTATTCCTTCCTTTAAATAAAAATATTTTTCTTAATTTATTCTGCAAAAATAGAGAAACAATTAAGTTATCCGTCTTTAAACAAATAACTTTGACTTTTTAATCAGTTTGTATGAACAATCATTTAAAAGACTTATTTGCTAATCAGCAATATGAAGAAAATAGCTTTTTCCTGCTGGCTGGGCCTTGCGTGGTAGAAAGTGAGGAATTGATTTTTGAAGTTGCCGAAAAAGTTTCGGCAATTTGTAAACGCCTTGGTATTCCTTATATTTTTAAAGCTTCTTACAGGAAAGCCAATCGTACCAGCGCTTCTTCTTTTACCGGTCTTGGAGATATAGATGCCTTACAAATGATTCAAAAAGTTGGAAAGCATTTTGCGCTGCCTACCGTTTCAGATATTCATGCCCATGAAGAAGCCGCTATCGCGGCAAAATATGTAGATGTTTTACAAATACCCGCTTTTCTTTGCAGACAAACGGATTTATTGGTTGCCGCTGCCGAAACAGGAAAAATGATTAATGTGAAAAAAGGTCAATTTCTAAATGGCGAGTCTATGAAATTTGCCGTTGAAAAAATCCGGAAGGCAGGTAATGAGAAAGTGATGCTTACGGATAGGGGGAATACTTTTGGGTACAACGACCTGGTGGTTGATTTTAGAAACATTCCTGTCATGAAAAATCATGGAGTGCCGGTAATTATGGATTGTACCCATAGTCTACAGCAACCAAATCAAAATAGCGGAGTTACGGGTGGTAACCCGCAAATGATTGAAACCATTGCCAAAGCCGCCATAGCTGTGGGTGCAGATGGTTTATTTATTGAAACGCATCCCAATCCGTCTGTAGCAAAAAGTGATGGCGCGAATATGCTAAAGCTTGATTTGCTGGAAGAACTTTTGATTAAATTAGTAAAAATAAGAGAAGTGGTGTGATTAGATATTATCTCAGAATTTGTCTTGAAATCATTCAAAAAGAATTTGATTCTAAAAATCTGAGTTTTTTGTAATCAGTTTTTGGGTAGAAAGAATTTGTAAGGATACCAGGAAAACCCAGTAGAAAGAATGGTTTTCTCAGGGTAGGTTTATTTTAGTAAGTGAATAAAGAATAGGCCTATATCCAAAACGAAAATTAATTGAAATCAATTGATAAAAAAATAAGTTTAATATTATAACGCGGTCCTTCACAGGGAAATTGAAGGGATATTATCGGGAGAATATCCTTTCAAAACTTCCACTTTTACCCTTGTTAATCCACTTGAAAAATAACCCAATTTTTTTGCTGCAGATTGAGAGAGGTCAACTAATCTTTTATTTTTCCGATTCATTCGATCATTAATTTTTACAATAACCGATTTATTATTTTTAAGATTGGTTACTTTTATCCAGGTATTTAGAGGTAAAATATTACAGGCTGCCGTATATTTTTCATGCTGGTACGTTTCTCCATTAGTAGTTTTCCTGCCATTAAATTTTTTAGCATAATAACTGGCAACTCCATAGTGAGTGATTGGTTTCTTATGAGGCTTTTCTTTTGTGTTTTTTGTACCTGTATGTTTTTTAAGGAGCTGGGCATTCGTATAACTAAGAAAAATGCTAAATATTACCACCAACAAAACCCGGATATGTGTCTTCATTTTAATGGATTTATTCATCTTATTGATCAATTAATGTATTTATATGCCTGTCTATAGATGGTGTCAAAAAAAGAGAATTTGATTTATTTATTGCTAAAATAGGTTTGGGCAAAATCTTTATCCTCATCATAGATATCATCATAAAAAATGATTTTATTATTTTTTGTGGAGCAGGTATAATATTCTATAAAAAGAGGTAATCTATTTTTAACCATTATACGCTTCCTGCTTTTTTGGGCAATCCAGGTTTTAATGGAATCTACAGTGTAAGCTATGTTGTTGTGGCTTTTCATATCCATACTGTCGCGGCGGGCAATGAAGAAAGCGATATCTTCCCATTTCTGTACACGTACACATCCATGACTTAAAGCCCTGTTTGAATTACTGAAAAGATATCTCTGATTGGTATCATGAAGATAAACACTATACGGATTGTTGAAATTGAATTTGAATATTCCTAATGCATTTTCAGCGCCGCTTCCCTGTACTACTTTCCATGGGATATCATTGGAATATTTTGACCACTTAATACTAAAGGGATTGATGATGTCTCCTTTGTAATCCACGAGGCTGAATCCTTTTTGCTCAAGGTAACCGGGGTCTTTTTTTAATTCGGGTAAAATATCTTTTTTGATAATGCTTGCCGGTATGGTCCATGTAGGATACGTTACCATATTCGATATCTCGGAAGTAAGCAGCGGGGTGGGAGTAGAGGGCTTTCCTACAATTACTTTGGATGTAATAATTACTGAATCATTGTTCACTAATTTTAAATAAAACCCCGGCAAATTGACCCAGAGATAACTTGATGGCAAGGGCGGAAGTAGTTTGTAACGATCAAGGTTAATTGCAATTGTTTTAAATTTTTCATTATCTGTGAAATTAATTGAATTTACCATTTCTGGCCCGGCTTTTCCATCTACTGTAAGATGGTTTTTTTCCTGGTATTTTTTTATTTCTTTAATCAAGGTTGCATTGTTAGGAACTATTCCGGAATCAAAGCTGATGCCAGACTGTGACAGCCTTTTGTTGAGCGTTTTAATAAAATATAGAGTGTCTGTATAAGGATAATTGAGAATAGGGTAAACGGAAGTGTCCATGTTATCTACAAAACCTTTAAGTGCATGTCTCAATGATTGATAATCGTTGTTTGAGGGTTCTACGCTTGCTAATAATGCAGCAATCTCATTTGTATTTTTAATATCATTTAAGTTTTTTATGAAGAAAGAATCAATATAATTATTTTTGGAAATTATAGAAACACTATCCGGTACCAATCTTCCTTCTTTTAAATCTTTCAGCGTTTTCATAAAGGCATCCGTGAGCATCAGGTCTGCCTTTGTCCACGAAATGGCATCCATCCTGGCAATAGAATCACTGGCTATTTTTTTTCGTAAAATATCCAGCTCTTTAAAATGATAATCCTGTGGATATAATCCATAATATTTCGAATTTTTAATAAAGTTGAACATCGAATCTGCCCGGGGTAGCCACATCTCTTTGTTGCTCCATATACTTTCAAAATGGTTTTGATCATAGAAAGAATTCACTATGCCATAAAGAGATAAACCTATGGAATCATTGATTTTTCCATTATTTTCTTCTGCAAATTGTAAAACGGACTTTATATTATCAGCGACTTCCATATTCATTTCTTTGGGAGTTTTTACAATTTCCTTTTCTTTTACTGTATGCTTTCCTTTGCAGCCGACGATGCAGCAAAGGATGATAACAACTAAAGAAACATTAACTAAATTTACTTTTCTAAGCATAAGGATGCCTTTAAATTATATAATTGTAAAGTATGAACAGGATTAATAAAGTCAGGTATTGGTTGCTAATATGGGTATTGTTCTCTTTAATGGTATTTTCAACAAACAGCTACGTTTCTGCCCAATCAAATTTAACTAATAAGTATGGATTGTCTGTATCAAAGATATTATTATTTTACAAAATGAAATAGCATTAGATGCTAATAAGGAAATGATGGATTTACGGAAATTAATACCTAGCATTACTTTGGATCTCAAATACGCTACCACACATAATTTCATACACCAGAAATAATATCCTCCTGTAAATACTACTTTTCTTCGAAAACCCGCAGTTGAAGCCTTGAAAATGGTATCTGATGAGATTGGGATATCAGGTCTTGCTATTAGATATTTGATGTGTATCGTCCTTATTCGGTTGCGGAGAAAATGTGGGAAACATTAAAAGATGACCGGTATGCGGTTGATCCTTCAAAAGGCAGTGGTCATAACCGGGGAATAGCTGTTGACCTTACACTTATCAATAAAATGACAAAGAAAGAATTGCCAATGGTGACGGGTTTTGATAATTTTAGTGATATTGTTCACCAGGGTTTTGCAAACTTGCCGTAGAAGGTTCTGTGCAATAGAAATATTTTAAAACGATGCTGGTAAAATATGGATTTATTCCTTTAGGTACAGAATGGTGGCATTTTTATATTCCGGTTTCTTCTGATTATGAATTGCTTGATTTGTCATTTTCAGATTTAAGAAAACTGGATGCAAAAATAAATAGGGAAAAATAATTTTATTGAACTGATTGTTTATTACTCTTAAGGTTTTTCAAGACTTGTTTTTAACTTTTCCACCAGGAGCATTGTGGCTGGACAATATTCAATATTTTGCTTGTGTACATACATGTAATCGGTAGTAGGTTTCTTTAAAAAATGCGGGAATCCTGCACAGTCATCTGGCCTTACTTCATAAATTTTACACATATTGGTTTTCATATCCAGGAATTGGCAAGGTCTTGATTTATTCATCCAGTCATTCTCTCTTTTATCGCGATAGAGCCATTTTTCTTTAAAATCTTTCGGACGCATTCCGAGGTAAGCTGAGATTCGTTTTACATCCTTAAAAGTATAAGTTGGACTCATTACCTTGCAACAGTTGGCGCAACTAAGGCAATCAACTTTTGCCCAAACCTCTTTATCAATATTTTCGATAAGCGTATCCAGATTCTGTGGTGGCTTATTTTCTGTGCGCGTGAGAAAATACCTGAATGATTTGCGGTTAAGATCAAATTTTTTCTTAAGTTTTTTAAGATTAATTGCCTCCATTAAATAAATAAAAATTGTGTTAGCGGTTGTAAAAAGTATTATTGTTTTTATTAGAGGTAAATGTAGTGTATATTTTATTTTAATTTCACAGGAAACAGTAAGTTAGCAGAGAAAAATTTTATCGAGAAACAAATTATTTTAAACTAATTATCAATGTGGGAAGGGTATAAAAAAGGATTCAAAGCTTATTTGCAATTGGAGAAATCTTTATCAGAGAATTCTGTGAATGCGTATGTGCACGATATTGAAAAACTGACCCAATTTCTTTCATTAAATCATATTGAAAAAAATCCAGAAGGATTGGATCTGGATCAACTCGAAGATTTTTTGCAATGGATCAATGAATTGGGAATGACTCCTTCTTCACAATCAAGGATTATTTCAGGGTTAAGAAGTTTTTATAAATATTGCCTACAGGAAAATATTTCAAAAAAAGATCCTACGGCGCTTCTCGAAACTCCAAAGCTCGCAAAAAAATTGCCGGATGTTTTGAGTTTTAATGAAATTGAAAAAATTATTGACTCAATTGATGTAAGTACGCCGGAGGGTGCCAGGAATAAAGCTATTATTGAAACGCTTTACAGTTGCGGTTTGCGGGTATCTGAATTAGTCAATCTAAAACTTACCTGTCTTTATTTTGACCTTGGGTTTATTCGTATTATTGGGAAAGGCGATAAAGAAAGATTGGTTCCCGTTGGTTCCTCTGCTATTAAATTTATTCAACTTTATATAGAAAATATTCGGGTACATCTTCCCGTGATTCCCGGAAATGAAGATGTGGTATTTTTAAACAGACGAGGGAAAAAACTTTCCCGTGTCATGATATTTCTGATTATAAAAGACCTGGCCAAAAAAGCGTCTATTATCAAAAATATTTCACCCCATACTTTCAGGCATTCCTTTGCCACACATTTGGTAGAAGGAGGGGCAGACCTGCGTGCCGTTCAGGAAATGCTGGGACATGAAAGCATTACCACTACTGAAATTTATACGCATCTAGACAGGGAATATTTAAGAGATACTTTGCATCAGTTTCATCCGGCATTCAAATAATTCAATGTGCAGATGGTTCATTAGTATTAGCCGGTATTTTCCGGAAAGTGTTTTCAGTACTGTTTTTTACTCTTTTTCTATAATTTTTGAACATACTCATCCATTTTAGTTTGAGTACCCCGTAAATACCTTCTTTTACAATTCCTTTATTCATTTTAGAAACACCAAATTTCCTGTCCATAAAGGTTATGGGTACCTCTTTTATTTTGAAACCGAGTTTCCATGCAGCAAATTTCATTTCTATCTGAAATGCATACCCAACAAAACTAATTTGGTCAAGGTTAATAGCTTCCAATACCCTGTTTGTATAACAAACAAAACCTGCAGTCGGGTCTTTTATCGGCATTCGGGTTATCAGTCTTGTATATAGCGAACCTCCCTTTGAAAGATTTACCCTGATGCCGGGCCAGTTTTCTATTTTTCCACCCGGGATGTACCGTGATCCTACGGATACATCAGCGCCTCCGGTTTTGCAGGCAAGATATAGCCTGTCGAGATCCTTGGGGTTATGAGAGAAATCGGCATCCATTTCAAAAATAAACTGGTATCCTTTATGCAAAGCCCATCTGAAACCATGTATATAGGCGGTACCCAGACCGAGTTTGCTTTCCCGTTCTTCTAAAAATAACTTCCCCGGATAAACAGCGAAATGATTTCTTACAATATCGGCAGTGCCGTCCGGCGAACCATCATCAATGATTAATACATGAAAATTTTGCTGTAATTCAAAAACGGATTTAAGAATAAGCGCAACATTTTCCTTTTCATTATAAGTAGGTATAATAAGAAGCTTTTCCAAAAATAGTGATGATATTTTAGAATGAAGTTACAATGATAATTAAAAATAAAGTTATAAAAACGAATAAATGCTTATTTTTTCAGTAGTGTCCTGTTAAGTATTTCAGTAAGTTTTTGTTTAGTATGTAAAGGGAAATCGCCTTTCATCATCCAGTCATAATACTGTGGTTCTGATTTTAGCACATCAATAACCGGGCGACCTTTATGTTTTCCAAAGTTGAATACCTCTACATCATTATCCATTATAAAACGACGTGCAAAATCTACATATTTTTCTTCGCCGGTAAATTGTAGTATAGTATCCAGCGTTTCTCCCAGGTGTTCGTACCTGTTAAGTTGTGCTTCCAGGATTTCCCATGTTGCTGTAGCATCTACTTCTGCAGAATGTGCATCAACAAGTTCTTTTGCACAATAAAATTTATATGCTGCACCTAAGGTACGTTTTTCCATCATATGAAAAATATGTTGTACATCCAGCATCCTGCGATTGGTCATATCAAGAGTGATACCCGCTCTTATAAATTCTTCCATTAATAATGGAATATCAAACCTGTTAGAATTATATCCTGAAAGGTCCGCATTGTCAATGAACTGTTTTAGCTCGTTTGCCACTTCTTTAAAGGTGGGCGCATCTTTAACCTGCTCATCGGTAATTCCATGAATATCTGTGGCACTTTTTGGAATCGGTATTTGAGGGTTTACAAATTTATGTTTTACCTGTTTGGTTTTATCGGGAAATACTTTTACTATCGCTATTTCTATCACCCTGTCAGTTGCAAGATTTATCCCGGTAGTTTCCAGATCAATAAATACAAGAGGTCGTTCTAATTGTAAAGCCATTTTTGAGATTGATTTAAATTTTTAATGTTTTTAAAATATGCATTCCATCGTAATTGCCGCTGCTCATAAAAAGAAAATTAGTATTATCTACATTTTCTTTTACCAGTCTTTCTTCCAGGTCATTTCTTTTGGTAATCACTTCCAGGTTTGATTTCTGAAATCCTGAAATTACTTTTTCAGGATCTAATGATTTCATTCTTTTTAATTCCAAAGCATGGTTACTGTAGAAGACGATAGCCTCATCTGCATTTTCCATAGCCCCTTTATATTCACTCATAAATTCTGCATTAAGGCTGCTAAAAGTATGCAATTCTAAAATAGCCACTAATTTTCTTCCGGGAAATTGTTGTTTTACTGCATTGATACTTGCTGTTACTTTGCTGGGAGCATGTGCAAAATCACGATACACATTACTTCCTTTTAATTGTGCTATCAATTCAAGTCTTTTGGCCGCACCCGAAAAACATGAAATCGCTTTTGCAAAAGTAACATCATCCAGCTTTAGTTCTTTACAAACAAAATAAGCTGCCTGCAAATTTAAAAGATTGTGATTGCCAAAAATATTTAAAGCTGTTTTTTTATTACCGATTTCAACACTGGTAATTCCGTTTTCGATAAAATAACGAGGAAGGCTATAGGGAATATACCGGATATCTTCCCGTTTATTTTCTAATACCAATTTTTTTAAAACACTATCTGTTTCGTTATAAATTAAAACGCCGTTTTTTTGAATTTTGTTGATAAAAATAATAAACTGCTCCAGGTAAAAATCAAATGTTGGGAAAACATTGATATGATCCCATGCAATTCCTGTAAGCACGGCTATATGAGGAAAAAGGAAATGGAATTTGGGCCTTTTTTCTAATGTGCTGGCCGGGTATTCATCTGCTTCGCAAACAATGATCGGGGCATCCGTAACCTGTACACTTTGCTCAAAGCCAGCGAGACGTGCGCCAACCAGGTAATCAAAATCTACATGAGCATACTGAAGCGCGTGCATTACCATAGCCGTCGTACTGGTTTTTCCATGGCTTCCACCGATGGCTACTCTTAGCTTATTGATACTTTCCTGGTAAATATATTCAGGAAAAGAAAATATTTTTAACCCGAGTTCAACTGCTTTTTTTAGTTCGGGATTATCAGCTTTGGCGTGCATTCCTAATATGACTGCATCTAGTTCCGAGGTAATATTTTGAGGGTACCATCCCATTTTCCCAGGAAGAATTCCTTCTTTTTTGAGATTTCCGGCGGCAGGTTCAAATATTTCATCGTCACTACCGGTAACATAGTATCCTTTATGATGTAAAGCAATAGCCAACTGGTGCATTACGCTGCCACCGATAGAAATGAAGTGTACCCGCATTTATTATATAAAAAAATTATTAATGATTTAACAATAGATTGAAACATTCTCCGTTTAAGTTTTTAAACCTTAAACCCATATCATTTAACTTTGCAAGTTAATACCTATTAATTATCAATCTATGAAAAAATTATTTTTTGCTTTAGTTTTAGTTAGTTTTGTAGTAATGGCTTTGGCCTCATGCAGTGGTAGCAGACGTAGCAGAACAGGCTGCCCTATGACCGAAAACATTATTCACTAAAATATACTCGGAAATTTCTATAACAAAAGTTCATGAACTGGATTCCCTTAGAAAATGAGGATCAAATCGATGAGATCATTTTGAAATCCCAAAATAAACCACAGGTAATTTTTAAGCACAGTACCAGGTGTTCTGTAAGCAGTATGGCTAAAAACAGGCTTGACAAAAATGAACAACCTGAGGGAATTGAATTCTATTTTCTTGATCTTATTAAATACAGAAAAATTTCGAATAAAATAGCGGATGATTTTAAGATAACTCATCAATCACCGCAAATACTTGTAATCAGCCAGGGCAAATGTGTTTATGACGACAGCCATTTGGGCATTACATTGGAAGATGTCAAATCCAGTGTTTTAGTCAACTAGTGCCTAAGCAGATATTTTTCCTTGATGATTTTATTGGTCAATTCTGTTTTAAATTTAATCGCATCATAGCCCTTAATAATTTTTACCACTGTGTATAGGGTATTATTCTGACTCATTGATTTTTGGTAACTTTTTTCTAACATATCTTTTTTTAAACAACCTCCTGCTATATATAAATTAATAGCGCCAGAACTCACAAGCTTTTCAAAATTATTTGCTTTATAATTTGCCTGTTCTTTCCGGGCTACTTCATATAAGGGACGGATATAGAAATCATTATATTTTTCGTTGCCTTTGGCTGTAGAAGAATATGGACCTATAATATCGAATTGTTCTATCGCTTTTATGATGCTCCTGTTATAAGCAATAGATGATCTTGATTCGATGGTAAAATCCTGCCTGGTTTTTTTGTTGACAATTTTTAAATCATATTCATTGATAGCGCTTTTAAATCCATCAGTTCTAACATTGTCATATCGTTGTACCAAAAAATGATTTTTTAAATTGCGTTCAGTTAATAATTCGTTTAAATAGGCTTCCACATAAATTTCTGCGAGACTTCCCATAAACTGTCGCTGGTATTTGGTTTCATCATTTCTCGGTATTCCCGATTGCGAAGATGACATCGTGAACTTTGATTTCATTTTTGCCTGTTCCCTGGCTAATTCAAACAATGGGCCACGCGGGTTGATAATAGCCTTTGCTGCCTGCCAAAATTGGTTATTGATTAGTTGAAATTTTAAATATACAAAATGGATCATAATGATATTTTTTTAATAAAATCATTGCGTACTGAATTACGATTTCAGAGAGTCGGATTTTATTTGCCTTTTTTCAACATACGATGCTGCTTCTTTGTAAAGAAGTTTTACCTCATTTTCTTTTAAACCTATGGTTTTAAAAATGGCGAGATCAATTTTAAATTTATCCTCCTGTAATATTTCTTTGGACAAGGGTAATTGTTCCCGAGATTTTATGGCGTTTGTTAATGATTCAACACAAGCGCCATGTTTCCTGAAATAAACCGGGTGGGGGATGAGTGTTTTTTTCAAAAGATTTACATCCACATCGCTTAAAGTCTGGCTGCCCGTAAGTTGCCTCGCAAACAGGTCAATAAAATACCTGAAACAGATACTGTTTAAAATCAGGAAAATTTCATCGGCATATTGCCGGTATTCCTCTTTAATTTTTATTACATAATTTACTTTATCACAAACCACATTTGCTTTTCTATTATCTATTAACCTGAATTTTTCACCAATTTTTGAAGGAAAAATAAATTCACCTTTGGAAAAAGTGGGGGTAAGATTGTACCATAGATGTCGCCCGGAAACACTAGGTCTTTCATGAATGGCAAATTCTTTTTCTGCAAAATTGATATACTCAAGAATCCTCTTTTTCCCCGATTTGAGTTCGTCTTTAGTATGATTACAATTGATGACAACAAATTTTAGGTTGCTGATTTTTACCTCCAGTTTGTCTGCTTCTTTCTGGGTTTTAAATACCGGAACAACAAATTTTTTTTCAATGATAAAATGTTCATTATTTAATCCGGATAAAAACCAACCACAAGTTTTCCAGGTTTGTAGGTGTTTTTCTTTTTTTTGCCCGAATGTTTTTTGATACTCTTCCGGTGAAAGATTTTGTGCTTTATGCGTTTCGTCAATTAGGTAGAAAAAATCATTAGCGCCTGTTTTTATTCCATATTTTACCTCCACGATATTTGATAACGGAATCAATATATCGCCTGAATGGCTAATAATTTTGTTATAAATTTCCGGAGATCTTAAATATTTAGCTCCCCAGTGCCCGTTGGAATATTTACCTGATACGGTTGAACTGTTTTCCAAATCCAGTTGTGATACTACTTCTGCCTGGATATTTTTATCAGAATAATTTTTTGTAAAATTTTCAATCTTTCGGGTAAATTGTATCGCTTTCTCAATTCGTATCGGGGATCCGGATTGATCAACCAGGTTTTCATAAGCACACTTAATCCTTATAAATTTTACCAAATTATTTTTACGTGTAAGTGCATTGTTACATTTTTCTATTACTAATAAAACTGTATTGACTGATGCTGTCTCAAAACTCCTTTTTGCCTGGTAATCTATAATAGTGATTATTTTAAAATGATCCAATAAAAACTTTTGTAACCCGCTCCCAAATTGCACATCGAGCCATGATGCAGAAATTACATATCCCAAGCGGGCTCCTTCTTTCAGAAAATACGAAGTGTGTATTAAAAAATAAGTATAGAGGTCACTTTGGCCACTGATATAAGAAATACCATACTGGTGTTTTATTAATTTCAGCCATTCTTTTTTATCAGCCATCTCTTCGTGACGAATAAATGGCGGATTGCCTAAGCAGGCATCAAAAAGTGGAAGCTGCTTATTTTTATCGCTATTCTTTTCTGTAGTAATTTCTAAAAAATTTTTGTTTATAATTGCCTGTTTGATATAAGGCTCTGTTTTATTTTTAAAAAAAAGATTAAGAGATGAAAGGTATGATGCATAGGGGCTGATGTCAATTCCGGTTAAATTTGTTTTCAGTAATTTTTTGGAAATACCCGGATGAAAATATCGAAGAAAATAAAAGGCGCTTAATAAAAAAGTGCCTGATCCGCAACTGCTGTCCAATACTGTGTGAGTGTTTTTACATATGCAAAAAGCAGTTAAAATATCTGCTTCATCTGCCTGGGTAAAATGCTGTCCATGCTGTTGCTGGTGTTCGTTAAAAGAAAATTGATTGTAAACGATTCCAATGATATCAGCAGGGAAATTTACAATGCAATCAATTATATTTTTATGCTTTTGGGAAATATCTTCTTTTATGCTTCCAGGAAATTGAGGCAGGAATTTTCTAAAATTTTCGGGTAATTGCAAAAATGCTTTATCAAGGTGGTGAGTAGCAAGAGCACCCTGAGCCTCATTAGTAACTTTATCTTTAGCACCCTGCTGAAGAATTAAAAATAGCGCAGCAAGCCGCAAATGATTTTCTAATTGAGTCTTATTGATGATTTGTGTGCTCTCAATAAAATGATTTTCTTTTAAATATGCATATAAACCTGAATGTAATAATGAGGAGGAAGATTTTTTATCGAGAATGAATTTAAAAAGTATGGCAGCCGTTTCTGAAACAATATCCTGTAAATATTTTATGCAATCCTTTTCGGTCAATAGAGTCCTGGCTGAATTAATTTCTTTGATATTTGGCAAAACAGGTTCATTCATTGTTTCATCATAAAATAAGAAAGTTTGAATAAGGAAAATATTGAAGATGAAATTAGTTTAATCTAAATTAATGTATTGCTGCAATTCAGCTTCTGTTTTTACCAATACATCCCGCACTTTACTTCCCTGGCTCGGACCTACAATTCCGACAGCTTCCAACTGGTCCATCAAACGACCGGCGCGGTTGTAACCGAGTTTCATCTTTCGTTGTAATAAAGAAGTGCTTCCGCTTTGGCTCATTACTATCAATTTGGCAGCATCGTCAAAAAGCGGGTCACGATCATTGGCGTCAAAAGTTTTATTTTCAAATTCTTTTTCATCTACATATTCAGGTAATTTAAACGCTTCACCATACCCCTGCTGATCGCCAATAAAATCAGTGATTTTATCCACTTCCGGTGTATCAACAAAAGCACATTGCAGCCTGGTCAGTTCACCATTATAGCTGATAAGCATATCTCCTTTCCCGATCAATTGCTCAGCGCCTCCAATATCTAAAATAGTGCGGCTGTCAATTTTACTACTTACTTTAAAGGCTATCCGCGCCGGGAAATTGGCTTTTATAGTGCCGGTAATGATATTAACCGATGGGCGCTGTGTAGCAATGATTAAATGAATGCCTACGGCTCTTGCCAACTGTGCTAATCTTGCAATGGGCATTTCCACTTCTTTTCCCGCAGTCATTATCAGGTCAGCAAATTCATCAATAACCAAAACAATAAAAGGCAGAAACTCATGTCCTTTTTCAGGGTTTAATTTCCGGGCTACAAATTTTTGATTGTATTCTTTTAAATTACGAGTGCCTGCTTCTTTTAGTAAATCGTATCGTATATCCATCAGTGTGCATAAGGCATTGAGGGTATGGATTACTTTTTTGGTATCTGTAATAATGGCATCTTCTTCACCCGGTAATTTTGCCAGAAAATGTTTTTCGATAGTTTTATAAATGCTTAATTCTACTTTCTTAGGATCTATTAAAACCAGCTTTAACTGGGAAGGATGTTTTTTATAAAGAAGTGAAACTAATATGGCATTTAAGCCAACTGATTTACCCTGTCCTGTAGCTCCTGCCATTAAAAGATGAGGCATAGTAGCCAAATCCACTATGAAATTTTCGTTGTCAATTTTTTTACCAATGGCTATTGGTAAGGAGAAATGATTATTTTGAAATTTTTCAGAGTTTAATAGCGTTTTCATGCTCACCACCGACTTCTTAATATTGGGTACTTCAATACCGATAGTTCCTTTTCCCGGAATGGGCGCTATGATACGAATGCCGAGGGCTGAAAGACTTAAAGCTATATCATCTTCCAGGTTTTTAATTCGTGAAATACGTACACCAGGTGCAGGGATGATTTCATATAGAGTTACCGTTGGCCCTACCGTGGCAAATATCTTTTGAATCTCAATATCATAATTCCTTAGGGTATCTATGATTTGATTTTTATTGGCTTCCAGTTCAGAAGCATCTTGCACAATTTTTTCGCTGCCATGGGTTTCCAGGAGATCGACGGTTGGAAATTTATAATTTCTAAGTTCAAGAGACGGATCATAAGGATCCTGGGTTACTTTAGGTTTAGCAGACGGAGAAACCTCATCTTCTTCATTATCTTTCCTTTCTAATGAATGGGCATTTTTTACTTCCAGAGTCAACCCATTGCCTTCGCCGATTTTTTCAGGAAAAGGTACTGAAGGTTTTTTTTCTTCTTTTTCAACGATATCAAATTTGTGATTGAAGGGCGTATCTTCTTCTTCCGGGATAGCAGTTAGTGGGGAAAGATGGTTGCCGGAAAAGGACTGGTCATTTTCTTCTTCAGAAAAAGCGCCTTCATTTTTAGCCGGGAAAAAAGTTTTTTCAAATAATTTTTTATTTTTCTTATAATTAAATGACGGATTAAAGCGCCAGATGATGTAGCTAAATAATCCTACAAATAAAAGTGCGGCAGTGCCTGTGTACCCAATTACATGCTGTAGCCATGCGCTGATCATATCGCCAACTTTTCCGCCCCAAAAAAATTCAGGATGGGCAGAGATAACGTTTTGTTCTTGCGGAGAATGCATTAAGAAGGAAGCGCAAACGCTAATAACCAAAAGACCGACAATAACGTACCGAAGATTACGGCTTACAGAGAATATTTTTTTCGGGGCAAATAAATTGACACCTACCACAAAGAAAAAAAGACAGAATAAATAAGAAGCAATCCCAAAGCCTTTACGAAAAAACATGTCAGAAAAATAAGCTCCTGCCGTGCCTAATGCATTGGCCATATTCTGATCTTTACCTGGAAATAAAATTTTAGCATCCCTGATACTTGACTGGTCTTGCTGCCAGGTAAATAAATATGAGGTGAAAGCAATAAACAACAAAAAAGAAATCAGGATTAAAATAGTTCCGGCAATCTTATGGGAACGTTCATCATGAATTAGTTTTTTTACTTCTACCTTTTCTACCTTGTCGGGTTTCATTTTAGAAGTGTTTGCTGTTTTTGTTTTCTTAGATTTTTTCGTTGTCGCCATTTGATACAAAGATAGAGAAATGCTTAAAGGGATTCGGCGTTAATTGAATGAAAAAAAATCTGTTTATGATTTGGCTTTTGTGGATATGCCAAGGAACATGCAAAGCCAGCCAATAATAAAATACAATCCGCCAAGAGGCGTTATAGCGCCTACCCAATTATAACCGGGCAAAACAGCCGCTTTTATAAAAGCAAGAAAATATAAAGAACCACTAAAAAAAATAATGCCGGCAATAAATAATATGCCGGACCACTTTAGAAATTTTCCTGGGAATTCTTTATAGAGAATGCCGGTAATTAGTAAAGCAAATACGTGATAAAACTGGTATCGGACGGCTGTTTCAAAAATGCCATAAGCATACTCGGAAATGGAGCCTCTCAAGGAATGAGCAGCAAAGGCGCCCAGTATAATTGAAAACGCTCCTAATAAAGCCGCTGTTTTTAAAAAGCCTTTATGCATGATAAACCATTTTTTAAATTTTAAGATTTCTGTTTTGCCGGTTTCTTATAAATTCCTGCAGATGAATTTTCGGGCGTAGCATCAGCTTCTTTTAGTTTTTCTGAGGACAGAGGCTTTTGTAGAAAAGCTAAAGAATCTTCTGTAAGTTGAGTCACTTCTAAAACGTGATGTGCCTTTAAATAAATGGGTTCCCTCTCTTTTAATTTTTTTTGAATAAAAAATAATAATTCAGACTGGTTTACTTCTTTTAGTAAAGGTCGTTTTAAAGTTTCGTCCATTACTCTATCCAAAATATATTGAGGCGAAGCTTTCAGGTAAATAACTTCTCCCTGCGATTGCATAAAATTGATATTGTTGAAAAAACAGGGTGTGCCGCCACCGCATGAAACCAGGTAATTTTTTTTATTTTGAAATTTGCGGAGAAAGAATCTTTCTTTTTTCCGGAATTCGTCTTCTCCCTTTTTTTCAAATATTTCTTCTACTGTCATTTTAAATGATTCTTCAATTTGCGTGTCCAAATCATAAAAAGAATATCCGTTTTTGGCAGCCCATATTTTGCCCCAATACGATTTTCCACTTCCCATAAAGCCGATTAAGAAAATAGGTTTCATATGTAATTTTGCTTTCATTGTTAGGTTTATTTAAAAGCATTTAACCCGGTAATATCCATGCCTGTTATCAAAAGATGAATATCATGGGTGCCTTCATAAGTAATTACGCTTTCCATATTCATCATATGCCGCATAACAGAATATTCACCGGTAATGCCCATTCCTCCAAGTATTTGCCGTGCTTCACGCGAGATGTTGGCTGCGATTTCGCATGAGTTTCTTTTAGCCATACTCACTTGTTGTGGTGTGGCTTTTCCTTTATTCATCAAAACACCCAGACGCCAGTTCATCAATTGGGCTTTTGTGATTTCGGTGATCATTTCGGCGAGTTTTTTTTGTTGCAGTTGAAATCCACCGATGGGCCTGCCGAATTGAATTCTTTCTTTAGAATAACGTAAAGCCGTATCATAACAATCCATTGCAGCGCCTAATGCTCCCCAGGCAATTCCATAGCGTGCTTTGGTAAGGCAACTCAGGGGGCCTTTTAATCCTGTTATATTGGGCAAGATATTTTCTTTAGGAACTTTTACATTATCAAAAACCAATTCACCGGTAGCGCTTGCCCGAAGGCTCCATTTGCTATGAGTAGTGGGAGTGGAAAACCCTTCCATTCCCCTTTCTACTATAAGTCCCTGAATCTCGCCTTCTTCATTTTTTGCCCATACAACTGCAACGTCAGCAAAGGGGGCATTGCTGATCCACATTTTGCTGCCATTCAGAATTACGTAATCTCCTGCATCTTTAAAATTACTTAGCATACCTCCCGGATCACTGCCATGGTCAGGTTCTGTAAGCCCAAAGCATCCAAGCCATTCGCCACTGGCTAAGCGCCGGAGATATTTATTTCTTTGAGCTTCGCTCCCAAATTCATAAATCGGGAACATTACCAATGAGCCTTGTACGCTTGCAGTACTGCGCACTCCACTATCGCCGCATTCCAATTCCTGCATCATTAGTCCATAAGAAATATAATCTAATCCTCCACCTCCATATTTAGCTGGAATGGTGGGTCCGAAGCATCCTAGATTTCCCATTTGTTTTACAATTTGTTGGGGGAATTCGGATCTTTGAGCATAGTCTTCTATAATTGGAGAAATCTCTTTTTTTACATAACTGCGAACAGTTTCCCTTATAAGTTTATGTTCCTCTGAAAGCAATTCATCAACATAAAAATAATCGGGAGATTGAAAGAGATTTTGAGACATTTACAATGTTAATTAGTTAATTCACCCATTCATATTATTCTTTATCAAAGATACCATTTCATTTATCAAGCCCAATGATGAAATTTAAGAATTACCTACGCTCTTTCTGGGAAGAATCAGGAGTCCAGGTAATTCTTCATTTCTGTTTGATATTGAAGAGCCATTTTTCTTGCCTCATCGGCAAAGCCGGCTGTATTGCCTGCATAAATAATGGCCCGGGAAGCATTGATTAAAAGTCCGCAGTCTTTATTTAATCCATTTTTGGAAACCTCTTGTAGGCTACCTCCCTGGAAGCCTACTCCCGGAATTAATAAAAAATGATCGGGAATAATTCTCCTGATAGTAGCTATATCATCAGCTTTTGTGGCGCCCACTACAAACATGAGATTATCTTTGGTTCCCCATCCTGCAGTTTTCCTGATTACTTCTTCATATAAAAAACCTTCGCCCAGTTTTTGTTGTTGAAAATCCTGACTTCCCTGATTACTGGTAAGCCCCAACACGATGGTCCATTTATCTTCATATTCCAGGAAAGGTTTTATGCTGTCGCTTCCCATGTAGGGAGCTACGGTGATCGCATCAAAAGGCATTGTCTCAAAAAAAGCTTTGGCATATTGATGAGAAGTATTGCCGATATCGCCGCGCTTGGCGTCAGCAATTTTAAAATGTGTTGATGGAATATAATTAACCGTTTTTTCCAAAGCCTGCCATCCTTTAACGCCTTCAGCTTCATAGAAAGCAGTATTGATTTTGTAAGCTACACATAGATCTTTGGTGGCATCAATGATCTGTTTATTAAATTCAAAAATAGCATCGGGGTGTGATTGTAAATGCGGAGGAATTTTTTCAATTACAGTATCGAGCCCTACGCATAGATAAGATTTTTTTTCTTTGATTTGTCGTATTAAATAGTTTCTGTTCATTTTTTGTTCTTTTAAATCATACTTTTTTAGTAGGATCTTTTTCTATTTCACCGGCAATTTAGTAGGAATTGTGATCATCCCTTTTTTTAAAATTGACAATAATTTGTTTCATAGTTGCTTTAGGGAGGATTTGGCTCAATTTAAAATTTTTTTTCAAACTTTACACTTCATTCCCGAAATCTTCATATTGTTGATTGGCAATATTTTCAATTATTCTTTTGAGTACATCATTAAATACGACACTCCAATTTATTTTTTAAATTCTTAAAATTTTCCACCAATAAAATTTTAATCTTTGCTGCGATAATAAGATGAAAGTATAAAGGTAAGTAATCATTAAAACCGGGTGTGAATAAAAGAGAGAATTTAAAAGTGAATTCAAAGAAATATCAATAAAAATACGTTGAGCATGCTCAGGGTGCAAAAGAGTAATAAAAGTATGGATTATTATTTTTCGATAGAAACAAAAGCTGTTGCTGAATTTAAAGACAGGGGGAGTAAGTTTTTAGCCTACTCTTTTCCTGTGAAGACTACCAATGAATTTAAAAACTATTTACAGGAATTAAAGAAAGAACATCCTAAAGCTGTTCATCATTGCTTCGCTTATAGAATAGGAATTGATGGGGATAATTTTAGAGCGAGTGATGACGGCGAACCTTCGGGCACTGCTGGCCGGCCCATACTAGGACAGATAGATTCAAAAAATCTTACTGATACTTTAATAATTGTAGTCCGGTATTTTGGCGGGACCTTGCTGGGAGTGCCTGGGCTTATCAATGCTTATAAAACTTCAGCATCATTGGTTTTACAATGTACGCCGGTTGTTCAAAAAGCTGTTGAAATTAATTATGAATTACAGTTTAATTATACGGAAATGAACGATGTAATGCGTATTATAAAACAATATAATTGTACAGTTTATAAAAATGAGATGCAATTATTTTGTAAAGTAGAAGCGGGAATTCCCAGTAATAAATTGGATGAAATTGTAGCCTCTCTAGAGGATGTAAAAAACCTGGAATTGAATATTTTGAATTAAAATTTTTTGAGTGAGTAACCGGAAAGAAATGTTTTTTTGAAAATGCTATTTCTTACTGAATCTTTCACTCACCACCAGTTCTTTATTTCCCCTGGTATATTTATAAAAACCTTCTCCAGTTTTAATTCCCAGGACATTGGCATTTACCATGTTGGTAAGTAGTGGGCAGGGGGCATATTTGGGATTGCCAAAGTCCTCCTGCATTATTTTTAAAATAGAATAACAAACGTCAAGCCCGATGAAATCTGCTAACTGCAAAGGTCCCATAGGATGAGCCATACCTGATTTCATAATGGTATCAATTTCTTCTACGCCTGCTACATTTTCATAAAGGCTGAAAATAGCTTCATTGATCATGGGCATCAAAATTCTATTGGCAATAAAACCAGGAAAATCGTTCACTTCACAGGGCATTTTTCCTACCTGCCTGGAAAGTTCAATTATTATTTTGGATACCTCTTTGCCAGTGGCATATCCATTAATTATTTCTACCAATTTCATTACAGGTACAGGATTCATAAAATGCATGCCAATTACATGAGAAGGCTGTTTTGTAACTGATGCAATTTTGGTAATAGAAACAGAGGATGTATTGGTAGCGAGTATTGTATTTTCAGGAACGGCTTCATTGATCTCCCTAAAAATTTTTAATTTTAAATCTAAATTTTCAGTAACGGCTTCTATCACCAGGTCAGCATCTTTTACTCCTGGGGATAGCGAAGTAAAAGTTGAAATATTTTCAATTGTTTTATTTTTTATTGTTTCCGAGATGATATTTTTTGTTACTTGCCTGTCAAGATTTTTTTTAATTTCTGTAATCGCTTTATCTAATTGAGTCGGGGAAATGTCAATAAGATTAACCCGGAAATTATTTTGGGCAAATACATGAGCAATTCCATTGCCCATAGTGCCGGCACCAATCACTGCAATATTTTTGATCGTCATAATTTATTTTTAGGATAATCAACACAAATGTAAAATTTTAAGTTGGAGGATTACTTAAAACTGCTGGGAATTATGGTATCGGAACCTGTATATTGATTAATCAAAGTATTTGGGATGAAGGGTATTACAAAAATTAGTAGTCAGAACCTGATTTTTTATTTTTAAAATCACCCCTTTTCCATGCTTTAATAAATTCTGCCCAGGCAAGCGGGTTAAAGATATTTTGTGGTGGAAGCTGGCCGGCTGAGTAATATTTCTGGGCATTTTGTTTAAGATAATAATTTGTAGCCTCGCGCCCATCTCGCGGGTATGCTGCCATCAATGCCCGCAGATTTTCTGTAGAAAGGTTCCTGCGGGCAATTTCCTGCTCATCATTGGGCACCTGGGTATTTACAAAATCTCTTTCAAATTCTTCTCTTGTAGGTCGTTTTTTAATAATAGTGGCCGGAAGATAAACAGTGTCCTGGACCATCAGTTGTATTATACTTTGCTGGTTGCCATCCAGAGTGGTAGGTATTTTTACAAGTTTGGGCTTGTAACCCACGCTGGTAAATTCTATTTCGTCGCCTTTGAGCACAACAATTGAAAAAACACCCTGGTCATTAGATAAGGTTCCCTGGTTTCTTCCTTTTACCATAATACTTACAGAGGGCAAGGCTTGTAGGCTATCAGCCGACATCACTACACCATATAACTGAACAACCGAATCTTTATAAGTTTCAAACTGCGCTTTCAGGGCTACAGGGAATACGAATAAGAAAAATAAAAAATATAGTATAATTTTTTTCATGCACTAAAAGCTAAAGTTCAAATATAATTATTAAAATACCTTGATTTTAAAACAAAGTAAGGTTATCAATGTTTAAATTTGCGTATAACATTCTCTTTTAACAAAAAATTGAACCATGACTGAAAATGATATATTGGATGCGCTTCGAACAGTAGAAGAACCCGACTTGAAAAAAGATATTATTACATTGAATATGGTGAATGATATTAAGATTGATAATAATTCAGTTTCGTTTACAATAGTGCTTACTACACCTGCGTGCCCGCTGAAAGATAAAATAAAAAATGATTGTGTAAAAGCAATACGGTTAATTAATGAAAAAGCTGAAGTGATCGTAAATTTCTCCAGCAATACTTCTTCTTTACGAAAAGATAAAAAAGATTTATTGAAAGGGGTTAAAAATATTATTGCCGTAGTAAGTGGTAAAGGTGGTGTGGGCAAAAGTACCGTTGCTTCTAACCTGGCTTTGGCTATAGCCGAAAGCGGTGCAAAGGTCGGTTTGATGGATGCTGATATTTACGGGCCAAGCGTGCACATTATGTTTGGCGTAAGGGGAGAAAGACCTCAAATGCGGGATGTGGATGGAAAAGGGATGATAGTGCCCATTAACCGATATGGAATAAAATTGATGAGTATTGGTTTGCTGGTAGATGAAAAGCAAGCTGTAGTTTGGCGAGGCCCTATGGTGAGCAGTGCTATCAGGCAATTTGTTTCTGATGTAGACTGGGGCGACCTGGATTATTTAATTATAGACATGCCTCCTGGTACCGGAGATATTCACCTGACTATTGTGCAAACAGTTCCTGTTACAGGTGTCATAGTCGTTACCACTCCGCAATTGGTAGCGCTTGCTGATGCAAAAAAAGGAATTGCCATGTTTGGCCAGGGGGGAGTGAAAGTTCCCGTAATAGGGCTTGTAGAGAACATGAGTTATTTTACCCCTGCAGAATTACCTGGTAATAAATATTATATTTTTGGTAAGGAAGGTGGTAAGAAACTGGCTGATGAATTTGACATTCCATTCCTTGGTGAAATACCCCTGGTGCAATCTATACGCGAAGGTGGAGATGCGGGAATACCGGTAATGATCAGCGATGATATGATTTCTAAAAATGCCTTTATGGAATTCAGTGATAATGCAATCAGGGGAATAGCCATGCGAAATGCGGAATTACCAGTGACAGAAGTGACAGAAATTCTTGAAGAAGTAAAATAAATTTATTACCGGTTATTTTTGTTTCTTAAAAATGAAAATATCCGGATTTATTTTTTCCGGTAATAACTTATCAAATCACTAAAATATCTTTCCTGTTTTTTTAAAGTAGCATTAGTCAATCCAGGCGATGCAAGCCCGTTTTCAATTATTAATTCCTGATTTATTATTATCCTGGCTTCGTCCCATAAACCAGAGTCAATAAAAGATTGTAGGGTTTTGGTCCCACCTTCTATTAATACACTTTGGATGTTGTTCTCAAAAAGGGAATTCAGTAATTGTTCGACGAAATCAGAAGTTTCCAATTTTATATGTCGAATATTATTTTCAATGGAATTTTTGTGAAAATTGAAAATAATTGTTTGAGCATCTCTGTTAAATATTTCCAGGTTGGAAGGCAATTTATTTTCTGTGTCAATTACTATTCTTACCGGATTATTTCCTTCCCACAATCTTGTGGTTAATGCGGGATTGTCTTTTAATGCAGTATTGGTTCCCACCAAAATGGCTGCTTCTTCGCTGCGCCACTGATGTACAATCCGGTTGCTGTACTCATTGCTGATTAAAATTCTTTTTCTATCCAGTGAACCTGTTTTTCCATTGGCGCTCTGCGCCCATTTTAAAATAATGTAGGGTCGGATTTTTTGATGAAATGTAAAAAAACGTTTATTCAATTCTTTGCATTCATTTTCCAAAACGCCCAGGACGACTCCTGTACCTGCATTCTGTAATTTTGCTAGTCCTTTACCGGCTACTTCCTTGTAAATATCTTTACAGCCGATCACCACTTTTTTTATGTTATTTTTTATGATAAGGTCGACGCAGGGAGGTGTTTTTCCATAATGCGAACAAGGCTCCAGCGAAACATAGAGCGAACTTTTTTCTATCAATGCCTTGTTCTCATCTGCTACGCTATTGATGCAATTGACCTCAGCATGTGGCTCGCCGTATTTTTTATGATAGCCTTCTCCTATAATTTTATCTTCATAAACCAGTACAGCTCCTACCATAGGGTTGGGTGCTACTTGCCCGGCAGCCAGTTTGGCCAATTCAATACAACGGCTCATATATTTTTCGGGAATAGTCAAATTATAATAGTTTACAATTAATTGCTTCACAAAATAATTAAGTTTGCGCTAATGACAACGGCACAGGCATATATTGATTTTAAAAAGGAGTTGCAGGTACTGTATTCTGACCGCGAAGCCGATAATATCACTGATTGGATTTTTGAGAATGTTACCAGCTTCAAAAAGTGGGAGAGGAGGGGCAACCCGCATTTTGAATTAGCAGAAGTTCATGTAAACCAATTAGAGAAATATTTGAAGGAACTATTGCAGCATAAGCCAGTACAATATGTTTTAAACGAAGCCTGGTTTTATAAAATGAAATTCTTTGTAAATGAAAATGTACTTATTCCGCGTCCCGAAACTGAAGAGTTGGTAGAATGGGTGGTTATGGACGCAAAAAGTATTAGGTTAAATAATGCTGATAAAAAAAATATTAGGATTATTGATATAGGTACTGGGAGCGGCTGTATTCCGGTTTCATTAATGAAAGAATTGCCTGGTGCGGATGTTACTGCAATAGATGTAAGTGAAAAAGCATTGATGGTTGCGAAAAGAAATGCAGATGAACTTAATTCAATAATTTATTTTTTACAGATTGATTTTTTAAATGAAAATGAATGGGATTCTTTCAGCCAATATGATATTATTGTTAGCAATCCGCCTTACATTCCTGTAAAAGAAAAATCAATTTTGTCAAAAAATGTTTCGGATTTCGAACCGGGAATGGCATTATTTGTTGAGGATAAGGCACCTTTTATTTTTTATGAAAAAATTGCCGCATTTTCCAAAATACATTTAAAAGAAAAAGGAATCATTTATGTGGAAGTGCATGAAGAATATGCAGAAGACGTAAGGTGCATCTTTGAAAAAGCGAATCTTCATTCAATTATCAAAAAAGATATTTATGGAAAACAGAGAATGATAAAGGCTATAAAACAAAGCTTTTAATTTTTTACAGATGCCGAAGTAGTGGCACCCAGTTTTTTGGCCACCTGCATTACCCTTACAATATCGCCCCAACTTACTACCGAGTCGGCATTAATTACCACGGCAGGCTTGGTGCTATCACCTATATGTAAACGGCCTTTTAGCATGGATTCGAGAGAATCAAAAACGATTTTCTGCTGTCCAAGATAAATGTCCCGGTTTTTATCAATACTTACGATAACACTTTGCTTGGCTTTTGTTTCGCTGCTGGCACGGGGATTACTTACTTTTATTACATTGGGATTAGCCATTGTAGAAATAATCAAAAAGAAGAACATAAGGATAAACAGGATATCATTCAGAGGGCCTGTGTCCAGTTCTGTATCGTCATTTTTAAATCTTTTTCTGATGCTCACCCGATATTTTTTTTAATGTTGGATAAAAGTAAAATTTTATTCAGATTGCCAATTGTCAATTATCTACTATTGACTATTTCGTAGGTTCCTGTAAAATATCTACAAAATCAGCGCTGGCAATTTCCATTTTATTTTCAATACGATTGATTTGCGCAGCAAGATAACTATGACCAATATACGCTAAAATACCTATGATCAATCCGGTAGCTGAGGTAATCATTTTAATATAAATACCGTCAGCAATGGTATTGGGCGTATATTCTGTACTGGCAGCTATTCCTTTGAATAAGGCAAGCATTCCTATAATAGTTCCCAGGAATCCAAACAAAGGAGCTATACGGGCTACAATAGATATAATGGAAAGATTTTTTTCTAGCTTATACAGTTCCAGCGCACCCACATTGTCCATACTTTTTTCAATGGCATCAATAGGTTTGCCTATCCTCTGTATGCCTTTGTCAATAATACGGGCCACAGGGTTGTCATTATTTTTTGAAAAACTCCTGGCTGCAGTAACATTGCCGGTTATAATATGATCACGTATAATGCGCATGAAGTTGTCGTCAATTTTTGATGCCCTGTTGATGGCAATCAATCTTTCGAAAAAGAAATAAACAGCTCCTACAAAAAGGATTGCCAGGGGTATCATAATAACACCACCGCTTACGAGTACTTCCCATAAGTTTTGAGCTTTGGGAGCAGCAGCCTGGGTTACTGCACTTGAATCGATCTGAAGAAAAAATAATTCCATTTATTAAGGTTTGGTGACAAATGTAAAAAGTAATTTTATAAATGAAGGATGAATAAAATTGAAATGCAAACTTTAACTTAATTGTTAAAAAGAGCTTTCTTTTTCTTTATGCACTTTTCTCTTCCCATATCATTGATAAATGCACAATAGTTTCAGCAGCTTTAGCCATATCATTTACTCCTACCCATTCTAATTTTGAATGAATACATTGCATGCCTGTAAATATATTCGGACAAGGTAGCCCCATATAACTTAGCCTGCTACCATCCGTTCCTCCCCGAATGCTTTCTGTAATTACATCAAGGCCTGCCCGGGTAATCGCTTGTGCTGCATAGCCTGTTACCTCTGGATTTTGATCTAATATTTTTTTCATATTACGGTATTGTTCTTCAATAGAAAATTCTATGGAAGCGTCTAGGTAATGACTTACTACTTCCTCTGCAATATCTTTCAACCTTTCACCATGTTGTTTTAATTTTTCATCATCAAAATCCCGGATAATAAATTCGAGGGTAGCTTTTTCGGCAATACCTTCAAATCTTGTGGGATGTACAAAACCTTCCTTTTTTTCTGTTGCTTCCGGAGCCCATTCAGCAGTAGGCAACGCATGTAAAATTTCTCCACCAATTTTTAGTGCATTCACCAGTTTGTTTTTTGCATAACCCGGATGAGCAATTACGCCATTGATCACAATCTTTGCGCCATCTGCACTAAAAGTTTCATCTTCCAGGCTTCCGGCTTCGCCACCATCTAAGGTGTACCCATATTTTGCCCCTAATTTATTCATGTCCAGTTTTGAGGTTCCTTCTCCTATCTCTTCATCAGGCGTAAATAAAATTTTTATTTCTCCATGTTTTATGACCGGGTTATTCATCAGGTATTCCGTGGCCTGCATGATGACCGCTATGCCGCTTTTATCATCAGCGCCTAAAAGGGTTTTACCGCTTGCGGTAATAATATCACATCCAATTTGTGTTTTTAAATAGGGATGAACAACTGTCGACAAAACCTGCGTAGGATCATCCGGTAGCACAATATCTTCTCCGTCATAATTTTTATGAAGTATTGGTTTTACATTCGTTCCACTACAATCCGGTGCCGTATCTATATGACTGCAAAAACAAATTACCGGGACTTTTTTTTCTGTATTGGAAGGGATTGTTGCATAAACATAACCGTAGGTGTCCATTTCGGCACTGGTAATGCCAATTTGTTGCAATTCTTCTACAAGTATTTTACCCAAATCTTTTTGCTTTCCGGTAGAAGGATGTGTACCACTTTGAGGATCACTTTGTGTATCTATTTTTACATAGCGCATGAAACGGGAGGCTAATGCAGCTTTACTTATTTCTATCATCAGGCAATGGTTATATTTTTATTGACAATATTATTATTTTTCACAAAGTAAGAAATAATGAAATGGTTTTTTACTTTATGAAGCATTCTGTCGAAGAAGTTTTTCCAGGGTTCTTACTTCGATTGGTTGGGTGAGACTACCAGTTTCTCCAGCACATAATAAACTATCGGGCAAAAGGTGGAATTTTTCAAAGTAATCGCAGGTCTTTTCAGCAATATATCTTCATCGGTATAAGGAAAACGATAGCAATCAGAAGGTCGGTTATCATAAATATTACAATAATTATCTTCTCCCAGGAAAGGACATGGAGCACTATTGGCTACATAATCTCCGTCTTCATCAAGCCGGAGGTAAGTCTCAATGAAAGTGCCTTCCTTCATTTTTAAATGTTTTGCAATCCTTTTGATATCGGGTGTCTTAAACCGTGGTGAAAAATTCCGGCAGCAGTTGGCACACTCCAGGCAATCAATCTTTTCAAAGGCTTCTTCATGCAGATTGGGCAATTGCTTAAGTACTTTATTCTTGTCGGCTCTTTTTAGAAAATTTGCATATTTTTTCTGGTTTTCCGCTGATTTCTTTTCCCAATTAATCAAAATGTCTTGCTTCATTTTGTAAAGATACATTTTGGGCGAAACTTGTTAATTAGAGTAATATTTTCATAACCTTTTGAATAGTAACTTCGCGCCGTCTTTTTAACGTATTAAAGAAAATAGTCTAAGGAAAACTCCGGTTTCCCAGTAAAACAAATTAAGAGAATATGAATCTTTTTGAAAAACAATCCGCTGAATTTTCATACAGGCATATTGGTCCGGATGAAAAAGAAACAAAAGAAATGCTTGCTGTCATTGGTGTTGATACATTGGAAGAATTGATTAACAAAACAGTTCCCGCAGGAATCAGGCAAAAAAGCCCTTTCATAAGGAAGGTCGGGGATCCAAATAGTGAATCTGAATATTTGGATAAATTGAAAAATATTGCCAACCTTAATAAAGTTTTTAAATCTTATATAGGGCAGGGATATTATGGCACCATTACCCCTTCTGTCATTTTACGAAATCTTTTTGAAAACCCGGGGTGGTACACGCAATACACGCCTTACCAGGCAGAAATTGCCCAGGGGCGTTTGGAAAGTCTTTTAAATTTCCAAACTATGGTGAGCGATTTAACAGCCTTACCTATTGCAAATGCGAGTTTGCTCGACGAGGGAACAGCTGCTGCTGAGGCCATGGCCATGCTTTTTAATCATAAAAATAAAGATCACGACCACATTACTGCAGGGAAATTTTTTATAGATGAAAAAATATTTCAGCAAACAAAAGATATTTTATTAACAAGGGCAATGCCTGTTGGCATTGAACCGGTTTTTGGCAATTTTAAAGAGGTTCATCTTGATGAAAATTATTTTGGTGCTATCGTTCAATACCCGGATAGTGAAGGAAATATAGAAGATTACAGAAATTTTATACAGAACGTTCATAAAGTGAATGCACAGGTGATAATGGCTACCGATTTGCTGGCACTTACTTTATTAATTCCCCCGGGTGAATTAGGCGCCGATATAGCTATCGGTTCTTCCCAGCGCTTTGGTGTGCCTATGGGATTTGGTGGTCCACATGCTGCTTTCTTTGCTACGAAAGATGAATTTAAAAGAAATATTCCCGGCAGAATCATTGGGGTAAGCGTAGATGCACAGAATAACCGCTGTCTTAGGATGGCTTTGCAAACAAGAGAGCAACACATCCGGCGGGAGAAAGCTACTTCTAATATTTGTACTGCGCAGGCTTTGCTTGCTAATATGGCGGCCATGTATGCAGTATATCATGGTGCTGAGGGTTTGAGAAATATCGCTAAAAGAATATCGTTGCTAACCCAAACACTCGAAGAACATTTACAGGAAAGCGGGTATGAATTATTGAATAAAAATTATTTTGACACCATCACTCTTAGAGTACCTAATGAAGAAATAATAAAAGAAATTTCGCAGGCAAATGAAATGAATTTTTATTTTCCTTCCCAAAATATGGTTACCATTTCACTCGATGAGACAACCTCCAAAAATGAGGTGCTCCAGATACTTGATGTATTCAATTCTGCCAAAGGAGTAGATACCTCCTCTATTACTTTTGATAATGAATCTGATTTAAATAATATTCCGTCTTCATTGCAAAGAACTTCAGATTTTCTGCTACATCCGGTTTTTAATCAATACCGTAGTGAAACAGAAATGATGCGTTATTTAAAAATGCTTGAAAATAAAGATTTGTCTCTTACTCATTCTATGATAGCTTTAGGTTCTTGTACTATGAAGCTGAACGCCGCTTCAGAACTAATCCCTGTGAGCTGGGCGCATTTCAGTAAAATTCATCCGTTTGCTCCATCCAGGCAAACGGAAGGTTATCAATATATTATTGATGACCTGGAAAAATTATTAAGTGCTATTACAGGTTTTAGTGCGTGCAGTTTACAGCCTAACAGTGGTGCCCAAGGTGAGTTTGCAGGATTACTTGCTATCAGGAGATACCATGAAAGCAATAATGAAACACAAAGAAATATAATCCTGATTCCGATTTCTGCACATGGTACCAATCCCGCTTCTGCGGTGATGGCAGGGTTTAAAGTTGTCGTTACCAAATGCGATGAGGAGGGAAATATTGATATTAATGATCTTAAATTCCAGGCTGAAAAGAATAAAGATTCCCTGGCAGGTTTAATGGTGACCTATCCATCTACGCATGGAGTATTCGAAGAAGGAATCCGTGACATTTGCAACATCATTCACGATAATGGTGGATTAGTGTATATGGATGGCGCTAATATGAATGCTCAGGTAGGATTAACCTCTCCCGGATTTATAGGAGCAGACGTTTGCCATTTAAATCTTCATAAAACTTTTGCCATACCTCATGGCGGTGGTGGCCCGGGCATGGGCCCCATTTGTGTGAATGAAAAATTAGCCCCTTTTTTACCGGGGAAAAATAATGAGGGAAAAGTAAGTGCTGCGCAATATGGCTCAGCCAGTATTTTATTGATCAGCTATGCATATATAAAAATGCTGGGCGAAAGCGGATTGCGTAAAGCCACAGAATATGCTATACTGAATGCGAACTATATGAAAGCTCGTCTGAAAAAGAATTTTAAAATATTATATACAGGAAAGGGAGGTACTTGTGCGCATGAATTTATTGTTGACCTGAGACCGTTTAAAAATAGTGCTGGCATCGAAGCTGAGGATGTAGCGAAAAGGTTGATGGATTATGGTTTTCATTCGCCTACACTGAGTTTCCCCGTAGCAGGGACCATAATGATAGAACCCACTGAAAGTGAAAATAAGCCAGAACTTGACCGGTTTTGCAATGCTCTCGACTCTATTTATGAAGAAATAAAAAGTATTGAAAAGGGAGAAACTGACAAGAAAGATAATGTGTTGAAAAATGCACCGCATACTTTAGCCGTGGTTACTGCTGATGAATGGAACCATACCTATAGCCGCAGCAAAGCAGCATTTCCTTTGCCTTATTTAAAAGAAAATAAATTCTGGCCAACCGTGAGCAGAGTAAACAATACTTATGGTGATAGGAATTTGGTATGCACCTGCGAGCCTGTGGAAAGTTGGTTGGAAGTCTAAAGCTGGAAAAGCAAAATGAGGAAATTCTTTTTCTACCCCGAAAATTTCACGAAAGTTTTTGTAGGTTTGATTCTCGATATTAAAAAAACCTCCGGATGGAGGTTTTTGCTTTTCTTGAAATTATTAATTTAAAAAGAGTAGGCTAAACGTATTCCCACAGACCCCAGGGTGAAGCCATTTCTGCTAAAAGCAAGATATTTAATAGAAGCGTCAAGATTAGAACTAAAGTAATATCCAATACTTGGGGCATATCCAAAAGCTCCACTGCCACCACTAACAGTAGAAAATCCATAGCCTAATTGAGCATGGCCATAAAGCTTATCGCTTCCTAAATTAAATTTCGCTCCGGCCAATAAAGGAATGAATCCACTGCTTCCGCCTCCTTTCCAGGAATAATTTTCATAACCGGCGCTTGCAGTTATCTTGGTACCAGCAGCTACTGCGAAGTCTGCTTGCAAATCACCACCTAAAACAAATGAATAACCTGTGGAAGTAGGAATACCGGCGTTTACAGCTACGCTTAAAGTTGTGCTTTTTGAATCCTGCGCATTTACATGTGCCGCTGAAAATGCAACAACGGCCATTGCTAACATTAGTTTTTTCATGATAATTTTTTTTAATTGTTTGCTATTTATTTTTAAAATATATCAATACTTAAAAATAAATTAATACTTTGACATATGCAAATAATCCACGAATAGTATTTTTTAATTATACTACATTATTATTGATAGCAATTACGTAATATTTCAGATTTGATCGCTCAATTTTATTGAATGTCAGGGTTGCCTTTGATTCAATATTAGATTGTACGGTACTTCGTATATACATCATGTTGTAAGTATCTACAATTAAAAGGCAATTGTATTTTTGGGGTATAGGATATCATAAAATTTTATAACGACAAAATCTTAGCATTTGTAGGTATTTCAGGCTCGATGAAGCTGCCGACCTAAGCGGCAGCGAATTAATGATGGCTCATTCAGTGTATTGGAATTAGCTTTAAGGGCAAATATTTTATCTAAGTTGTAAACTAAAAAAATAAACGAAACAAAAAGGCTGTCTCAAATTTACTTGAGACAGCCTTTGCATTGGGAAATATCGATTTTAGCCGATTAATTTCACATTAACGGCATTCATGCCTTTTTGTCCATTTTGCAAGTCAAATTCCACTTTGTCATTCTCTTTAATTTCGTCAATTAAGCCGCTTGCATGCACGAAAGTTTCTTTAGAAGAATCGTCGTGTTTGATAAAACCGAATCCCTTTTCTGAATTGAAAAATTTAACGGTTCCTGTGTTTTTGTTGTCCATTGTATTGTATTGTTTAAAAAAATTAACTGCGAATATATGCTATATAAATGGATTTATCTTTTCCTGAACTTTTATTTTAAATATTTAACTTTTAGAATTTACAAAAATGGACACTAATCTCAATTTATCATCTCATGCTCATTGCTTCATTGTCATTTTTTCAAATAATTTTTTAAATACCGGACTTTCTGTTTTTTGTATTTTATCCCAAAAAGTAAAATACAATCCATAATTATATTTAAACTGCTTATGATGTAAAGAATGATGGGTAGCCCCAATTATCCATTTTCCCCAGATATTGTTTGATCCACCGGGATAAATTTCAATGTCAAGGTGATTAATGACGCTGCTGAAAGTCATAATTGTTAATTGGATAATGATCACATAATAATACATGGGCAGTATCAAGAGCATTACCGGTAAGAAAACGGCTTGTAATAATCCTTCCAATGGATGAAAAGAAAAAGCAGTAAAAGGAGAGGCAATATTACTGTCGTGATGCACTTTGTGTACTATTCTAAAAACAGGGGGATGGTGCAGCAGGCGGTGAAGCCAATAATAATAGGTTTCGTGCAAAAGCATAAAAATAATAAGACTTACCGGCAGGTACCACCATCCATATAAGTTGGGTCGGGTATAAACTTTAGTATATCCTTTTTGCCATAAGATAACGGTAATAGCACCTGCGACAGAAAAAAGGATCGAAGTTATTAAACTCCACTTTATCTCTTTTTTTAATTGCCCTTGCTTATATTTTTTTTTATTTATTTTTCTTTCAGCCCATTTAAGAGGAAACCAAACATAAAAAATAAGATAAAACAGTCCACCTACCAGGAAGTATCTGCCGGTGATAATGATAAAAAATATTCCCGTAAGGAAAAATGGCCAGTAATTTAATGTAAAGTCTGGTAAATCCATAATCTAAGGTAAGTAATTGTTGTATTTAAGAATGGTTTATGACAGGTAAATTGGTTTCTGTGAAACTGTTTCATCTTTCCCTTGACTTTTGTGCAATAAATTAATCGCGATTTATGACCTTTTTGGCAATTTTTACTACTTTTCTGTATACGAAAAATTTATTTTATCGACACCCAATTTAGCGCCAGCCGAAGGTTCAAAAGAATTTTAGAAATCTTTAAATAATTTTTTTGTTATTTAAATGAATCGGACTACTTTTGCACTCCCAAAATAAATTTGGATTAAAAGTTCTTTAAAAATGTCTCAAAGAATCAGGATTAAACTTCAGTCTTACGATCACAACCTAGTTGACAAGTCAGCAGAGAAAATTGTTAAGACAGTACGTAGTACCGGAGCAGTAGTAACAGGACCAATTCCGTTACCTACGCATAAAAAAATATTTACAGTATTGCGTTCTCCCCACGTAAATAAAAAAGCACGTGAGCAGTTCCAATTATGTACGCATAAACGTTTGTTGGATATTTATACCAGCAGCTCAAGAACAGTTGATGCACTTTCAAAGCTTGATTTACCATCAGGTGTCGATGTAGAGATTAAAGCATAAGCTGAAGCTGCCCGAAAGGAAAGCTGAAATCTTATAAGTTCTTATATAAAATTGTAACACTCAAGTACCGGATTACCAGTACCGCTGAGTATAATAAAATAGAAATGAAAAGTATTATTGGAAAAAAAGTTGGCATGACCAGCATTTTCGATAATAATGGCAGGCAAACAGCCGTGACCATTATTGAAGCTGGGCCGTGTGTAGTAACCCAGAAAAAAACAGTAGATTCTGATGGCTATAATGCAGTTCAGATCGCTTTTGGAGACAAAAAAGAAAAACACACCCTTCTCTCAGAGAAAAATCACTTTGCCAAAGCAAACACTCCGGCAAAAAAATTCATAAAAGAAATCCGCGATAGCGAAACAGATAAAAATATAGGAGACACTATTAGTGTTGATATATTTAATGAAGGCGACAAAATAACTGTTGTTGGAACCTCTAAAGGGAAGGGCTTCCAGGGTGTAGTTAAGCGTCATGGCTTTCATGGTGTGGGTGAGCAATCCCATGGTCAGCACGACAGGTCAAGGGCCCCGGGTTCTATTGGAGGATCTTCTTATCCTGCAAGAGTTTTCAAAGGTATGCGTATGGCAGGCCGTATGGGGACCGACAAAGTGCAGATGAAAGGTCTTACTGTTGTAAAAATCTTCCCAGAAAAAAATTATTTATTAATAAGTGGCTCGGTTCCCGGCCATAATGGTTCAATCGTTTTAATCCAGAAATAATATGCAATTAGATATAATAAATGTAGAAGGACAAAAAACTGGCAGAACTATTGAACTGCCGGACGAAATCTTTGGCGCAGTGCCCAATAGTCATGTTATCTGGCTTGCCGTAAAGCAATATCTTGCTGCGCAGCGCCAGGGTACGCATAAAGTAAAAACCCGTGCAGAAGCCCAGGGATCCTCTAAAAAACTTCATAAGCAAAAAGGTACCGGTGGAAGCCGTAAAGGTAATCTGCGTAATCCTTTGTATAAAGGTGGTGGTACAGTTTTCGGACCCAAACCTCATGGTTATGATATCAAGTTGAATCGTAAAGTAAAAGATTTGGCTAAAATAGGTGCCTTAAGCAGTAAAGCAAAGGATAATAGGATTTTTGTGTTGGAAGATGCTTCATTAGAAATGGAAACTCCAAGTACCAAAAAATTTACCCAGATGTTTAATAAAATAGAAACTGGTAGCAGGAAAAAACTATTTGTAATGCCTGAGTATAATGAAATTGTGTACAAAAGTTTCCGTAATGTACCTTCTATTTTTGGCACATTGTTAAGCGACATTAATACTTATGATATTGTTAATGCGGAGTCTGTAATATTTACAGAAAGTGCTGCTAAAATATTTGTAGAAGAAAATAAAGAAGCTGCAGAAGCTTAAATAATTATACCGATTAAGTTCGGGACAAATTTTAAATAAAGATCATGAAATTGTCTGAAGTTTTAATAAAGCCGGTATTATCAGAGAAAGTAAACGCTCTCACTGAAAAATACAACCGTTATACATTCATTGTAAACAGGAAGGCTAATAAACTGGAAATTAAAAAAGCGGTAGAAGAGTTTTACGCAATCCAGGTGATCGATGTGAATACATTGACAATGCCGTCTAAAGTAAAACAGCGTAATACAAAAGCTGGTTTATTAGTAGGGCGTAAATCTGCTAAAAAGAAAGCGGTAGTAACAGTAGCAGAAGGAGAAACTATTGATTTGTACGGTAACGTATAAAAATTATATTATTAATTTATTTATAAATAGAATTAAGATTTAGAATAATCTAAAATCATAATCATCATGGCTTTAAGAAAATACAAACCGACTACAGCAGGAACAAGATGGAGAATAGGCAATGCCTATGCTGAAGTGACTACCAACGTTCCTGAAAAAAGCCTGGTAGAAAAAGTACACCATACAGCAGGTCGTAATGCACAGGGGCATAGAAGTATGCGTTACCTGGGTGGTGGACATAAAAAAATGTATCGTGTAATTGATTTTAAAAGAAATAAGAAAGATATTCCTGCTACTGTAAAAACCATCGAGTATGATCCTAACAGGAGCGCTTTCATCGCTTTAATTTCTTTTGTTGATGGCGAAAAAAGATACATCATTGCTCCGAGAGGGTTACAGATTGGTGCTTCTATTATTAGCGGAGACGCAGTTGCTCCGGAATTGGGTAATGCATTGATGCTGAAAAATATGCCTTTGGGAACTGTCGTTCACAATATTGAAATGCAGCCTGGACAGGGTGGTAAATTAGCAAGAAGTGCAGGTGCTTCTGCTCAATTGGCCAATAAAGAAGAAAAGTATGCTGTTTTAAAAATGCCCAGTGGTGAATTAAGAAAGATATTAATTAACTGTTACGCTACCGTTGGTGAAGTGAGCAATAGTGATCACAGCCTGGAAAGCAAAGGAAAGGCAGGTAGAAACAGGTGGTTAGGAGTTCGTCCGAGAACAAGAGGGGTAGCCATGAACCCGGTTGATCATCCGATGGGTGGTGGTGAAGGTAAAGCTTCCGGTGGTCATCCAAGAAGCAGGACAGGTAAATATGCTAAAGGTGAAATTACCCGTACCCGTGGAAAAGGATCAGATAAAATGATTATTCAGAGAAGAAACGGAAAAAAATTACCAAATAAATAAAAAATAAATTAGATAATAATAATTTACAAATAGTAAATCATACATCTAAAATCATAAATCAATTATGGCTCGTTCAATTAAAAAAGGTCCTTATGTAGAAGCAAAGCTCGAAAACAAAGTGCTTGGCATCAATGAAGGAACATCAAAAAAAGGTGTTATTAAAACATGGTCACGCCGATCAACTATTACGCCTGACTTTGTAGGACACACTTTCGCCGTTCATAACGGGAATAAATTTATTCCGGTTTATGTGACAGAGTTTATGGTAGGCCATAAATTAGGTGAATTCGCACCTACAAGAAACTTTAAAGGACACTCAAGTAAAAAGATCGCATAAAACAGTTAGTATTTCAGAAGCTGGCAAAAACCGGCTGACACGTACAACTTAGAAACCAATTAATATGGAAGCAGTAGCAAAACTTAATAATTACCCGACATCTCCACGCAAAATGCGTTTGCTGGCAGATTTGATTCGCGGCCTTGAAGTAGAAAAAGCATTAGGAATCTTACAATTCAATCCTAAGCATCCTGCTGTGCCAATGTATAAGTTATTAAAGAGCGCTATTAATAACTGGGAGCAAAAAAATGCCGATGAAAAAGTGGAAGATGCCGGCCTGATTGTAAAAACAATTATGGTGGATTGTGGAAGAGTTATTAAACGTATGCGCCCTGCACCTCAAGGACGTGGGTATCGAGTTCGTAAACGTAGCAATCATGTAACCATTATTGTTGATACCAATAATAAGGTAATTCCTGCTGCCAAAAAAGTAGTTTCAAAACCAGCTGCTCTTCCTGTGGAAGAACAGCCAAAACCTGTAGTTGCTAAGAAACCTGCAGCTACAAAAAAAGCAACAGCAAAAAAAGAAACAACAACAGCTAAAAAGGCTAAGCCTGCAGTAGAAAAGGCTGAAAAGAAATCATCAGAAAAAAATACAAAAAAATAAAAACCGAATAATGGGTCAAAAAACAAATCCGATTGGTATAAGGTTAGGAATCATCCGAGGATGGGATAGTAACTGGTTTGCTAGTCCAAAAGATTACGCTAAAAAGTTGATTGAAGATGATAGGATAAGAACTTACCTGAATGCACGTATCAACAAAGGCGGTATTGCAAAGATTGTTATAGAACGTACCCTTAACAAACTTATCGTTACTATTCACACATCAAAACCTGGAATTATTATTGGTAAAGGTGGAGGAGAAGTAGACCGTATTAAAGAAGAACTTAAGAAATTGACTGGTAAAGATGATGTGCAAATTAATATTCTTGAAATACGCCGACCTGAGTTGGATGCTAATATAGTAGCAGATACCATAGCCAAGCAAATTGAAAATCGCATCAATTATAAGAGGGCTATTAAAATGTCAATTGCTTCAGCTTTAAGAATGGGAGCTGAAGGAATAAAAGTAAGAGTAGGAGGTCGTTTGGGCGGCGCTGAAATTGCACGTAGTGAAGAAATAAAACAAGGTCGCACCCCTTTACATACTCTACGTATGGATATTGATTATGCAAATGTTTTTGCACAAACTGTTTATGGAAAAATCGGTATCAAAGTATGGATTTGTAAAGGCGAAGTGTTAGCCAAGCGTGATTTAAATCCGAATATTATTGCCGGTGGTGGAAAAAGTGAAAATGAAATGCAGGGTGACAGAAGGGGCGGCTTTGGAGGAGATAGAAGAGGAGATAGAAGAGGTGGCGGCGGCGGTGACAGAAGAGGTGGTGGCGGAGCCCCAAGAGGTGGAAGGAGATAAACAGATTATATCATTATTCAAGAATAAGTTTGATGCAGTAAGCTGCAGGAACAAACAACAAACAACAAATTATTATGTTACAGCCAAAAAGATCGAAGCACAGAAAGATGCAGAAAGGCCGTATGAAGGGCGATACAAAACGAGGAGCTACAATTGCTTTTGGAACCTTTGGGTTAAAAGCGCTTGATTCCGTTTGGTTAACTAACAGGCAAATAGAATCTGCCAGGCAGGCTTTGACCCGTCACATGAAACGTGAAGGAAATGTTTGGATCAGAATTTTTCCTGATAAACCAATCACAAAGAAACCTGCTGAAGTAAGGATGGGGAAAGGAAAAGGAAATCCGGAATATTGGGCGGCTGTAGTTCAACCGGGAAGAATACTTTTTGAAGCAGATGGTGTCTCATTAGAAATAGCCAAAGAAGCATTTGAACTGGCTGCTCAAAAGCTACCTATTCAAACTAAATTTGTTGTAAGAAGAGATTACCAGGCATAGAATTAAGCAGTTCGAAAAAGAATAACCAGGTTTTAAGTATATAAAGTATCAAATACAGAATACAATGTCAAACAGAAATGATTTCGTAAATAGTCTAAAAGAGATGAGTGAGCAGGATCTCAAATCCAGGATAGAAGAAGATGAATTGCGATTAAAAAAATTAAAATTTGCTCATACGGTTTCACCATTGGAAAATCCAATGAATATTCGCGATGTGCGGAAAGACTTGGCACGTACGAAAACAGAATTAAGAAAAAAACAATTAGGTTCAAAATCCTAAAAAATAAAATAATGTCCGAAAGAAATTTAAGAAAAGTAAGGACTGGTGTAGTTTCCAGTAACAAAATGGATAAAACCATTACCGTAAAAGTAGAAAGGAAAGTAAAACATCCTCTTTATGGAAAATTCGTGAAAAAAACTACAGGCTTTCATGCACACGATGAAAAGAATGAATGTAGCATTGGAGACCTTGTAAAAATTATGGAAACAAGGCCAATGAGTAAATTAAAGCGCTGGAGGCTGGTAGAAGTTATTGAAAAAGTAAAATAGTAATATTTCAAAATGCAATTCGCAGATTGAAAAAGGGAATAAATCAAAAATAAAAATGGTTTGGGTGGTGATTAATTCTAAAATGGCACACTTAAAATCTAAAAATAAAACACGATGATTCAGCAAGAAAGCAGGCTAAATGTAGCAGACAATAGCGGAGCAAAAGAAGTGCTATGCATAAGAGTTCTTGGAAATTCAGGCCAGGATTACGCACATGTTGGTGATAAAATAGTGGTAACTGTAAAAGATGCCATACCTGCAGGTGGAATTAAAAAAGGAACTGTAAGCACGGCAGTTATTGTTCGTACTAAAAACAAACTTCGTCGCAAAGATGGATCTTACATCCGTTTTGATGATAATGCAGTAGTACTTTTAAATGCGTCAGATGAGCCCAGAGGAACCAGGATTTTTGGACCCGTAGCCCGGGAATTAAGAGACAAAGGATATATGAAGATAATCTCTCTTGCTCCTGAAGTATTATAATTTATAATTGTATCTTTGCACCCCCTTAAAATAAGGGTATTTAATAAGTAATTAATCAAGACAAAATATTTGTCAAAATGAAGACAAGATTTAAACCGAAATTCAACATAAAAAAAGGCGATTCAGTGGTAGTAATTACCGGTGATGATAAAGACCTTAAGAAGCCGCGTAAAGTGTTGGAAGTAATAACAGAAAAGAATCGCGTGTTGGTAGAAGGTGTGAATATCGTGACAAAACATACGAAGCCATCTGCACAAAATACTAAAGGCGGGATCATGAAGATTGAAGCGCCTATTGCTATTTCAAATGTTATGCTTTGGGATTCTAAATCTCATTCACATTCTAAAATCAGCAGAAGCAGGGAAGGTGGAAAATTAATCAGAACAGCAAAAAAATCAGGGGAGGTAATTAAATAATGAGTACCGAAAAATATACTCCGAGACTGGCAGATAAGTACAAAAATGAAGTTGTACCTGCTTTAATGAAAAAATTTGCATACAAATCTGTAATGCAGGCACCCAAACTTACGAAAGTTTGCATTAATCGCGGTGTAAACGGAGCAGTTGCCGATAAAAAATTAGTAGATGTAGCTATTGAAGAATTAACTACAATTACGGGTCAGAAAGCTGTGGCTACCATGTCTAAAAAAGATATTTCCAATTTTAAACTTCGTAAAAACATGCCTATTGGGGCAAGAGTTACTTTACGTGGTGGAACGATGTATGAGTTTTTGGATAGATTGGTGTCAGTATCACTTCCGCGTGTACGTGATTTCAAAGGTATCAGCGATAAATCATTTGATGGCAGGGGGAATTATACATTAGGTGTTACAGAGCAAATTATTTTTCCTGAAATTGATATTGATAAAGTAAATAAGATTACAGGATTTGATATCACTTTTGTAACTACGGCTAATACCAATGAAGAAGCATTTGAATTGTTGAAAGAATTGGGAATGCCATTTAAAAATGTGAAAAAATAATATCACTGTTTCAAAGCAGTATTAAAATCAAAAATAAATCATGGCTAAAGAGTCAATAAAAGCAAGGCAAAGAAAGCGCGAAAAAATGGTGGAAAAGTATGCCGAAAAAAGAAAAGCTTTAAAGGAAGCTGGAGATTACAGAGGTCTTGACCTTCTTCCTAAGAACGCATCACCGGTTCGTCTTAAAAACCGTTGTCAACTTACCGGACGTCCAAGAGGATATCTAAGACATTTTGGTGTTTCCAGGAATATTTTCAGGGATATGGCGCTGGCTGGAAAAATACCCGGAGTAAAAAAAGCAAGCTGGTAAAAAATAAATTGATAATTACCTGTTGGTAATTATTCAAAAGGTATCAACGGATATCGCATTGTAATTAACTAAAATAAAAAGAACACAAACAATGGTTACTGATCCTATAGCAGATTATTTGACAAGAATACGCAACGCACAAATGGCCAGCCACAGAATTGTCGAAATTCCGGCCAGCAACTTAAAGAAACGTATTACTGAAATTTTATACGACAAAGGGTACATTTTAAAGTACAAATTTGAAGATGATTCAAAACAGGGGCTAATTAAGATCGCTTTAAAATACGATCCACAATCTAAAGTGCCTGCTATCCAAAGCCTTCAAAGAGTAAGCCGCCCTGGTTTGCGTACTTATTCGAAACCTCAGGAATTTAAGAGAGTGAAAAATGGATTAGGTATTGCGATCATATCTACCTCTAAAGGTGTAATGACTGATAAAGAGGCTAAAGCACAAAATGTAGGTGGAGAAGTATTATGTAATATTTATTAATGATCAGGTTCGGAATAACATTTATAATTTTATTTATACTTTTTCGGGCAATTATTAAATATAGGAACAGGAATAAAAAGTAGATTTTATTGGTGAGATAATTAAGCCTTAGTCGTGGCTGAACACTACCAAGTTTATAACTTAAAAATTAAAACCGGCTATGTCAAGAATTGGAAAAAATCCTGTAACAATTACCAAAGGTGTAAATGTTACCCTGGATTCACATAATGTAATTACTGTAAAAGGTCCCAAGGGAGAATTAAAACAGGCAATTGATCGTGATATTAAAGTAGAAGTTAAGGAAGATCGAATTGAATTTGTACGCCCAACTGATCAGATAAGGCACAAAGCTATGCATGGTTTATACCGCTCTCTTGTCAATAATATGGTGAAAGGCGTTAGTGAAGGTTATACCAAAACATTGGAATTAGTGGGTGTCGGTTATAAAGCATCCAGCCAGGGCAATCTTCTTGATCTTTCTTTAGGTTATTCTCATAATATTATTGTTGAAATACCAAAAGAACTGACAATAACTACTGCCCAGGAGAAAGGTAAAAATCCAAAAATTACTTTAACGAGTGTTGACAAGCAATTGCTTGGTCAGGTAGCTGCTAAGATCCGTAGTTTACGCAAGCCTGAACCTTATAAAGGAAAAGGTGTGAAATTTGAAGGTGAAATATTACGTAGGAAAGCAGGTAAGTCTGCAGGTAAATAAACTGAATCTCCAAAAAGGGAAAGAAAAAATATACAACAGAAAAAATTTCCGGCAGTATCGGAAATATAAAATAACAACAAAATGAACTCAAAAGTAAATGCCAGGCAAAAAATTCGTTATCGCATCCGCAAAAAAATAGCCGGAAGCGCAGAAAAGCCAAGGCTCAGTGTATTCAGAAGTAATAATGATATCTACGTTCAGTTAATAGATGATGCTAATGGAAACACAATTGCTTCTGCATCTTCAAGAGAAAAAGATATAGCTGCGCAAAAAGGAAATAAGGTAGCAACCAGTAAAATGGTAGGGGAATCAATAGCTAAGAAATCTCAGGAATTGGGAATAAAAAATGTTGTATTTGACCGTGGTGGTTATATATATCATGGACGGGTTAAAGCAGTTGCAGAAGGCGCAAGAGAAGGTGGGCTTCAGTTTTAAAATTACAAATTAAATAATTACAAACAGTTATAATGTTGAAAGCAAATACACAAAGAATAAAAGGTGCTGATCTCGAATTAAAAGAGAAAGTGGTATCCATTAACCGTGTAGTAAAAACAACTAAAGGTGGCAGGGCATTCAGTTTTTCTGCTTTAGTGGTTGTTGGTAACGGAAATGGAGTAGTAGGGCAGGGCCTTGGTAAAGCTAAAGAAGTTCAGGAAGCCATTCTTAAAGGTATTGATGATGCAAAAAAGAATCTGATTAAGATTCCATTGATGCATGGTACTATACCTCATGAACAATGGTGCAAGGAAGGTGCAGCGAAAGTATTTATTAAACCTGCAGCACATGGTACCGGTGTAATTGCCGGAGGTAGTATGAGAGCGGTTTTGGAAAGTGCAGGAATTACAGATGTATTAGCCAAATCGCTTGGGTCTGCTAATCCACAAAACGTGGTAAAAGCAACAGTAAAAGCATTATCTATTTTAAGAGAGCCAATAGCTGTAGCCAAAACAAGGAACATTTCTTTAAAGAAAGTTTTTAATGGATAACCATATTTTCCAGTGAGGAAAATATGGTTGACTACATTTTTTATAATATTTAAATAAAAATTCCCTATAGAGGGATCTGGTATGAAAAAGATAAAAATAACACAGGTGAAAAGCGGTATTGACCGCTCGGAGCGCCAGAAGCTTACTTTACAAGCTCTCGGGCTTAATAAATTGAATGCTTCAAAAGAAGTTGAGGTGACTCCCCAGATTTTGGGTATGGTAAAAAAAGTAAATCATTTAATTAAAGTGGAAGAACTGGCGTAATCCGGTTTTTTTTATTTTATTCAACAATTATAAAAAGCGAGCTCCGGGTACCTGGGGCGTTAAGTTAAAAAAAGTACAATGCAATTACACAATTTAAGACCTGCTAAAGGTGCTACACACAAAGTAAAAAGATTAGGTCGTGGTGAAGCTTCGGGCAAAGGAGGAACATCAACCAAAGGTAACAAAGGTGGACAAAGTCGTGCCGGTTACAAAATTAAAATGGCCCATGAAGGTGGACAGATGCCTATCCAGCGTAGAATTCCAAAACGTGGATTTAAGAATAACAATCGTATAGAATACAAGGTTTTTAACCTGGGACAAATTGACCAATTAATTGAAAAGCATGATATTAAAGAATTCAATTTAGAAAATCTTTATATCAATAACCTTATCAGCCAGAATGATAAAGTCAAAATATTGGGAAATGGTGTATTAAAAGCAAATATTCCTTTTAAAGTGAATGCTATCAGTGAAAAAGCCAAAGGTGCAATTGAGGCTGCCGGAGGAACTGTTGAAATAGTTAAATAATTAATAGATATTTGCTAACCGATTTTGGAACTGCAAATAATTAAACCTTGATAATTCTGTGAAGAAGTTCATCAAAACATTAAAAAATATTTGGACGATTGAAGATCTGAGAAATAAAATTCTCGTTACTTTAGCGCTCATCTTTGTATACAGAGTAGGTTCATATATTGTTCTTCCTGGTATAGACCCCAATAAGCTTACTAATTTACAAAACAGTACCAAAGGTGGTATGCTGGGCCTGTTAGATGCATTTGTTGGAGGGGCTTTTTCAAAAGCGTCTATTTTTGCATTAGGAATTATGCCTTATATCTCTGCATCGATTTTTATGCAATTGGTTACTATTCTTGTTCCACAGATTTCTAAAATTCAAAAAGAAGGTGAAAGTGGACAGAAAAAAATTAACCAGTGGACGCGTTATCTTACAGTAATTGTTACTGCTTTCCAGGCGGCAGCTTATATTGGATTTCTAAAATCTTCTAATCGTGATGCCTTATTGGAAGCTTATTCCGGATTTTTCTGGGTTTCCACGGTAATTATTCTTACTGTAGGCACTCTGTTTGTGATGTGGCTTGGTGAAAAGATAACCGATAAAGGTTTAGGTAATGGTACTTCATTAATTATCATGATCGGGATTTTAGCTCGTCTGCCACAATCTTTTTGGCAGGAATTTCTTGCTAAGCAGACCCGTGGTGGTGGTGGATTGTTAATATTTATGATTGAAATTGCAGCATTCATTGCCGTAATTTTAGGACTGATCGTATTGGTTCAGGGAGTTAGAAAAGTACCGGTGAACTATGCAAAGCAGATTGTAGGAAATAGACAATTTGGTGGTGCGAGGCAATTTCTTCCATTAAAAGTAAATGCTGCAGGTGTAATGCCGATCATCTTTGCACAAGCGATTATGTTCTTGCCAACTATTTTTGCTGGTTTTCAGACATCGGGTAAGAGTTGGGCGGTTTATTTTACGGACCATACCAATGGTGTTTATATGATCATTTATGGAATAATGACTATAGGATTTACTTTTGTTTATACAGCACTTATTTTTAATCCTAAACAGATGTCGGATGATCTTAAGCGCAGCAACGGATTCATTCCAGGAGTAAAACCTGGTCAGCCTACGACAGATTATATCGGCACCATTATGGATAGAATTACTTTGCCTGGTTCAGTATTATTGGCCATAGTAGGTATTTTGCCGGGAGTAGTTCAACTAATGGGTGTTACACAGGGATTTGCAACTTTCTATGGTGGTACTTCATTATTGATTATGGTGGCAGTTGTATTAGATACATTGCAGCAGATAGAAACTCAGTTGCTCATGCGTCAATACGATGGTTTAATGAGTACGGGGCGCATACAGGGAAGGCAATCGACAGCTGCCCCCGGGGTTACTGGAGGTATTTAATACAATTAAGACAGAATAATATTTTACAAACCCTGGCCAATTCTGTCAGGGTTTTTTAAATTTTAAAAATGATTCAATACAAAAATAATAGCGAAGTAGAATTGATAAGGGATAATTGCATGCTTGTTAACAATGCCATTGCTCATATAGCTTCTTTAATTAAACCCGGAGTTTCTACTTTAGAACTTAATGATATAGTTGATCAATTTATCAGAGATCATGGAGCTATTCCTTCTTTTAAAAATTATCATGGATTTCCATTTGCCTGTTGCATGTCGGTGAATGATGCGATAGTACATGGATTTCCAACCAAAGAAGAATTAAAAGAAGGCGATATTGTTTCTGTTGATTGTGGTGCTTTTAAAAATGGATTTCATAGCGACACTGCGTATACATTTGCCCTGGCAAATATTGATGATGGTCTAAAGCAATTGCTACGTGTAACTAAAGAATCTTTGTACAAAGGAATAGAAAAAGCTATTGTAGGAAACCGGGTAGGGGATATTGCTTTTGCTATCCAGGAACACACTGAAAAAAAACATGGATATGGTATTGTTCGAGAATTGGTAGGGCATGGTTTGGGAAGAGAACTACATGAAGATCCACAGGTACCTAATTACGGGAAAAGAGGTAGTGGTATTAAATTGCAAGATGGTCTTGTGATTGCTATAGAACCCATGATTAACATGGGAAGCAAAGATGTATATAATGATGAAGATGGCTGGACTATCCGTACCAAAGATGGTAAACCATCTGCGCATTTTGAACATTCTGTTTGCGTAAGAAAAAATAAAGCAGATATTCTTTCTTCATTTTCTGCTATTGAAATTGCCGAAAAATCTAATACGAATCTCTGTTCCGATTATTGATAAGAGATTGCATTTAATTCTCTCCATAATATTTCTTGAAAATATTTACAATACAGGGTTGTACATTTATTGTAATTCATTTGATATATGCAAAAGAAAAAACTTATAGTAATTGGTGCAGGCGCCGCTGGTTTTTTCTGTGCTGTAAATGCTGCATCACAAGATCCGGAACTTGAAGTTATTCTGATTGAAAAAACCAATAAATTACTTAGTAAAGTAAGAGTGAGTGGAGGAGGCAGATGCAATGTAACACATGCCTGTTTCTCCATATCTGAAATGATAAAGAAATATCCCAGGGGGCAAAAATTTTTAAAACAGGCATTTCATCTTTTTTTTACGAGTGACACTATAGATTGGTTTGATAAAAGAAATGTAAAATTAAAAACTGAAGATGACGGGCGAATGTTTCCCGAAAGCAATACTTCAGAAACAATAATAAATTGCCTGTTGCAGGAAGCCAATAAACTCAATGTGCAAATTTTGATGAACAGGGAAATTGTCGAAATTCAAAAAATCTCATCAGAAGAAAATCGACATTATTTTCATTTAGTTGTTAAAGACGGGTTGGTTTTGGAAGCTGACTTTATTTGTGTTGCCTGTGGGGGATTTCATAAGTCTCAGCAATATGCCTGGCTCACAGAAACCGGGCATAGTTTTGAAAGCCCTGTTCCTTCCTTATTTACATTTAATATACCCAAAAATTCGATTTCAGAATTGATGGGTATTTCTGTAGAAAATACATTAGTAAAAATTAATGGTACCAAATTTTTGCAAACGGGGCCAATATTAATTACCCATTGGGGATTTAGCGGGCCGGCAGTTTTAAAATTATCCGCCTTTGCTGCAAAAGAATTGGCAGGTATGAATTATGATTTTCCTATTTCTATAAACTGGCTTGGCGATTTTAATGAAAATTCCCTTTTAGAAAAATTTAAATTACTCAGGCATGAGCTGGCAGCGAAAAAGATGATTAATAAAAACCCGTTTAACCTTCCTCTACGACTGTGGAAATATCATTTGGAACAATGTGGAATTAATATGGATATACGATGGGCTGATCTGCCCGCAAAACAGCAAAATCAATTGGTTAAACAATTGTGTGCTCAGCAATTCCAGGTAAAAGGCAAAACTACTTTTAAGGAAGAATTTGTAACGGCAGGTGGAATTGCATTAAATGAAATAGATGCGAATACAATGCAAAGCAAAATAGTTTCTCATCTTTTTTTCGCAGGAGAGATATTAGATGTTGATGGGATAACAGGTGGTTTTAATTTCCAGCATGCCTGGACTAGTGCTTGGATTGCCGCGAATGAAATTACAAGGCTTAATAAATAAATTTCAATTGATTAGAGTATGGTTGTTTGATTATATCTCAGGTAGTTATAACCAGAACTAACAATATTATGCTGGCTGCTATTATTAATATCATTAAAATGTAAATAATAAGTTTAGATCTATCCATACGTGTTTTTAGATTATATATGAATATCCTCTAATTGTTTGCACTCTCATAAACTATACCAGATAAAAATGACTGAATAAAATATTCTTTTATTATAAATGTTTTGGACTTAAAAAATAAGCAAAAAAATCCCGTTACGTAGTGCAACGGGATTTTTAAACTATAAAAATTGATCAATACATCTTATTTTGATGCTGATTTGTCTTCTTTAGTCTTGCTGGGTTTAGAATCTTCATCTTTAGCATCTTCAGCAGACTGACCTTCTTCTGCTTTAGGTGCTTCTTTAGTTTCCTCAGCTTTCTTCTTTTTAGCAGGAGCTTTTTTGGCAACTACTTTGGCTGGTTCAACGGTATCCTCTTCCGGGGCAGAATCGGGAATCTCTTCTTTCTTAGCTTTTGTTTCAGTTACTTCTTGCTTTACTTCATTGTCCATTTTCTTTTTCAAATCAGCAAGGACACCTAAATCACCGAGGGTAGTTTTTTCTACTTTGCTTTGAATTGACTTAACCGCTTTTTTAGTTGATTCTGCATCAGCACGTTTCTCTTTCAACTGGGCATTTTTTTCATCAGATTTTTCTTTTTCCCAGATACGGCTATGACTAAGTATGATCTTTTTATCATTGCGGTCAAATTCGATAACCATGAATTGTGCAATTTCATCCAGTGCAATTAATTTTTCATCCTCACGACGTAAGTGACGTGCGGGAGCAAAACCTTCCAGTCCATAAGGAAGTTGAACGGTAGCGCCTTTGTCGTCCTTACGTGTTACTGTACCTTCATGAACACTTCCGATAGGGAAAGTTTCTTCAAGTGAATTCCACGGATCTTCTTCTATTTGTTTATGTCCTAATTGCAGTTTACGGTTTTCTTTATCAATGCTCATTATGATTACATCAATACGTTCTCCAACTTTAGTGTATTCATTAGGGTTGTTGAAACGTTTTAACCAGCTAAGATCACTAATGTGAATCATGCCCCCGATGCCAGGAGAAAGTTCAACAAACACCCCGTAAGGAGTAATGTTTTTCACTAACCCAGAGTGTTTGCTACCTTCGGGATATTGAGCTTCAATAGTATGCCATGGGTCTTCAGTCATTTGTTTGATAGAAAGACTCATTTTACGATCTTCTTTGCTAAGTGTTACCACTTTTGCTTCATATTCGTCACCTAATTTGAAAAATTCTTTAGCATTGATAGGTGTATTAGCCCAGGTGATTTCACTTACATGAACCAGGCCTTCCACGCCAGGATATATTTCAAGGAATGCTCCGTAATCCTCAATGTTCACTACTTTCCCTTTTACGATCTCACCTTCTTTAATAGTTTCAGGTAAAGTATCCCATGGATGCGGTGTTAGTTGTTTTAAGCCTAAGCTGATACGTTTTTTATCATCATCAAAATCAAGAACTACTACATTGAGTTTTTGATCCAATTTTAATACTTCACTTGGATGATTGATACGTCCCCAACTGATGTCAGTGATATACAATAAACCGTCTAAGCCGCCAAGGTCAAGAAATGCACCAAAATCAGTAATGTTTTTAATAGTTCCTTCTAATACCTGGCCTTTTTCAAGTTTGCCAATAATTTCTGCACGTTGTTGTTCGATATCACTTTCGATAAGCGCTTTATGAGAAACTACAGCATTCTTAATGGCTTCATTGATTTTAACTACTTTGAATTCCATTGTTTTTCCAACGAACTGATCGTAATCAGTAACTGGTTTAACATCGATTTGAGATCCTGGTAAAAATGTTTCCATTCCGAAAACATCAACGATAAGACCACCTTTAGTTTTGCTTGTAACAAGACCGGTAACGATTTCGCCGGTTTTGTGCATATCTACAATTCTTTCCCATGCACGTGTAGTACGCGCTTGTTTACGACTAAGATGCAGATTGCCATCTTTATCTTCTTTCTCAGCAACCATAACTTCCACTTCATCGCCAACCTTTAAATCGGGAATGTCGCGAAATTCGTTTAAACCTACCAACCCATCACTTTTAAAGCCAATATTGATAACAACATCTGTTTTGGTCATGCCTACCACTATGCCGGAAACCATTTCGTTATCATTAATTTGTTTAAAAGTCTTGTCATAAACACTGTCATATTTCTCTCTTTCCTCTTTGTTATATGAGGTAACATTTCTCTTATCAACGCTCCAATCAAAGTCATCATGAGGAGTAGATAATGCTTCCTCATGAATTTCAGTTTCAGAGGGCTGAGGCTCAGTAGCAGCTACTGTTGATTCTGTGTCTGGGAAATCCGGGAAAGTAACCCCTTCAATACCAACCTGGGGTGCGTTTTCTGCTGATAATTCTGTATTATCGGCATTTGTTTCATTCTGTGTATTCATGTATTATTTGTAACCAGGTAAATTTGTTATTGCTGTAGGCGGGTTACGCCTCCTGATTATCAGCATTTAATTAATAATTACTCTTTTATTTTAATTCCCCAAAAATATTTTATTTTGGGAGGGCAAAGGTAAGAAAATATAGTGTATTAATTTTCAAAAACGGAGATATTGTTGGATCCCTTTAATTTTGACAAAATCATACAATATAGGCTGGTTATTTTTTACCTGAATCCTTTGGGAGCAGGTCAGTAGATTTATTTTTTGCAATGCACAGAATCTTGATCTTCAGATTTATAATTTGAATTTTCGTGATGAAACATAAATGACTTGTTTGATTGTTATCAATCAAAAAATACCCAAAAAGGTAAAATCAAAGAGGTTATTGATGTTATGCTTATACTAAGGTGCAGTTTTTTATATCAATACTGATTAGGGAAATAATATTGAAAAATGCAAAAAATCATACCAGTAAATTGCTAAATTGCGAATGTTAGCAAGAAAAAAAATAAGAATGAAGCATTGGATAAAAAGTTTACAACAAACTCATATTGTAAAATCGCTGGTTTATTTTATGGTTGGTGTGGTTAGCTTCCCTGGAATAGCTATTATCAATAAGATAAAAATTAGTGGAACTGAGAATCTAAAAGATCTTCCGAAAAGAAATGTATTATTTGTAAGTAATCATCAAACTTATTTTGCAGATGTAATTACTTTTCTTCATATTTTCTGTGCGGTAAAATGGAGGAAAGTAAATAAATTGGGTATCCCTGTCTATTTATTAAATCCATTTACCAGAGTGTATTATGTGGCAGCAGCCGAAACAATGAAAAGTAACTGGGTGAGCAGGCTTTTTACAATGGCGGGCGCCATTACAGTAAAACGAACCTGGCTTACAGAGGGCAAAGAAGTGCGTCGCGGTCTTGATCCGGCGGATACCAGGAAAATAGCAAAAGCCCTAGAAAATAATTGGGTTATTACCTTTCCCCAGGGTACTACAAAGCCTTTTTCACCAGGAAGGAAAGGAACGGCTTTTATTATAAAACATCATCAGCCTGTAGTGATACCTGTTGTGATTAATGGATTCTCTTATGCCTTTAATAAAAAAGGATTAAAATTAAAAAAGAGGGGAACAACTTTGAATGTGAAATTTAAGGAACCGCTTCAATTTACTCATCAGGAAAGTATTGATGAAATATTAGAGAAAGTAATGGATGCCATTGAACAAAGTAGAAAATTTATGCCGGGTATGGATCATTCAATTGCTCCGATCCAAAATCAAACTAATACTTAACGATTCTTTTCTAAATTTTTATTCTTTTAAAAATAAAGCTTTTAATTCAGAGGCTTCTTCAATTTTCATTTTTCCTCCGAGAATTAATCTAAGTTGGCGACGCCGTAATGCACTTTCATAAAAATTTTGTTCTTCTTCTGTTTCAGGCTCTAGTGGTGGTACTTTCCTGGGTCTGCCATTGGGGTCAACAGAGACAAAAGTATAATAGGCTTCATTACTTTTGTAGCGATATTGTTGAATAATATCTTCGCCCCATACATTCAGATGTATTTCCATACTGGTATTAAATGTCCGTGTTAATTTAGCTTCAATATGAACTACATTGCCCAATCCTATCGGGTTCGTAAAAGAAATATTATCTACCGAAGCGGTCACTACAGGCGCACTGCAATGTTTACTGCCCGCAAGTGCAGCGGCGATATCCATCCAGTACATCAATCTTCCACCCATTAAATTTCCAAAAATATTTGTATCATTAGGCAAAACGAGTTCAGTCATTATGATCAAACTGTCAGCAGCTTTTTTTGCATTCATCTATATTTTTTTTTGCAAAGATAGTTTTCGAAATTTTGTTTTCAGTGCTCAAAATAGAGCATCTCCTGAAATGATTATCAATTTTATTTATTTGGTGATTTATCGTTGATTAATGAATTTAGATTTCCAATCTTTCATGGCAATTTCTTTTGAAGATACCGAAACTTCACTTGCGTGCAAAACAGCTGCCAATAATAATATTGACGTTTTAATTGATGTTGAAGAATTCGGGGTATGCATTAGTCATTCAAATGATGCAACAATTTAATAAAGAAAGAGCTTTTGTCTAAAAAAGAAATAAACCCTGGAGAATGATATGAATTTCTAGGGGTATCTTTTTGAAACCAATTGAATTTGATTCACTGTTAATTCTAATATGGAAATCAAGGGAAAATAAGTTTATGCTTAACTTTGCCAATAAATAATTAAAGTATGAAAAGGATTTTAGCAATTGTTTTCTTGACGGTTATTGTGCTTCTTGCCTGGTGGTTGTTTTTTAAAACTGATAAAGAGTCAAAACAATCAGAGCCTAAAGTGGAAGCATTGAAAGTGAAAAAACATTCTGAAAATTTTAATAATAAAGTTGCCACAACTATCAAATTCTATCTTGATATGAAAAATGCATTTGTAGAAGGAGATACCTTACATATCAAATCAAATGCTACACAATTTATTACTTCGGTTGATAGCCTGCCTCTTGATGAACTTCAAAAAGATGATTCGCTCATTTTGATTGCTGCTCAACAGGAAGTAAGTGAAATAAAAGCGAATGCAAGTCCGATTCTGGAAGAAACTGACCTGACAGAGATGCGACACGATTTTAGTATGGTTTCTGAAAATTTATATCCTTTTTTAAAAACCATAGGATATGAGGGTGAAAAACTTTACTGGCAAAATTGCCCTATGGCTTTTGGTGATGATAAACCTGCTAATTGGCTAAGTAATAGCTCAGAGATTGTTAATCCCTACCTTGGTAAAAATCATCCTGTATATAAATCGGGTATGCTGAATTGTGGTGATAATAAGGATTCCCTTTATGCGAAATAGGTTTTAATTACCGCCGCCTCTGGCTGAATTAAAAATTTAATATTCCTTTTGGTAAAGAATTATTCCCCTGCAATCCTCCTGTATGAATGCATAAAATTTTGGAACCGGTAAGGAAATAATTTTTTTGAATCAGATCATTTACACCGAACATCATTTTGCCGGTATATACAAAGTCTAGTGGAATTTTGTGTTGGTCATAAAATGCATTGATAAAAGCGATTAAATCATTTGTTTTTTTTGCATAACCGCCAAAATGGTAATCATTATTAATTGAATATTTGCCCGAAGTATTTGCCTGTAATTTATTAAGCCTGTCTTCTGTATCATTATTGCTTTTTAAAATACAGAATCCTATAATTTCGTATTCATTCTCAGCACTATTAATGATTCCTGCGAAAGTGGTGGCGGTTCCTGTAGCAAGGCAAATATGAGAATAATAAGTGTCTTTAAAATATTGGGTAATCAATTCGGCACCTTTTGCACCTTTTTTAGAAAATCCTCCTTCCGGAATTAATATGTGTTCTCCATATTTTTTTTTGAGTGTTTGCAAAAAATTACTATCATTAATATTTTGATAAGATGACCTGCTTAAAAATTCAAGCTGCATTCCGTTTTCGATACAAAATGATAATGTATGAGAAAGGACTTTAGATCTTTCTCCTCGAACAAAACCTATCGATTGTATATCGCATTTATTGCAGGCGAATGCAGTGGCAGCAAGGTGATTGGAATAGGCTCCGCCAAAAGTGATAATTTTTTTATGGGTAGCATCTTTTGCTTCTTTTAAAAAATAATAAAGTTTAAATAATTTATTTCCTGAGATGACAGGATGTATTTCGTCAAGCCTTAACATAGCAACTTCAACCTCCTTATGTTGGTAAAGCCGATCTTTCAATATAGAAATAAAAGGCGTATTTAAAGCGATTTTTGGTATTATATCCTGCATAATTGATTGTGGCATAAATCTTTCTTTCTTACTTTCGTAGCAATTTAATTATTCGTTTTTATTCTCTAACATAATTTAAAAATAAATGAAACCAACACTTTTAATTTTGGCAGCCGGCATGGGAAGCCGTTATGGCGGTATTAAGCAAATGGATGCCTTTGGCCCTTCCGGTGAAACTATTATTGATTATTCTATTTATGATGCCATAAGAAGTGGTTTTGGTAAAGTAGTATTTATTATCCGGAAAGATTTTGCTGAAGAATTCAAAAATTTGTTTGAACTCAAATTAAAAGGAAAAATAGAAACTGAGTATGTGATGCAGGAAATGGATTCTTATACCGAAGGATTTCATTCTGTGCAAGGGCGTACTAAACCATGGGGCACTGCGCATGCAGTACTTTGTGCTAAAGAAGTAATTCATGAACCTTTTGCGGTTATCAATGCTGATGATTTTTACGGCAGAGATGCTTTTGAAAAAGCAGCATCTTTTTTAACTTCAGAAGTTACTCCCAAAAAATATTCCATAATAGGGTATGAACTTTCAAAAACGCTTTCTGCAAATGGTACCGTAAGCCGGGGAGTTTGTGATGTAGATGCCAATGGGAATCTGGAAAGTATAGCAGAGCGCATTAAAATATTTCCTGAAGGAGATAAAATATTTTACGAAGAAAATGCTATGCGAGTGCCGCTGCCCCACGATACTCCTGTTAGTATGAACTTCTGGTGTTTCGATCCCAATGTTTTTGCGTTTATACAAAAATTATTTATTAATTTTTTACAAGAGAATGTGCAAAATCCGAAAGCGGAATTTTTTATCCCTATAATAGGGGACAAATTTATTAGTGAAGACAAAGGCGAAATAAGAGTAATTCCAACCTCGGCACAATGGTTTGGTGTAACCTATAAAGAGGATGCTCCCGGCGTAAAGGAAAGTATTAATCAATTAATTACTGCTGGCGAATATCCTTCTAAATTATATGAATAAGAAAAATGGCACTTAAAAAAAGTGCCCTGGTTTTACTAATTCAGGATATTCTTTTTGAAAATGTTTTATCTCGGGAATCGAAACGTATTTCACATAACTGCTACCAGGATTGTGGGCAATATAATCCTGGTGATAGTTTTCTGCCCGCCAGAATTTAGTAAAAGGCATCACCTGCACAGCAATTGGTTTATTATATTTCCCAGAGGCGTTTAATGTTTTTATATAATCCTCAATCAACTTCTTTTCAGTTGAGTTGTTATAAAAAGCAATGGAGCGATATTGTGTGCCAATGTCATTCCCTTGGCCGTTTACTTGTGTAGGATCCTGGCCGGCAAAATAGACCTTCAACAAAGTAGCATAAGATATAACGGAAGGATCGTAGTAAACAGTTACACTTTCTGCATGGCCGGTAAGTCCCGTTTCCACCGATTCGTAGGTAGGGTTTTTAATAGTGCCCCCTGCATAGCCCGAAACAGCTTCTTTCACTCCCTTGATACTTTCAAACAAAGCTTCTTCGTGCCAGAAACATCCTGCGGCAAAAGTTGCCTGGCTGTATTTTGACAAGTCTTCTTTAGAATTATTTTTTAGATTCTCATTGGATGTACCTTGCGCACAGGAAGAAAATTCCGGGATCATGGCTGCTAATATAAGCAGGCTAAATAAAGATTTCATAATGATTGTTTCTCAAATTTACGAATTAGCGTAAGAGTCAGATGTTAAAAGAAAGCAGAAAAAGATGAGATGAAATACCTTTTAAAAAAAAGTATAAACGATGAATTGAATTCCGGCAGAGTAGTTGTTGAAAGAAATTATTAATTAACCCAAGTTGCTAATTAAAAAGGACATCGATAAAGAATAATTTTGAGTTACGACACTTAAAAAATCTTTACCGATGCTTAATGAAGATAAAATTATAGCAATTTTCTGTTTAGTGGATGATCTGCTAA
>JAUZOE010000015.1 GCA_030706605.1 Bacteroidota bacterium
GCTTTAGTGAAATAAAAAATTTGTTTTTAAGAAAAATACATGCAGTTACATTTAAAGGATTTTTGCTGAAACTATTAATGTTTATAGTAGCATTTACTTTTAATAAACTGACTTAATAACTAGCAACTTGAATTAATTAAACTAATGGGAGGCAAAGCTCAATTTGAACTGATGCTCGATAGTTTGTTTACCCAGACTTCGGAATTACTGGGTGAGGACACTGAAGATGTAACAGGTATGATTGGCCAGTATTCGCAGGGGAATGAGCCCGACCATAATTTCGCTTACCTATACGATTTTATTGACAAGCCTGAAAAAACACAATTCTACACCAACAAAATCATCAATACGCTCTACCTGGATTCGCCAGCTGGCCTGTCTGGCAATGAAGACTGCGGTCAAATGTCAGCCTGGTATGTGTTTAGTGCCATGGGATCTATCCAGTTAATCCGGTGGATGGACGCTACTATTTCGGAAGCCCTCAGTTCGAAAAAGTTGAAATGCACTTGCCCAATGGCAAAACATTCACCATCAATGCAAAAAATGTATCAAGAGAAAATATTTATATCCAGTCAGTAAAGCTGAATGGAGCGCCACTAAATCGATTGTACGTCACGTATGATGAAATTGAAAACGGTGGCACACTGGATTTTGAAATGGGAGGCAAATGAAATAACCAAAGTTTGATAGAAGTTCAATTGGAACAAAATATGTAAAGCAAAATGTCAAAAATAAAATGGTGATGGAAGAACTCAATCCCATCACCACAATAATTATTACTTAGTTTATTTACCTTACTTTTCCCAGATATCTTTAATTACAAAAGCATTTGTGGTGTCAGTAACACGCAAATCATACATAGCTTCCATAGTATTGAGGATACTATAATGATCGATTTTTTCATCATATTTACCTGGTTTGATATTGGCTCCTGCAAAAATAGTGAGAATATGATTTTGGGGAGTAAACTGGTCTTCATCATAAGTAAGAATCAATAAACTGTTATGCGTTTTAGCCCATTCAACATAAGCGCCTAAGTTTTCTTTTAGCCAATCATCACCCCGTTTAATAGCTGCAGAATCTCCAGGTGTTCCAATATTATGCATATCATGATCCTGGTCAGGGATAACAAAAGCTACAGTAGGTAGCTGATCAAAATCTTTGGGAAATGCAGTCATTGGCTGACTCACAGAATCGGGTATATTATTCTCTTTATTTCCCTGCCAGTTTACCCATGGAGCATGTTTTCGTGCATATAACGTTCCGCCGGTTAAATCACCTTTTAGATAGCTACAATCAAGGAAACCCGGCGAAGGCATAGTTTGAGCAAAGCCCTTGAATGAATACCCGTTTTTGATTAATGCAGCACCAAGATTGGGAGTAGTATAAGGTGTTTTATCCTGGAGGCATTGATCATCAGGAATACCTTGTGTGCTTCCAGAAAAGAAAGCTAAGTAATTTGGTTGGCTGGGATGAGTTACTCCATGTGAGTTGGTAAAAACAGCGCTCGTATTTGCTAGTTCATTAATATAAGGTGCGCTGGTTGATCCTATTATTTGATCATAGCCATGATTTTCTTCTATCACGATTATTATATGATCGGGGACTATTATGCCAGCTTTGGCAATATTTTTTTTTGCCTGTTGATTGCAGGATGCTAATACGCCTGTAAGTGCCATACCTGCTAATAAGATAAAATTCTTCATTACTAATTTTTAAAATTAGCCGCTAAAGTACTTTTTCTTTTCTTGTTAAAAATATAGTATCCTGTAATTTGTCTTATTTTATTGTGAAAATATTCGATTATGGAAGGTTCCCTATTAAATCAACAAATGAAATGAAATCACCATGGCCATTTTCATTTAATAATCTTTCAGTTTCTCTTTTAAAGATTTCAATATACTTTTTCCCCCGTTCGTCTTTTTTAGCCTGGTGATCGTCATTTATCTTTTTTTGCATTTCATATTCAAGTAATGCACTCAATGATAAAAGCGTACCAGGAAAATCAACATAAAAACTAATCCCTGTTTTTGAATTACTGATTTCAAGAATATTTCTTCTATCACCAGCCTGCGAGATGGTGACTGTTTTTGTCTTGCTTGATAATGGAGATATATTCAGCGATGCTTTTAATACGTTCATCCTCGAAGCCTCAAAATCAGAAATTTTTTGGGGAATGAAAATATAGATTCTTTTCTGTTGACTAATCAATTGTTGAGCCAGCATGGCATCGATAAGTGGTCCGGCAAAATTTTTCACATATCCAACTGCGAGTAAATTCGCTGTTGAAAATTTTTCCAGTTTGTCTGACCGTATCTCTGACACCAATTTAAAAGCAACCGGCAAACAACCCAACCCTACAATGATGTGGTCAGGGTTAAAATGTATGACATCTATTTCCAGGAAAAAAATGAGAACTACCGGAACAATCGTAATGATTAATTCAAATACTTTATATCTTTTCATAGCAAAAATGATTCAAAATGGACAATGCTTAAATATATTTCTAAATGAAATATAGAAGAAATTTTTTTGATATAAAAATACAGCGGGGAAAAAGTCATACCCCATACCAAAAAGTATGAAAAAGATTAATCCTACTTTGATTAAAATTAAAATTTTAATCAAATACTTTACAATTACGAAGTGAAAATGTCCAATTCAGATTTCTTAAAAAAGATTTATATTCATACCAATCAGTAACTGCCTGCTATACCATTTATAGCGATTATCAATATTATTTATATTTGCCACACCAAAAACATAATTGGCAAAAAATCTCACATTTAAGAGATCAGCTTGTACGCCAGTGGCTATTCCCACATCATTTCGTTTAAATGCTACAGCCTTATCATTTATAACCAGGTCCTCATTATCATAAACAAGAAAACTATATTGCGGACCTGCATTGACGGTTAATAATTTACTGACTTTGTATCCCATCAATATAGGAACACTTATATAACTCAACTTAATCTGATTACTAGCATCAGGATAACCATTGACATTATAAAAATTAATAAAATTATTTGCCTTTTTACTGTTTACATAATTAAAAATTAATTCAGGTTGAATATCCCATTTTTTATTTAAGTTAATCCTGGCAAAGCCACCTCCAAACCACCCGGCATTATAGGAATCTTTAATTCCATTACCTTTTATATTGGTAAGATTGGCCCCAAGGCTAAGCCCATAATTCACTGATTGAGCATAAGAGCCGAAAGCACAAAAAAGCGCGAAAGCGGATAATAAAATATTTTTTTTCATAATATAGTTTTCTATCGGTCAAAATTTAAATGAGTAAGAATGTGGCGCAAATGTGGATACAGGGATTGCAAATAAAACCTTAAAATCGACTGAATGACATAAATGATGTACAAAAGATATATTATTCATGCCAAAGTGTTTTTCTATTTATATTGAAAAGTAATTTAATAATAAGGAGATCACTTCTGTCTACAAACATATCTCAATATCATCTCAATCAATCATTTGCAACCAGAGATGTAAATCATGCCAAGGTATCTGTCGTCAAGATTCACTCAAAACAAACCAGTATTAACTATCTTTGCAGTTACAAACTCAAGGGGTGCCTTGCAGGATAATTGATTAAAAGATCAGTTATACCTGCTGAAAGTAAGGCTGAGATTATACCCATTGAAAGAAACCGGAACAAAACTGTTTCTTTCATGCACCTGATACGGATAATACCGGCGGAGGGAGGAGGAATATATTTCAGCACATCAAATTTGCTTTCAACCTGATTGAGTTAATTATAATTTATTCAACCAGTGCAATATGTCTTTACACGAATGGTGGAGTTTACTTTTTCAGCAAATAACAGAAACAAGTTGGCTGGAATGGCTGGCGGTGAGTTTGGGTATAGCAGAAGTATTGTATGCCAAAACCAACAAAATATGGCTGTATCCAACCGGGATTGCAGGCACATTGCTTACCATCTATTTATTCTTTATGGCCGGTTTGTATGCCGAAGGATTGCTCAATGGATATTATGTAATAATGAGCGTATATGGCTGGTGGTATTGGATTAAAAAGAAAGATTTACCCCCGGTGAAAATCACCTATTGCAACCGGAAAGAATGGCTGGCAATTGTTGGTATTGTTACTGGTAGTTTTATTATATTGTACCTGCTCCTTAAAAATTTTACCCCATCTACTGTTCCTTTTTGGGATGCCTGGATCAGTGCAACTGCCTGGGCCGGTATGTGGTTGTTGGCTAAGCGCAAAATAGAAAACTGGATATTATTAAATATTTCCAATGCATTTGCCATACCTATATTATTTTATAAACATTTATTATTGTACAGCGGCCTTACCATCTTTCTTTTTGTGGTAGCCATACAGGGATATTTTACATGGCGAAATATTACCAGGAAAGAAAATATAATTTCATTCACCACAGCAGCAGCATAACTAATTTATTAATTTATGGATCTAAAAAAAATACCCCATCCTTCTTTTTTTATTGATACACAACTAACTGATACCATACGCCATTTTGCACGAGATGCAGAAGGATTGGGAAGATTGCATCCTCAACAATTATCAATTATATATGAACAAAAATGGTTTAATTTATTTGTGCCAACGTCCTATGGAGGATTGCATTTATCGCTCCCCGAAGGATTAAAAATAGAAGAATGCCTGGCATGGGCAGATGGGAGTACCGGCTGGACAGTAACCCTTTGCAGTGGCGCTAACTGGTTCATTGGTTTTTTACAAAAGGCGATTGCGGAAATTGTTTTTAATACCAATAAAGTATGCCTTGCAGGAAGCGGGCGAGCTTCAGGCATTGCCAAAATAGTTGGCGAAGATTATGAGATTACAGGCAATTGGAACTATGCCACAGGCACCGCGCATGCTACCGGATTTACTGCCAATTGTATGATTGAAAAAGATGGAGAGATAATAAAGAATGAAGATGGTAGTCCAATGGTATCTTCATTTATATTTTTAAGAGAAGAAGTAACCATTCATGAAAACTGGAACTGCCTTGGTATGATTGCCACCTCCAGTAATGGTTTTGAAATAAAAGCTTTAAGAGTTAAAAAAAACAGGCGCTTTGAAATTGATCCAAACGAGGCCATATTAAATAGTCCTGTTTATCAATACCCATTTCTACAGTTTGCGGAAGCTACACTTGCAGTAAACAGTTCGGGTATGGCACACCGTTATTTTGACTTATGTGAAGCCCTGGTAAAAGAACGACAAGAAAGGAAAGACTTTAATACACCCTTGAACCCGTTGGCTAATTTACTGGGAGAAGCAAAAATACAGATGGAAGGAACAAGAGAATTATTTTACCACACAGCACAGCTTTCATGGGAAGAATATATTAATAGCAAAACCTGTTCATCTGGCACATTAAAAAAGGTTAGCAAAACAAGCCGGGAATTGGCATCCAAGGCAAGACATCTCGTTGATGAATTGTATCCTTATTGCGGACTTAAGGCAGCCAACCCATCCACAGAAATGAATCGTGTATGGCGTAATTTGCATACAGTAAGCCAGCACCCCTTGCTGCTGTAAATAGTTGATGTTGCTAAAATCATGAATAATGAAAAGGCTTTCCAGCCTCATTCAGATACAAATAAAGGAACAGCATTTATCTTTTTACTGATATATATACCTGGCTAAAGAAATAATATTTCTTTAGCCAGGTATATATATCAAAATGTTTAGCCAATCAAAACATATTCCCATTTAAAAGAACAAACAAGCAAAAAAATATTCATAGTTACCCAACCTTTTTCAATAAATGATTCAACTTACTATTTAGTTTATAGTTTAAAAACTCATTTACACTATTAAATAATTAGCATGAACAGACAACAGTTCCAAGGGGGAATAGAAATAGTGAATACATTTTTGACTATGCATCTTTATATATGCAACAAAAGTAACCAATTCTCACTGGCTCAGAATGTTGATTTTACTTTAAACCTTACAGATACAGCGACTGCCTTTTTAAAAAGGCGTGCGGATATATATACACAAATGGAGTAATTGTAGCCAAAATAAAATGGCATGATTATTGATTTTTTCACGTTGCTAATCATAAATAAGTTGAATTATATCTTCCCTAAGATGATATATAATCGAATTTTGATGTTAACCTTTTGAAACCGATCTTATGAAAAAAACCATTAGAAAAGTACTTCTTATTTTTTCTATTATAATGCTGGTATGCATATCCGGTATATGGTACTTTATTTTTTACCGACCAACCCATTATCAGAGAAATATACTGGCAGAAAATAGTATTTCTTTAACAGCTGATGAATTGGTAAATAACTACAAAAACAATGAACACAAAAGCGATAGCCTTTTTTTAAACAAAGCAGTAACTGTAACTGGTAAGGTTACGGATGTAAGAAAAAACCAGGAAGGCAAAACAATCATTTTTTTAGGAAGTAAAGATCCAATGTCGAATGTTTCCTGCACTTTTAAATCACCGACAAACATCATTCCAGGCACTAATGTTATCTTAAAGGGTATATGTGCCGGCTATCTGAGTGATGTCATTTTAATAGATGGGGTATACGTAAAATAATAAAATCAAAATCAACATCTTATGAAAAAACTATTTATAGCATTTTTTGCTGTAATGCTTACAATAATTGCGTGTAAGCATGAGATACTATCTCCGACCACTAATACTCCACCCATAATTATCGTTGACAGTGGGAATGGCAATACCGCCGGCAATAGTAATACAGGCGGTAGTACACCTAATGATAAAGTATGTTTTAACTCCCAGATATTACCTCTTTACCAGGGCTATTGCGGGAGCATTGGTTGCCACAGCGGAACAAGGCCCGCCGAGGGCGTGGATCTTACGACTTACGCCAACATCATGAGAGGAATCACGGCAAACAACCCTTCAGGTAGCAGGTATTTTACGATATTAACAGGTAAAATGCCTCCCAGAAACAGTCCGCAACTAACTGCTGCCCAGATAGCCATTATACAAAAATGGATTACAGAGGGTGCAACGAATACACAATGTGTTGTTACAGTTTGTGATACTACAAAATTCACTTATACTAACAGTGTACAGCTAATATATGCAACCTACTGCAACGGTTGTCATGGCGTAGCCCCAGGATCTGCAAATGTATTTTTAGGAGATTATGCCGGGGCGAAAAATATAGCTGTTACAATGCAACAACAATTACTTAATGCAATTAATTACACCTCAGCTTCTTCTGCGCAAAATATGCCTCCGGGGGGGAAATTGAGTACTTGTGATATTTCTACGATTACTAACTGGATAAATAAAGGAACTCCTCAATAATTAATATTAATTAGCCTAACCTTTTATTAAAATAAAGAAGACAGAAAGAATAATTAAACAAACACTATGAAAAAATTCTTGATATTTACAACTATGTGTTTTATGATCGCCATATATACCGGCTGTTATTATGACAAGGCCGACCAAATATATTTACCCACCACAATCAACTGCGACACTACTAATCTCAAATACGGTACAGATATAAATGCTATACTAAATACCTATTGCAATTCATGTCATGGCGGTAATGCTTCGTTAGGAGGAGGTATAAAATTAGACACTTACGCTTCTTTGCTACCCTATGTAAATAATGGACTCCTGCTAAACGATATTGAACAGAATCCGGGTTTTAATGCAATGCCAAAAGGGGGAGCTAAATTATCTGATTGTGTAATCAACAAAATAGCCGCCTGGATAAAAAATACTGCACCTAATAATTAATTTGAAAATAAAATCTATGAAAAAAATTGTCATGTTCTTTTCTGCACTGTTAGTTGTAGGTACAGCATCTATAAATGCCCAGAATCTGTATTCAACCCATACCGGGCAAATAAAGTTTTATGCAAGCACACCGCTGGAAAATGTAGAGGCAGTAAACAATGAAGTAGAAAGCAAAATGTTGCAGAAAAACGGGCAGATCATATTTGCTGTTTTAATTCAGGGCTTTCATTTTGCCAATGCTCTCATGCAGGACCATTTTAATGAAAATTATATGGAGAGTACTAAATATCCCAAGGCCGATTTTAAAGGTTACATCACTAATATAGCTTCTGTAAATTTTAGCAAAGACGGAAAGTATAATATTACGGGTGAAGGCGATCTTACTATTCACGGGGTAACGAAAAAGATCAATACCACAGGTTTTTTGGAGATAGCAGGTGGTAAAGTATCTATAAACAGTGTATTTAAAATCGACCTTAAAGATTTTAAGGTTACAGGAAGCTACATCGGCACAAAGATAGCCGAGCAGGTACAGGTAACTGTTGATTGCAAATACGATTAATCTATACATCAATCAGAATTTTATGACAAGTCCAGTAAAAAAAATTTTATTATTTACATTTTCCATCATCTCCATGCAGATAGTATTATCACAGGATTCTACTAACCTTTTTAAAATGTTGGACGCTGAAACAGAAAATGATCTGAAGCAAAAAACCACTTATGCTACTTCCATTTTCAAGACCACCCGTCTCATCAACGGGCATTCCATTGAAAATTTAGGCAAAGGGATACTTGATGTAAAAATATCACACAGATTTGGCACACTTAACAGTGGGGGATACCAGCTTTTTGGTCTTGATGCTGCCACCATGAGAATGGGGGTTGATTATGGAATAACAAATTGGTTGATGATTGGTGCAGGGAGAAGTACATACCAGAAAGAATATGATGCATTTGGCAAAATAAAACTTTTGAGACAGTCATCCGGAAAAGTCAATATGCCTATTTCAGTAAGTGTCGTTTCATCCGTGATGTTGAAAACACTTAAAAACAGTGACCCAACTATTAAAACATATTTCTCTGATAACCTCGCTTTTGCACAACAGGTATTAATTGCACGCAAGTTTAATGATTTTATTTCACTACAATTGATGCCCTCAATGATCCATTATAATATAGTTCCCGATCATACACTTCCTAATGATCTCTATTCTATAGGCGGTGGAGGGAGGATTCGCCTGAGCAAAAGGATCAATCTTACCGGTGAATACTATTACAGACTTCAGGGCTACCAACTACCAGGCAGCTATGATTCCTTTTCATTAGGCATAGATATTGAAACAGGTGGCCACGTTTTCCAATTTCATGTTACCAATTCTACAGGCATGACAGAAAGAACTTTTATTGAAGAAACAAACGGACAATGGAGCAAAGGTGACATACACTTCGGATTTAATATTTCCCGTGTGTTTACCATCGTAAAGCCAAAAGATGTTTCTGCAGCATTGTAAACAATTAAAGATCTAAATGCAATTTGTATAAATTATTTCCTATTTAATTATTATTACTGGTAACATTCTCTATTTTTTAAAGTAAAATTCCAGCCCGGTATCAATGTTCATCATATCTACAAGTTCGGGTTCTTTTTTACCATCGAAAAGAAGGATACCACAAATATCATTTTTAGAATTAAGGTCTATACAGGTTGTTTTTTTATTGGCTTTAATAAACAACAGGTAGCGGGCTTTGGAAGTTTCGATGACATGTATCTGTGGCCAGTATTTTTTTAATACCATCCGGGCATTTCTCATTTGATAAAAGCAGTTATGAGTCAGGCTTTCATAAACCATTTTATTATTAACCGATTTAATTTTTTCAAGTTGAAGAGAATCAGGCTGATAAAATACTGCAGATGGGAATTGAATTGCAAGTGTATCGCCAAATGAGGAAGGCGGTTTTTGGAGAAATTGTCTCTCCATGGATGCTTTTGATTTATCCTTGTTTTTGTTACCGGGTGTATGATTGCAGGCAAATAATATTGGTACCAAAAAAAATACTCTAATGATGCCTATATTGATGTTATTTTTTTTCATCTCTTTTTATTGAACTATTCAAAGACAAAACTAAAGACTTTCTTATTTTTCCGGTCTCATAAAAGCATTAAAGTATCGTCTATTAATTCAAAAAGAGCCTTTAATCAAAATGAATTAAAGGCTCTCTAAATTATTGCTGTCTTATCTTTCTGCTTAAATATAACAACATTATTTTAATAATTCCATAACCTGGTAATATTAAATCCTATCAGGAATTGCCCTCCTTTTACTTTTTTACCAGTAGCCTTATCCGTATAACCAAAAGGACTGTTGGTATTAAACATATTATCACGTTGCGGGCTCATATAAGAATAATTACCTAAAAAGAATTGAAAAGCATGCCCGCCAGTATTGAATTCTACTCCAAATGACAAATTGGGATTTGGATTATTGGTAGCATGTTTGGTTATTGGCTGATCATAATCTATCATAATTGCAGTCACATCTGTTATCTTGTACCTACCGGAAAAGGAAAAGGCAAAATGATCGAATTTCATTTCTTTAAATATTGTTTTGCCGGTACTGTCATTTTTCGTGTAATATCCATTTACAGAATTCTGATGAGAAACGCTACCCGATACCTGTAAAGAAAGCTTATCAGTAATTTTCCGGGCAACTAACAATTGGTTGAAAAAAGAGAAACGCTGTGACCCATATTTAAATATTCCGTGATCAGGATCCTTCCGTGAATCCCATGCCATATTAGCATAATAGGAAACACTAACAGGATATTTCCCTTTTGTTTGGGTGATGATAGCATATTTAGCATTTCCATCTACTAACATATTGCTTTTGGTAATCCCAACTCCCAAGTTTAGTCCTTTAATAAAGGAATAATTGACACCAAGCCTTATATTGGACGGAGCAAAAAATCCCCAAAAATCCTGGTACCCGTTATTCACTGTACCAAACCTGTGTTGGATATCTACTTCAAGTGAGTTTTTCTGAGGCACCATTATAGTTTGATTATTCAGAATCCATATACTCTGGAATGTATTTTTTACAGGTTTTAATTTTACCGGGGCAGATGCTTCTTCCGCAGCACTATCAGCCTGTGCCTGAACTGTGCTATTTAAAATAAATAGACAAACAATGAGGCAGGAAACAAACCCCAACAGGCTTTTTATTTTATTGATACTACTTTTCATAATGAATTATTTTTTTAAAAGTCATTTAATTATTCGGCGCACCATTTCTTATCCAGTCATATACCATTTGTCTGTCTTTAGCAGAAGGAATATGTTCTCTCATGTCTCCGTTTATTTCAAGATATAGTATGCTTGCTTTGGGAATATCAGTATTTACAAACCCTCCATTAATAATCTGCTGGTAAGATATATCTGTATTCATATACGGTTTATGTCCACCATCGACATGACATCCGGAAAGTGCACAATTAGTGTTAAACAAAGGAGCCAATTGAGTAGAAAAACTTACGGGTTGCGGAGGACCGTCCGGATCAACCGCTGCATCAGGAAGAATAACATCCTTATAGCAACTGGCTAAAGAAAATCCCATCGCTACTATCAGCCCAATATATATTAATAATCGTTTCATTTTAATATCGTTTTAGGGTGTGAATTATTTATTGTTGAAATTCATGTTGCACTCAATCTGCACATTATCAGAAATGCTGGTGCTGGTAATGCCATAATCTCTGCAATCGAACTGGAAGGTTAATTGTAAACCGAACACGTCATAAGCAGAAGCAGTTCCGGCGTTTACAGTTGCTCTTTTGATATATTTTAATCTGCCAACAAGAGATTCTGTAAGTGGCTGTGCAAGTTTGCCTTGCCAAGTAAGGTTAAGCGTAACAATATAGTCTTCGCTCAAAGGATCTAATTCTATTTTAGTAGTTTTTATCTTAGCCAAATTAGTAACGGTCAGGTTTTGAGTTCCAGCTACAATTGGTACTGTACCCAGGCCGGAAATATTGCAGCCACCATCCCTGGCTGGCTCTCCTGTATTGGATTGATTAATTTGTACATAACCATTAAAATAGGTTTTTGCAGGATCACTCTCATAAAATGCCCACGAAGTATCCATCAAAGGCTGGCCGGTAGTCACATAATTTTGCATTTCTGCATCAGTTACATTATGCATTCCAAATTGGTTAAAGCGGCCGGTAAGTAATCCTGCGGCCCCCACATAATTGGTTTGCCATAATACACTGGAGTGAGCCTTGTCTAATTTCCATTGGGTAGTATCACCTACAACCATATTACCTGGAAGCAAAATTGCGGAACCCCTGTTGATAACAGCAGTAGTAGTAGCTGGTGCCGGTAAAATATCATTTTCATGTGTACAGCCGGCAATATATCCGTAACCACTAATAAGAACAAGCAAAGCGAGCAGGGTTTTATTATTAAACAGTTTCATAAATTGTAATTTTTTGTGAATAATTATTAAATAATTAACACAAAACTAATCCCAGTTGTATTACAATTTTATGACAATAATCAAATGCAAATATGATGTTAATCAACAAGAGTAACGTTCATAAAATGACTCACTTTAATTGCCCTGAGGTGAATCAATAAAATAAAAAATTGAGGATGAATAAAGAGTCTGCCTTAGTCGGAAGAAGTCTTCCGGCTTTCCCGGATTTTGCTCATAACAAACCAGAGTATTGCTATACATGCGAGATTAGCTGTGTTAAGTAATAGGCTGTCGGTATATACTTTCATATCGTTTTTAATTATCTCACTGTCTATGGAAGAAGTGATTAACATCCAGAAATCTTTAATCAACAAGAAAAAAAACACCAGACTATGGAACAAGCTATAAACAGGTTTTTTGCTTAGAGCAGGAATCCAAAATAAAACCGATAGAAGCCCCCATATTTTTAAATATGGATTTTGAAATTGTTCAACAATATTTTGCAATGATAAATCAATTGATATATTTTTTAATACCATTCCCAAAAACAAAGTCCCCGTAAGCGCATAAGCATAAGGAAGTAACTTTGGTAAACAGTTAATAAAAGAACTTGTTTTTTTTCTTTGTTCGCCTTTTATAAAATGCACGAGAGCATAAACAATAGCATATCCAGCAAAAAAACCTATTAATTCAAGTTTTTGAATATAGGTTTCAAAATTATTCCCCATAATAGTTTTATTTCACGAATTATGAAACACCAATTGCATACTCAAATATTATACTGGACTTTATCTGGCGTGTTAAAATCTTCATCCATTATTAAAAATAGAAAAATTACCCTGAAACTTTTCAAACGGGGAATTATTTCGCTCAATTTAATAAATCATTGGATTAAAAATAAAACAATATCAATTATATATCGTCAGGTTCATCAGAACCGTTTATCATCGCAAATTGTTTACCTAGTTTGCCAATTTTAATTATGCGAAACACGAGATAAATAAGAGTACCCCATATACCAATAGCAATAGAATAAACGGTAAAGAGCAACCAGTAAGGAGTTTTGAACCTGGTAGACCATAATGTACGTTGCTCAAAAAATGTGGTATTATGTTCAGTAACTTTCCCCCAGGGCACTGTTTTTTCCATCAAGAGGTTACCAATTTCATCATTATCCTGAATTTTAACCGCCAGCACAAGATTCCCTTTTTGATCACCGGGCATACTGTCTTTCTTAAGTTCTACAGTTACCGAGCCGGTTGAGTCTGTTGTATAAGTTGGCTCATCTCCAGCAGAAACAATACCCACCAGGCGTTTTATACCAACCCTCATTTCCACATCAGAAATGGGTACCCATTCGCTATTTTTCAGGTCCATTACCGTAGCTGTAATATTTTTTACCCCATCTACCGTTGATGTATCAATAGTAATTTTTGCTTTGGTAATGGTATAATCTGAAAGGACTTCTTCATCTCCTTGCTTTACTATAAATGTATGCTGAGAAGAAGCATCCCATATAGATTTTAATGCAGGAGGTATAAATGCTTTGCCCTTCCCTTCCTCATCAGTCGTCACACTGCTTACGAGATTTTTCTGAGCTGCACTGTCAAGGTATATCTCATAAGTCATTTTCGAATGGGGAGTAAATACTCTTCCATTTTTCAACAAACTTTCCAATACCAGGTATTGCATTTTGCCGTTAATATTGAAATAATGCAGCCGCACAACATTTTCCGGTTTTACAGAATCATTCTGAGCAGTAAGTGTATTATTGAACAGATTGAAGGAGATAAATAAAAACAGGAGAATAAATTTATTTTGATTCATCTTTTTCATTTTTTTCATTTAGTTCGTTTTGTTCATCTATTGTTTCCTGGATAGGTATTATTGGATAAATTCTTGCAAAAAAGGTAATAACGAGTAAAGCTCCTGCCAGTGAGCCACCCGCGATTGCCCATTCCTCCCAACTTGGAAAATAATATTTAAAGTTTTCAGGGACATTCTGCATTGGTAAAAACGGATGTAATAATGTGGGTGTTACAATAATATATCTTTTAAACCAGGCGCCTACCACTACCATTATACCCACAATAAACATAGGGAGAGGCCTTCTTCCCTTTTTAAATACCAATATAATAATAGGGATGATCATGCCCACCAAAATAGCAAACCAAAACATAGGTGCATATGAACCCACAAATAATTGCAAAATAAGAGACCTCTCTGATTCTTTCATTTTAAAAGCCGGAGTCAGAAATTCATTCACATTAAAATACAGGTAAACCAGCGCAAGCATAACTACTATTCTACCCATCCTTTCAAAGTGCATATCAGTGATATATTTTTCCAGTTTATACGCTTTACGGAATACATACATGGCCACCGCTACAGCACCAGCCCCTGCCAGGAATGCTCCTGAAATAAAATAGGCTCCAAAATTGGTGCTATCCCAACCCGGACGATAAGTGGTAGCAAATAACCAGGAGGTAACTGTATGAATCATAAATGCAACCGGTATTATAACTATACAAAGGATACTGATTGACCTATCACTTATATGCATCTGCTCCTTTGTCCCTTTCCAGAATGAACCCTGAAAGCGATATAATTTATTCAATCTTTTCCCGGTTTGTTTTTTGAACTTTAATAGTATTTTAAGATCAGGTAATAACGGGAAATATAATAACAGAATACTGATAAAAAAATAAGTACTGATCACAATAACATCCCACAAAATAGGAGATTGAATACGCCCATGAAGTACCAGGTTCATAAATCTTTCTGGGCGCCCCATATCTACCACTATAATAAGCGCTGCAAAGACGATATTTGATACAGCAATGATTTCAGCAATTCTGGTTATTGGGGTTCTCCATTTTACATTGGTAAGCCTGAAAATGGCGGTAATAAGAGAGCCCACCAGGCTAATAGCAACAAAAAAAACGAAATTGGAGATATAAATGCCCCACGAAACATAATCGCGCATGTGGGTAACAATAAGGCCATATCTCAACTGCCGGGCATAAGCAAATAATCCGAAAAGGCTAACAACAATTAAAATCCCGGTCCAGATCATCCCACGTTTACCAAATTTTTGGGGAAGAAGGTCACGTGTAATTTGATCGGAGGTTAAAGTAGATATAGAAGTTGATTTTTCCACGGCTTAATTTTTTTTAATTGAGAGTTTTGCATCTTCATATAAATGATCAGGTTTGTACTCATTTTCAAGACCTGATTCATAAGGAAAGTTTCTGTTTACAGGAGGTAAATAATAAACACTAGGCTTAGTCCCCAGGTCTTCCATTAATCTATATCCCGCTTTATCTTTTATAAGGTCACTAAAACGAAATGACTCGGCTCCGTTAGTTACTGAATCCTCATTCATATCACCAAACATAAAAACTCCATTAGGGCATGCCGATACACAATGAGGTAATTCACCCTTTCTACTCATATCGGGACAAAAATCACATTTACCTACTGTTCCTCTTTTTTGTGGCATGCTAGTTTCACAGGAATAAGGCTGGTCAGCAACTTCTTCAGTAAGTATAGGCTCCTCCCAATTAAACACTCTTGTAGAATATGGGCAGGCTGCCATGCAAAAACGGCAACCAATACAACGATCACTGTCAATCAATACAATTCCATCCTGCCTTTTAAAAGTGGCATCTACAGGGCATACTTTTACACAAGGAGGCTCATCACAATGCATACAGGTGGTAGGCTGCCAGTAGGGCGCAGTGTGGTCAGCATCTTCCATTCCTAATACTTTTATCCAGTTTTGTCCGGGATGTACCTGGTGCATATGATTGCAGGCACTCTGGCATCTTCTCAAATTTTTACAACGTGACAAGTCAATCACCATAACAAACTTTTTACCCGGAATTCCTCTTCTCTCTTCTGAATTGGATAATTGAGGAGTATCGGGTACAGGCTTCAGAAAAGCTTTATCTATTTCAATCACTTCTCCGTCTACTGAAAGCAATTTTACTTTTTGACCTGTAAGCGCTACCTGATCTTCTGTAGAAAAAGGATTATTTTTATCACTGCATCCCGCTACTGCGGCAGAAGCCAATAACCCTGTCAGCAGGAACTCTCTTCTTGATTTATTAGTATTATCATTCATTGTTGACAATTTATTATTTTACCCATTGTTGTAATTCCTTATCACTGATTTGTTTTCCAGGTGAAGCCAGCAGTTTTTTATCTATTTCTACCAACTTGCCATCCTGTGTAAGCATTTTCACAGTATCGTTTTTTTTCTTCTTTGGTGTTCCTATGAATTTAAAAACTGTTGCCGAAGAAATGATTGTAGCACTCCACAGAAGAAATTTTTTTCTTGAAGTGGGTTTTTTAGATTCTTGCATAATATTGATGAGTTAAATAGAAAGGCTAAAATTACACGAGTATTATTTTTTATTTTATGAGCTATCCCAGTTATCAATATGATTTTAATCACCTGGTTACAAGCCAAAAAAAAAGCTCAATAAATGAGCTTTTTTTAGATTATTATTTTAGTGTCCTTATAAAATTGACAAGGCTCCACCTGTCCTCTTCATCAGGTATTTTCTTTTTGAAAGAAGGCATATCATCTCTTCCTTCGGATAATCTATAAAATATTTCGCCGTCTGTCTGGGATTGCAAATCAGGTTTTGTGAAATCTCCCGGATCTGTTTTTAACTGGGAAGCTTTAGTACCATCACCTAATCCCTTTGCTCCATGACATGATTTACAATGGGTATTCCATAAAGATTTGCCAGCTTTAATTGACTCAGCATTGCTGGGCACTTCATTTTTTTTGGCTTTAGCAGCGGCAGGCACTGGCCATGGCTTCTTTTGATCACTTGTGTTTACATTTAAAGTAAAACTTGCAACTATAAAACCTGTGGCTAGAATTGTAATTATTCCTTTTGTTTTCATTTGTATTTATTTTTTTAAGTTAAATATTAAAAATTAGACTAATAAAATTAGCTAAAAATTCCATAAATGAGTAATATTGAATCCGATCACAAACTGTCCAACTGTATAGTCATTCTGATTAAACATGTTGTTACTCTGGGGTACAATGCCATAATAATTGCCGGCAAATACCTGGAACGCATGTGAACTGGTAGTTGTTTCAAAGCCCAAACAGATATTAGGATGTGGATTATCGGTGGGATGCTGGGTTAGTGGTTGATCATAACCGGCTGTGATAGCAGATTTTTCAGATATCTTATATCTACCTGCCACTGATACAGCAAAATGGTAATTATGCATTTTTTCACGAATATTACCTTTGCTATCCACATAAGCTTCTACATTATTAAACCACGAAAAACTGGGTGCTACCTGCACAGAGAATTCATCAGTTATTTTTCGTGCAATGATCAACTGGTTAAAATAAGAGAACCTATCAACACTATTGCGGAAATTACTTTTATCCCTCGCATCAATTACTACGTTTCCAAAATAGGTTGCACTTACCGGCATAATACCAGGTGTCTGTTCGAGTAATGCATATTTTGCAAACATATCTACCTGCATCCTTTCTTTAGTAACTCCAGCACCAACTAATAACTTTTTGAGAGGTGCATAGCTAAGTCCTATCCTGATATTAGAAGGAGCAAATATTCCATAGAGGTCTTTTTTACCATTATCGACTGTTCCAAACCGGTGTTGGATAGCCATTTCCAATGTCCCTTTTATGGGCACCATTACCGATTGATTGTCCATTATAAACACACTTCCAAAAGTGTTTTTTACTGGTTTTACTTTTTTAATAACAGGAGCTTCTTCCGTTGAATCCTGTGCAAAAGATTGACCTGCAGAAAGCATCAGCAAGACAAATGCGGCAAGAAGTTGTAATAGAATTTTATTATAATTTTTCATGTTGCTTTTTTTAATTGTTATTAGCACCTTGTGTTATCCATGCCAGAACGAGTGCCGCATAGTCCTTATTAACACCGCTTACAGGCATTGGAGTTCCCCGCTTGCCTGTCATCTTTTGATAAATGACACTATTTTGGGGATTTGCTTTATCAAAATAGTTACCTATAGTAAGTGAGTTATACGCATTTGTTTCAGTCAGGTTAGGTGACTGCCCACCTGTACTATGACAACCACTGGTATTGCAACTTTTATTGAAGATGGGAATAATATCCTGGGAGAAACTTACAGTTCTTGTTATTGCCGGGACATCTAAAATTACAGTTTTGTCCTTGTAACAACCCGACAGAAAGAAGATAATTCCCAACACTAGTATTAACCCTTCTAATGTTTTTTTATGAAACATAATATTTAGTATTTTATGTGAAATATTCCCTCACACTTAACGGTTATTTTTGAAATTTCAATACCAGGTTAGGCTGAATGCCATGCTGATAATTTGAATTATTCCAAATTGCAATTCCAAATACCTGGTCTTGTAAGCTTGAAAAATCAATATCCTGCTTCAATACATCCCCGGTTTTCAATGCTCGTTGGTATTCTAGAACCCATCCGCTCCCTGTATATTTTGCACCAGCAGTAATGTCTGCTCTTTCGCCAATTAAAGGAACTCCAATATAAGAGGGGATTGAATTTTTTGCAGTGGCACCGGTAGCAGTACCGGATCTTTGATAATCTGTACCCACATTAGGATCAATTGTGGAACCATCACTTAAAGTCAATACACCAGTTGAACTTACTCCGGTTACTTTTTTTGCTTTACCACTTGTAGTATCAGCTACCAAAATATAACCTGCACTTCCGGCTCCCGGTATTACCCAAATTGGAACGTTAACTTTTGCACCTGTGCCATCTAATAGCAAACTCTGCGAATTACTAACCTCACCTTGTGTAGGAGAACTTGTATAATTTGGCCTATATGGCCACGTTGCCGAGAAAGTGCCATCCGGAACAATACCGTCTACATGCCTTCCATTTCCATTACCACCTGTAATGTTGGTAAAAGCCGGGCCACCAGCCCAATCCTGGTAGTTATCATCCATAAAATGCAGCGATTCATCTTTGCTTATATAACCTAAACGGCCCCACCACATGTCAATTTTTTCAGAGGCACCATTAGTATAATGGTTACCGCTTGCATTAGCTGTATAAACCGGTGGGTTTTTTGAATAATCCATATAAGGTGTAAATACATGGCAGCTGGCATAGCAAGTTTGGGAGATGAATTTTGGTGTGGAATTATCAATGTTCCAAAGCATTGCAACCCTATCCTCGCCGAAGCCATTTCTTGATAAGACTCCGCTTGCATTATAGCTATCACTTGAAGGTTCTTTTGCCCATCCTGTTTTTCCTGTTACATTCGCCGCAGGATCAAAATACCATGGAGCAACATTTACACTTTGAGTTAAATCCGGAATTTCTACTAAGAAATAAATATTTTGGCCATCGTACATAGAACGGATTGTTGCAGGATATTTCTGACCACTATACCCGGCAAATAAACCATTCCCAGGATCTGGCACTGTTGGTGTAATTTGTAATTTGGTCGCTTTATCCCACTCAGCATCAATTGTTCCATCAATGGTTGGAGGGGTAGTTATCCTTAAAGAAACCAAATCTGTGGAGCTATTAATCTGAGGTATATCCAATACCTGGTTATCTTTTGTACAGCTAACCACATAACCAATTGATAATACAATGGTTGTAATTACCCACATGTATTTTGTTTTGAGAAGTTTCATAAACCTGTTTTAATTTGAAAAAAAAATTTTAAAGAAGAACTTGCATTATTTATATAAAATTGACAGTGCAAGATATTTCCAGCCCCATGATAATTTCATGACAATTATCAATGCAAAAAGTGATTAGAATCATATCCTGAAAAAAGGGATTGATTGCAGATATACTAAAGAGCATTGTTTATCCGACAAAATTTCGCAAAACTAATATTGAGGTAATGGAACTCAAACAAAGGTGTTTCACAGGAATAAAAGAGGTGTATTTATTTTGTATTAGGCATATCCAACCTGCAAGGAACCTTCATATCAACTGAATATCTTAAAAGCAATATGTAATAATTTTTTAACCATACTGAGCAAACTTTTTTCTTTATACAGTAAAATGATTTGCTGATTAATCCTTGCTGCTACAGGATAAGGATATATTTTATAGAAGAGCGCATTAACGGATAATTCACTGGTATTTGCCAAAATCAGTTCCTGAATGAGTTCCCCGGCATTTGGCGCTATCATAGTACCTCCTAATATTTTTTCGTTTTTAAACAAACGACGTTTACTGATGAGCAATACCAGTTTTGCATATTGATAATTATCAACAACGGCCCTGTCATCATTCATGAAATTCTGCTCTAATTTTTCATAGGGAATATTTCTTTCTTTCAATTGCACCTCATTCAAACCAAAGGTGGCCAGTTCCGGGTCAGTAAAAGTTACCCATGAAAGATGATCATTATTTAATTTCTTTTTGAAGGGAGAAAAGAAATTATTAATCAAAATACGGGCATGAAATTCGGCAACATGCGAGAACATAAGATCACCCGCAATATCACCACATACAAAAATATTCCTGTTGGTAGTTCTTAAATATTGATCCGCTATTATTTTGTCATCGCTGATTTTTATTCCTGCTTTTTCCAATTGCAAAGGCTGCAAAACAAGTTCCCTTCCAATACCAACAAACGCTGCATCAAATGTGATGTTCTCCGTTTTGCCATCTTTATATTTTATAATGGCTTCATTAGCAGAAATAAAAGAATCGATTTCAGCATTGAACAAAAATGTAATTCCTTCCTGTTGCAATTGTTTTAAAAGTATTTCAGTCACGTCTTTATCATCATGCTCCAGTATCTTATCAGAATGTTGAACTACTGTAACCATACAACCCAACCGGCTTAACGCCTGTGAAATTTCTGTGCTTACAGGACCTCCGCCAATTACCAGCAATTTTTCTGGCAATTCAGCAGCATCAAAAATATTTTCATTGTCATAATATTTTATCTTATCTACACCGGGTACTATCAATTTTACTGGCCGTGATCCTGTTGCCAATACTATCTTTTTCCCATGGCACTTTTTACCATTTACTTCAATTTCGTTTCTACCTGAAAAACCTGCCATACCCAAAACAACATCAATCCCCTGCTCTTTCAACCACTGAGCATTTTCATGTTTACGGATAATCTCCTGTCTTTCATAAACATAATCCATCACCTTTTTTATATCAACTTTTCCACTAAACTCTAATCCAAATTGTGAAGATAGTTTTGCAATTTGTGTAAGCCTTGAAACGTGTAGTAAAGCTTTGCTCGGAACACAGCCCCCATTTAAACAATCTCCCCCAATATCCTGGTCACTTTTCGCAACCATTAGCACTTTAAAGCCTGCTTTGTTCATAAACAACCCCACACCCAATCCTCCTGAGCCTGCCCCAATTATAATGATATCATACAATTTATTACTCATAATTAAATATTTGCCCCGGCAGATTTTTCTTCTTCCGGAATACTTTTTTCCCATGCACGCACAGACGAAAATGGAAGTTTTAAAAGAAACCCAATAGTAAGTTCTTTTTCATTATCATAAGAAGGTACACCAATAACCAATTGATCGGGTGGGGTATTAATTTTAAAAGTCCTGTGAACCCGGTCCCAAAAAGAAAAAATAACAGAAAAGTTAGAATCGGTTTCATCTTTTACCACAGAATGATGAATGCCATGCATCCTTGGAGTAACTATTAAAGTATTCAAAACTTTCTCAAAATATAAAGGCAATTTCCAATTACTGTGATGAAATTGTGTGGCTGCTTCAAAAAGAATCTCATAAACCAAAACGGCAAAAGGTGACACACCACTTAGTAAGGTAAAAGCGCCCCGGAAGAAAACAGAGCCAATCATTTCACCAAAATGAAAACGAAAAGCGGTAGTAATATCCAGATCAAGATCGGTATGATGTACCAAATGATAGCGCCATAAAAAAGGAAGTCTATGATTGATCACATGCCACAAATAATTACCATAATCCAATATCAAAAAAGCAATTATTCCTTCTAACCAGACAGGTAGGTCATAAAGATAATTTAATCCAAAATGGAATATTTCATTTTTATAAGCCAACCAAACTATTACAGGCAAAAAAAGAAACCTTAGAAGTACAAACGCAGGTAAGGATACAAGCGAATTAATAATTCTTCTTTTCCACAAGCTCCCTACTCTTTTCCGCAATTTAAATTTGCGTTCAAGCAAAAAAAGAATATTGAAAATTACAATCAATACAGGAATACCAATAAGGTCGAAAACATAATGTATCATTCTTTATTAAGTTTATTCTTCCACCGATCACAATTTGTGTTTATGAATGAGCTTTCTATGCAATTTCAACAAATGCTCCTGTGAATATCCTGAATAATATAGAAACCAGATAAGAAAAAAGATGACCTGTAGCCGGTAAATGCCATTATCCAAATATTTCCTGGCAGACGTGTTAATGGTTCCATTCATTACAACAAACTTTCCATATTCTTTAATACGATGAATAATTTCCTGGTCTTCCATCATCAAAATATCTTCTTTAAACCCTCCGATACTTTGAAAAATTTTTTTTGTAACAAACAAACTCTGATCCCCAAACCTAACAGCATTTATATCAAACCTCGTAAACCAACAATTAGCTTTTAAAAACCAATGATCATAATCGAAAGAAAGCCTGAAACAGCCACTGGAAAAACCTTTAGCAAGTGCATCAATAATATAATTCGTAAAATTTACCGGGGGAATACTGTCGGCATGAAGAAAATAAAAAATGTCACCCTGTGCAACAGCAGCCCCTTTATTCATCTGGGCGGCTCTACCTTTATGTTCACTTAATACAGTTTTTACTCCACATTCCCGCGCAATAGAAACTGTATTATCCATACTGCCTCCGTCAACAATAATAATCTCCGTCTCATGATCTCCCCTGGCGGCAAGTGTTTTCCTGATTGTTTCTGCTATCTGGCTGGCTTCATTATAGGTAGGTATAATAATGCTGATCATATTACTAGCCTCTTTTTCTTCATATATTTCAAATCTTTTTCTTCATCCACATCGTCCAGTACAGGCAGCAATATATAACTAAGGTCTGAGCGCCTGCAGCGATCAATTGTTTGTGACAAAACCACGTCTGTACTCCACTCAACGTCTTTAAATAATCCCGCATGAAGTTTTTTCATCCCTAATAAATAATAACCTCCATCGCTGGCCGGCCCAATTGCTACATCACATTTATTTAAAGTAACAAAAGCGCTTTTTATAATTTCTTCATTAATACCCGGGCAATCGCTTCCCATAATAACTGCTTTTTCATATCCTTCTTCAAAAGCAGAAGTGAAAGCGTGTTGCATTCGCTCTCCCAGGTCGTTTCCTTCCTGGATTTGTTTTTTAAAATCTTTAATATGCCAGTAATCATGTTCCTCTATATAGCTGGAATAAAAAACAATTTTGGCTGCATCAAGAGATTGGGTGATGTGGTTGGTATGTTGTAAAAGCTCTCCATAAATATTCAATGCGGCTTCATTCCCGATTGTAGCAGCGAGTCTTGTTTTGACTTGACCGGGAATTAAATTTTTTACAAAAATTAAAACGGCTTCCCTCATCTACAATGATTTTATACATTCAAATAAGAAAGAGGAAAGCTTCCCGTCAGCTTTGCCTGCGATGGCAATGATTTCTTCAATATTTACCGGCTTTAAATTATCAGGATCACATTCATCAGTGACTACTGATACGGCCACGCAGGAAAGGTTCATATGATTGGACGCAATCACTTCCGGGACTGTAGACATACCCACCAGGTCTGCACCAATAATTTTTAAATAACGATACTCGGCTTTTGTTTCAAGATTAGGGCCATTTACCGCGGCATAAACTCCCTTTTTTAAAGAAAGATTTAGTTCCCTGGCTTTCTGCTGCAAAAGGATTTTCAGAGTAGGATCATAAGGATTACTCATATCAGGAAACCTGGGACCGAAGTCATCAAAATTTTGCCCGATTAAGGGATTGCCTGACTGTAAATTAATATGATCATCAATCAATACCAAATCACCTTTTTTAAAATTAAGATTAATACCGCCCGCTGCATTAGATAAGAAAAGATGTTGTATTCCCAATAATTTCATCACCCTGATTGGAAACACAATTTGTTGCATAGAATATCCTTCATAATAATGAAAGCGCCCTTGCATGATCAAAACACTTTTGTTACCGATAGTTCCATAAATAAGATTGCCTTTATGAAACTCTACTGTTGATAATGGAAAGCCAGGAATAGCAGAATAAGCTATAGTTTGTTTTATGGTAACATAATTTAATAATTGATGCAATCCTGTACCTAATACAATACCGGCATCTGCCTGCCTGATACCATTCGCCATAAGAAACTCTTTAGCCTCCTGTACCTGTTCAAATCTTTGCATTTAAAAAAAATTAAAAATTAGTAGAATATTGTAACTGATTAATGAAATATTTACACAACTGCTCCACCACAACTGCTTCCTGCGCCTGCTGTACAACCATAACAATGCTGCCCGACAATAATATCCCTGTTATTTAATTCATCCACGTTAAATTCACGAATATGCTTTGTTTTACAATTGACTTTCAATTCAAGCATCTGGTTAAAATCACAATCGTATAAATACCCATCCCATCCCACTGAAATAGTATTACGACACATAACATTAAATGCCGCAACAGGATTATACGCTGTAATTAACTTTTCCATATACATTTCATAATTATCGCTTTTCAAAAGATAATCCAGGAACCGGCTTATCGGAAGATTGGTGATGGCAAACAAATTATTAAAATGAATATCATAATGGTGTAATAAAGCATCTTTATATTCTTTTTCCAGTGCCATTTGTGAAGGAGGTAAAAAAGCACCTGCAGGATTATAAACCAGGTTTAATACAAGTCCTGAATTTTCTTTTCCATAACCCAATCCATTCAGCATTTGCAATGCCTTAATGCTATTTTCAAATACACCATCTCCACGCTGCCTGTCAGTTCTGTCCTGTGTATAGAATGGGAGGGAAGAAACTACTTCAATGTTGTGTTCTTTATAAAACTGTGGCAGGTCGTAATATTTTTTATTGGCCAAAATGATAGTAAGATTGCAACGAACGATCACATGCCTGCCTGATTTTTTAATTTCCTCCACAAACCATCTGAAGTTAGGGTTCATCTCAGGGGCTCCACCGGTAATATCTACTACATTTAACTGTACATTACTTTTCAAGATCTCAAGGCATTGTTGCATAGTCTCCCTGGTCATAATCTCTTTACGATCGGGACCAGCATCTACATGGCAATGTTTGCATACCTGGTTACACATCTTACCAATATTTAGCTGGAAAATCTCTATCTCTTTTGGTTTTAACGGATATAACCTGGTATCCTCTAATTTTTGATAAAAAGGCTCTGGCACCAAATTCCCCGATTGGATATGTTCAAGAATTTCTAATTGCTTATGGGCGTCAGACAAATCATAGCCCCGGCCATGCAAAGATATTTTTCCTGTCTTTTCGTGTTTAATGGCTGTGTTTTCTGTCATATTAAAGCGGGTCCGTAAAATTGACATCTCCTATCAGCAAAAGCTGAAAATTGATTCTATTTACCGAAGTATTATTTATCAATTCCGTGATTAAAAAAAAATCATTCAGATAAAAAGCAATGCTCCTCTTTATTTACATCGCTATTTCTTTCACCTTATTCATCATTTGTACACCATGTACCAGGGAAGCACCTCCCCTGATAGCACAGGCTACATGCACTGCTTCCATCATCTGCGCTTCGCTCCAGCCTTTTTCGTATGCATCACTGCTATAGGCATCTATACAATAAGGGCATTGTACTGCATGAGCCACGGCCAAAGCTATTAAAGATTTTTCCCTTGCCGTTAATTCACTGTCTTTAAAAACTTCACCATAATAATCAAAAAATTTATCAGCTAAGTTCTTCTGAAATTCACCAACATTTCCAAATTTTTTTAAATCTTCCGAGTTGTAATAATTATTATTCATTTCAACATTTTTATTTTTAATAAAATTAACTGATTAAATCAGTAAAGTACAACAAGATCCGATTCAGGAATCAATTATCGGAAAACGACAAAGAATTACAAGATTCTAAAAAAGACCCTGAGATGAAGATTTTGCCAGGTCGCCATTATTATACTGCTTTATTAACTTTCCATTATTTTCATAGAAACTAAATTGTCAAAAAAAATAAATATGCACCAGTTAGTATCATCTGCCTTATCATTATTTTTATCCCCGCTTAATTGGATAATTATTTTACTTATAACAGGATATTTTTTACGTAATGTTTCGCTCAAGAAAAAATGCAAATGGTTGGCACTATTCATTTTCCTGTTATTTAGTAACCAATGGCTTTTAGATAAATATGCAATGTATTGGCAGCCTTTGCCAATAGCAATTGATACCACTATTTCATTTAGCTGTGGAATTGTATCCGGAGGCTTTGCCAGCCCTGACAATAATGCAAACGGTTATTTTAATTCAGCCGCAGACAGGTTTATACAGGTAGTAAAATTGTATAAGCTCGGGGAAATCAAGCATATATTAATCAGCGGCGGGAATGGAAAACAGGATGAAAAAAATTTCCGGGAAGGAGCCTGGGTAAAAAGTGAACTTAAAGCAATTGGAAGTCCAGACTCTGTGATCTTTGCAGAAGATAAATCAAATAATACTTCTGATAATGCCTACAACGCAAAAAAGATTCTTGACTCTCTGAAATTAAAACCTCCTTACCTCCTGATCACCTCTGCACTCCATATCCCGAGAGCTTCACTGCTATTTAAGAAAGCCGGAATTTCTACCGTTCCATTTCCCTGTAATTATATTGCAGGCCGAGGCCCCTTTAGCCTTAGTTCCCTGTTGCCAACACCATCAGTACTCCTTGACTGGAATCCTTATTTAAAAGAAACAGCAGGGTATTTATGGTATAAGATAAAATGAAAGCCACAAAGTATAACATATTATGAAAAAGGAGGCCTAATATGATACTCCCCGAAGAAATTCGTTTTATGTTTTTATTCATAAAAAATTAGCCTTCGGGCTAATGAGGATATCCAACTACCTTTCAATTTATAATTCATTTAATTCTTTATCATTTTTTATTGGTGTACAATTTGCGATACATCCAATTTATCAGTTTGGAAATATGGAATCAAAACAAGAAACAAAACATAAAAGATCAGTTTTATCAAAATCAGGAAGAATATTTGCCTGGATTCTGGCATCAGTGATCTTTCTGGTTTTTCTTGTTTTAATCTTCATTCAAACACCTTTTGTACAGAATTATGCCCGTAAAAAAATAGTCATTTACCTTGAAAATAAATTAAAAACCAAGGTTGAAATTGGCAAACTGGACGTAGAATTTCCTACCTCAATTTCTTTACAAAATATTTTCCTTGAAGATCAATCAAAAGACACACTACTTTATGGAGGCGAAATAAAATTGAGAATAAGTATGTTCCGACTTTTAAAAAATGATTTCCAGGTAAAGGAAATTGCTCTCAATAATATTGTAGCGAAAGTAAAAAAATCTCTGACAGATTCTGTTTTCAACTTTCAGTTTATAGCAGATGCTTTTGCTAGTGGTAAAGAAAAAGTATCTACGCAAAAGGATTCAACATCATTTAAAATGAATATCGAAAGGATTCTTTTAAACAATACTAGGATAATTTATCAAGATGCATCTGCCGGCAATGACATGGGTCTTTCGATTGGGCATCTTGATACCCAAATTTCCACATTCGATCCTTCTCATTTATTATTTAATATTCAGTCAGTAACACTAAAAGGGCTTTCAGGATATTTTTATAAATCAGGGCCTTCATCAAAATCATTAAGCAATTCCGTAAGCAAGTTGGCAGCAGAACCAGCAAATTATCTGCAACTAATTAATAAAGAAATGAATCTTTCTGATATCAATGTCGTTTATAAAAATGAGCCTTCCCATTTGAATTCATCTTTTATAATTAACCACTTTGTGGCACATCCTGAAATAATTGATCTCAAAAACAATTTGGTCCTACTCAAAGATGCGACCCTAATGAATTCAGACATTACAATAGAAACTGCTTCTAATAAAACAAATCCAATATCAAAAGACAGTGCACTTGCCGACGCATCTTCTACACCATTTAGAATTATCTCAGATAAAATAACGATCGGGCAAAGTAGCCTGAAATATGATGATCAATTTGCGCCTCACATTACAACTGGAATGGATTATTCGCATTTGTATCTTTCAGACATTTCTCTATCAGCCTCTAAACTTGAATATAGCCCGGATACCATATTGGCTTCTATAAATTCTGCAAGCTTAAAAGAACAAAATGGTTTCGTGCTAAACAATCTGAAAGTAGATTTTGGGATGAATCCCACGGGTGTTTCTTTAACTAATTTATTACTTACAACACCGGGATCAGAAATAAAGAATTCTGCTATTATTTCTTATCCTTCATTAGATACTATTACAAAAGATCCCGGATTATTGGGGCTAAATATAGATTTGCAAAATAGTAAAATAACTATAAAAGATTTGCTCACTTTTGTCCCACAGTTAAAAACACAAACCGCTTCTCTCCCACCCAATTCAACTTTATATATTGATGGCATCATAACAGGAAAAGTAAATAACCTAAATTTCAAAAAATTAATAATAAAGGGATTAAACGCTACCAATATAAATGCTACCGGCGTAGTACAGGGATTGCCCAATCTCAATAAATTATATACGGATTTAAAAGTCATTCAATTTCATTCTTCCCAAAAAGACATTCTTTTATTCCTGCCGAAAAATACTTTACCAAACAATATTACATTACCCGAAAGCATTTCAGCATCAGGAATAATAACAGGAAGTATAAACGATTTATACACCGACATTACCCTGAATAGTGATTTGGGAGATGCGAAAGTCAAGGGAACATTTGCCAATATCAATGACCAGGATAAAGCCCGGTATGACCTTAGTGCGAATGCCACGAATTTGCAGCTAAGTACTATTATGCAAAATCCAAAATTGGGTTTACTCACAGGAAATCTTACAATAAATGGAAATAGTTTCAATCCCCAAACTGCTAATGCGACCTTCAAGATAAACGTCGAAAATATTACGCTGAACAATTACAATTACAAAAACATAAAAGCCAAAGGAAGCATTGCCAATAAAATATACAAAATAAGTGCTTCAGTTCTTGACCCCAACCTTGACGCCCATTTAACAGCAAATGGTGAGCTAATCAATAAATTCCCCGCCATATATTTTAATGCAACCATTGACAGTATCAAAACTTTTGCTCTTCACCTTACTGCCGGCACCAACATTTATCACGGTGACATAAAAGGCGACTTCGCAAATACAGACCCTGATAATCTTGCAGGAAATTTATTGGTTACACATTCTATTATTATAAATAATGGTCAAAGAATCGCTATAGATTCTATTTCCCTCGGTGCCGAAAATGACACCAAAAATAAGAGTCTTACTATAAAAACAGATTTCCTTTCTGCTTCTATAAAAGGTACATATAAACTCACCCAATTGGCAGATGTGTTTCAACAATCTGTTAATCCTTATTTTTCATTTACGGATAAAAAAAATAATGTAACTGTTGAACCTTATTATTTCAGCTTAACCGCTACAATAATTGATAATCCAGCATTACAGGTATTATTCCCACAAATCACACAATTCAGCCCTATCAACCTCTCGGGGAATTTTTCAAGCGACAGCGGATTTAATATGTCAGCAGAAGGTCCCCATATTGTTTTTGGAACTTCTACTATTGATTCAATCAATTTGATGACCAATACTAAAAATGGAACGCTCATTTTCAATGTTTCACTTCGCCGGTTACAGAGCGGCAGTTCATTTAGCATGTATGCTACTACGTTATATGGAAAGATCAAAAATAACAATATTGATTTTACACTGAATATTAAAGATGAAAATGCAAAAAATAAATACAACTTAAGTGGCAATATTAATCAGCCTGTTTTGAATAAATATATTTTAAGTTTAACTCCTACAAACCTTGTATTAAATTATAATAAATGGACTGCAGGTCCTGACAATACAATACAATATTTCAATAATGATTTGAATGCACACAATTTTGTTTTAAGCCAGGGAACCCAGGAGTTGAGCATCAATAGTGCAGGTATGGGCATCAATGAACCTATGCAAATTAATTTCAAAAATTTTAAGATTGAGAACATAACAGGTTTTATTCAAAATGATTCGCTGATGGTAGCGGGTCTGCTGGATGGAAATGTTCTCGTAAAAAACATACAGGCACAACCGACATTTACAACCGACATCACCATAACAAACCTAAGTGTTTACCAGGACACGCTGGGCACTCTTACTGCCAAAGTAAATAACAACCTATCCAATACGTATCATGCTGACATCAACCTCAAGGGATATGGGAATGAAGTAAATATAAACGGTGACTATTTTGTAAAATCCACTAACAGCAGTTACAATTTTATAGTAGATATTGCAAGCCTGCAAATGAAATCACTGGAAGGCTTTACCAAAGGTGAAATAAAAAATTCGCGTGGAAATATGTATGGCAAAGTCTCATTTAACGGGAGCCTGGAAAATCCGGATATCAATGGCAAAATCCAGTTCAACAATACCGCTTTTAATGTGAGTGCTCTCAATAATCTTTTCAAAATAGATAAAGAAGCTATTGCCATAATCAATAATAAAGGAATAGAACTCAACTCATTTACAATCCGCGATACAGCTAACAATGCTATCACGATAGATGGGGTTATCAATACAAAAGATTATTTAAATTATGGTTTTGGTTTAAAAGTAAAAGCAAGAAATTTCCAGGCCATTAATTCCAGCAGCACAGACAACCCTCTTTTTTATGGCAAAATGGTTTTTTCGACCGACCTTACAATTGAGGGAACTCCTGGCCACCCTATCGTTAACGGAGATTTAACTATAAATGATAAAACCAATTTTACATTAGTGCTTCCCCAGAGCCAGCAAGGAATTGAAAGCAGAAAGGGAATAGTTCGTTTTGTGAACAAAGATGCCACAGCAGAAGATTCCTTATTTACCGCTCCTTATGATTCGCTCACCACATCTTCTTTGCGTGGTTATGATATTTCGTTAAATATAAAAGTGGTCAAAGAAGCCATTTTTAATGTAGTAGTAGATGCCGGAAACGGAGATTTTTTACGACTAAAAGGTACTGGTCAGTTAACAGCAGGAATTGACGCAAATGGAAAAATGACTTTGGTAGGTTCTTATGACATTGAAGAAGGTTCTTATGATTTATCTTTCAATTTTCTAAAACGAAAATTTCTTATTCAAAAAGGCAGCAGCATTGTTTGGACTGGCGAACCCACTACTGCAAAAATCGATATAACAGCCTTATATATTGCCAATACAGCGCCGATCGACCTGGTACAGGAACAGGTTAATGCTACTAATTCGGATATAAATATTTATAAACAAAAATTGCCTTTTGAAGTACATCTTTTATTACAGGGAGAACTATTAAAACCACAAATTAATTTTGACATTATTTTACCTAAAGATAAAAACTATAATGTTTCAGATATCATTATTAGCACCGTTCAAACCAAATTAGCAGAGATACGCCAGGAGCCCGGCGAAATGAATAAGCAGGTATTTGCCTTATTATTATTAAACCGGTTTATAGGCGAAGATCCTTTTAACAACAGCGGTGGGTCAGCAAATGCAGGTACCATAGCAATGCAAAGTGTCAGCAAACTCTTAACACAACAATTGAATCAACTGGCACAGAACCTGGTGCAAGGTGTTGATATTAATTTTGATGTTGCCACTACACAAGATTATACTACCGGAAGTGAACAAAACCGGACAGACGTGAATGTAGGCATTTCCAAAAGATTACTGAGTGATCGCCTGACAGTAACCGTTGGCAGTGATTTCCAATTGCAGGGACCAATGCAAACTAATCAACAAAATAATAATGTAGCCGGTAATATCTCTGTTAATTATAAACTGAGTAAAGACGGTAAATATATGTTACGCGCCTATCGAAAAAATGATTATTCCGTTGGTATAGAAGGGTATGTAATAGAGACTGGCATAGGTTTTATCATATCGGTTGATTACAACAAGTTTAAAGAAATTTTCAGCACCAAAGAACAACGCCTAAAGAAAAGAAAAATAAAAGAAGCCAATAAAAACAATATTCAGACTCCGGATAGTTCTTACAATGGAACCGGGCAACCGATTACGACTCCTTTAAAAACAGATAAAAATAAAAATGGGTAATAGGACAACAATATTGATTTCGATTATTACAGTAATATTTATATCATGTAACAGCACTAAACTGGTTCCCAAAGGAGATGCCTTATATTCCGGGTCAACCTTAAAAATTGAAGATAGTGTCATTTCAGGAAAAGAAAAGAAAAGCATCAATAACCAGGTAAAAACATTACCACGTCCTTTACCCAACAGCAAATTTTTAGGAATCCCGTTTAAATTATTTTTATACAATCTTGCTGGTGATACATCCAAACATAATTTCGTCAGTAAATTTTTAAGAAAAGTTGGACAGCCACCGGTTTTATTGAGCCATGTAAATGTAGATTATAATATAAAAGTGCTTCAAAATTATATGGAAAATATTGGCTATTTCCAGGCAGAAGCTACCGGAAACAAAATCGTAAAAAAGAAAAAAGGACATGCTTATTATACAATTACTCCCAGGCAGGTCTACACGATTAAAAATATAAACTTTAAAACTGACAGCTCCGCTTTAGGAAAGGCAATTAAGAAAACTCAGGCCCAATCAATTCTTCATCCTGATGATCCTTTTAATCTTGAAGTAATTAAAACAGAGAGGTCACGTATAGATGCTATTTTAAAAGAAGAAGGTTATTATTTTTTTAATCCCGACTTATTAATTATAGATGCTGACAGTACTATCGGTGGCCATAAAGTAAATATGGACCTGATGGTAAAAAAGAATACGCCTGCCATTGCACAAAAACCATATATCATTGATAACGTTTTTATTTATCCCAACTATCGTCTTAATGCAAATCGACCAGATACTGCCAATGAAGACAAATATTTGTATAAAGGGTATTATATTATAGACCCGGATAAAAAATTTAAACCTCAATTATTTCCTGCAATCATGCGTTTTGATTCAGGAGATATTTATAATCGTACAGATCATAATCTTACTCTTAGCAGATTGATCAACCTGGGCGTTTTTAAATTTGTAAAAAACCGATTTGAAATTTCTCCCAATAACAAAGCTGATACAGGCAGGCTGAATACCTATTACTACCTTACACCGCTTCCTAAAAAATCTATCCGTGGAGAAATTTCAGGCAATACAAAATCGAATAATTACCTGGGTTCTTTAATTACATTAACATTTGGCAACCGGAATACTTTTCGGGGAGCCGAGCAATTGAATATTCATGCTAATGTGGGAAGTGAAGTCCAGTATAGTGGCGATCAAAATGGATTTAATACATACACACTTGGGGGAGGCGTTATTTTCACCATGCCCAAATTCGTAGTACCGTTTTTTAGATTTAATACCACTAATGCATTTGTTCCTAAAACTAAAATTGAACTGGGGTACGACCTTCTTAACCGCAGAAAATTATATACATTAAATTCTCTTAATGCACAATTAGGCTATGTATGGAAACCCAATATTAAGGTTACCCAGGAATTTAATCCCTTCTCTATAAATTATGTAAAAGCGATAAACGTAACTTCACTTTATCGTGATAGCATTTTAAATAATCCCATATTAAAACATGCAATTGATACACAATTTGTAGTAGGCTCCAATTATTCCTACACCATAGATCCCTTTGTAAATAGTCAAAAAGGAACTGGTTTTTTCTTTAATGGATTGGCAGATTTTTCAGGAAATATAGCTGGCTTACTAATACCTGAAGACCCGTTTACCAAACAGAAACGAATTTTTAATGCTTCCATTTCACAATATATAAAAGCACAGACCGACCTGCGATATTACTGGGAAATGAATGCAAAAACCCGGCTGGCCAATCGCCTGATATTGGGCTTTGGTTATCCACATGGAAATTCGCAGCAGTTGCCCTATATCAAACAATTTTATATTGGGGGTAATAATAGTCTCCGTGCATTCCGAAGCCGCTCCATTGGCCCGGGAACATATAGAGCGCATAATGCAGACAGCAGCAATTTTTTCCCTGATCAGTCGGGAGACATCAAACTGGAAATAAATACAGAATTGAGATATAAGTTTAATAATATTTTGGAAGGCGCCATTTTTATAGATGCCGGGAATATCTGGCTTTATAATAAAGACACCTTAATGCCGGGAGCAAAGTTTTCAAAATATTTCATGAATGAACTGGCAGTAGGTACTGGTGTCGGTTTACGGATCAATCTTTCTATATTACTATTACGGCTTGATCTTGGGATGCCTTTAAGAGAACCCTGGTTGCCTCTAGGTCAAAGATGGATTCTTAACCAGGTAGATTTTGGAAACAGGGATTGGAGAAGAAAAAATTTAGTGTTAAACTTAGGTATTGGCTACCCATTTTGATTTTTTTTGAATAATTTCAGGTATGATAAAAGCAAAATTAACCGCTATTGCATTTATGGGTCTTGTCTTTTTTAGTTGCAATTCCAATGATAATGGAAAAGAAGAAGTGATTAATGAAGAAGTTCAGGATACTCTTTCCTCTTCTGGCAACTCGTCAGATTCATTGCAAAAAATAATTAACCGTCCCTTGATATGGTCCGTTGAAAGCGGGAAAAATAATGAAAAGGAAAAACTTAAAAAGCCCGAAGATGTAAAACTGGACACTTTCTCTTCTGTTCATCTCATCCAACTGATCAATAATAATTACCCCGATGTACAACTTGAACTAGAAAAAATTTCTCACGATACGATGTATGTAAAAATCCCGGACAGCAAAAAGCTAACAGAAGAAATGGGAAGCACCGGCGCTGAAAATTATATGGCTTCCGCCACTTATACATTGACCGAATTAAAGAATGTAAAATTTATAAACTTTGCAATGAAAATAGGAGACCATGCAGGACCAGGCGTTTTTAGCCGGGAAGATTTCCAAAAATTTCGCTGATGCCTGATTTATGTGAAAATAAGTAAATGGTTAACCCTATTTTTATACACAAACAAATTAGTAATAGCCCATGGTTTAAACCGTGGGCTATTATATTAAACATCAGATTAAGCCACCAGTTTTAATAGTTTATTTTTTCTGAATTGAAAAAATATATAACTATTTTATAGGAAGATTGGTTAATTAAAGTTTTAGTTTTGGTATCAATAAAATTGCCATGAACATAGAGATGAATAAAAATGAGGATGCTAATAAAATGGGGTGGGGCCATCTCAAAAGAATATTCGAAAAAATAGAAGAAGGCGGAGGAAAAAAAGCAATTCAAAAACAAAGAGAAAGAAATAAATTAACCGCCAGGGAAAGAATTGCGTACCTCCTGGACAAGAATCACCCATTTCTTGAGATAGGCGCTTTTGCAGGATATGGAATGTATGAAGAATATGGCGGATGTCCGGCAGGAGGAGTGGTTGCTGGCGTCGGTTATGTAAAAGGCAAACAATGTGTGATAGTTGCCAACGATCAAACTGTAAAAGCCGGAGCCTGGTTTCCCATTACAGCAAAGAAAAATCTCCGCATGCAGGAGATTGCTATGGAAAATAATTTGCCCATAATTTATCTGGTAGATAGTGCCGGCGTTTTCCTGCCTATGCAGGATGAAATCTTTCCTGACAAAGAACATTTCGGACGTATCTTTCGCAATAATTCAAAAATGAGCGCTATGGGCATCACCCAGATTGCTGCCCTAATGGGGCCTTGTGTTGCAGGTGGCGCTTATTTGCCCATAATGAGTGATGAGACATTGATGGTAGAAGGGAATAGCTCAATATTCTTAGCCGGACCTTATTTGGTGAAAGCTGCCATTGGAGAAATTACCGATAATGAAACCCTTGGTGGCGCAGAAACCCATACAGAAATAAGCGGCATTGCAGACTATAAATTTAAAAACGAAGAGGAATGTCTTGACCACGTTAAAAATATTATTTCCAAAATAGGAGATTTTCCAAAAGCAGGTTTCAATCGAATAGAACCTGCTTCGCCTGCGAAAGACCCTTCCGAAGTTTACAGCATTTTTCCTGAAAGAAATCTGAAGCCCTATGATATGCATGAAATTATTGATTGCATTGTTGATGCTTCTTCATTTTATGAATTTAAAGAAGGATATGGCAAAACCATTATCTGCGGCTATGCCCGCATTGATGGATGGGCTGTCGGCATTGTAGCCAATCAACGATTAAATATTAAAAACAAAAAAGGAGAAATACAAATGGGCGGAGTCATTTATAATGACAGCGCCGACAAGGGGGCAAGATTCGTAATGAATTGTAACCAGAAAAAAATTCCGCTCATATTTTTACAGGATATTACCGGGTTCATGGTGGGCAGCAGAAGTGAACATGCAGGCATCATAAAAGATGGTGCTAAAATGGTAAATGCAGTAGCTAATTCAGTTGTTCCCAAAATCACATTTATACTAGGAAATTCTTATGGCGCAGGAAATTATGCCATGTGCGGAAAAGCCTATGACCCAAGATTTATTTATGCCTGGCCATCTGCAAAAATTGCTGTTATGGGTGGCGAACAGGCAGCAAAAACTTTATGGCAAATAGAAGCAGCTTCTTTAAAGGCTAAAGGAAAAGAAATTACCCCCGAATATGAAAACCAATTTTTAAGGAAGATGACTGATAAATACGCCTCTCAAACTTCTGCATTATATGCCGCATCCCGTTTATGGGTTGATGCCATTATTGATCCTAAAGAAACCAGGAATATTATTTCTGAAAATCTTGCCGCAGCTAACCATAATCCCCATACAGCCGAATTTAGAACCGGGGTATTCCAGGTTTAATTTTTCTTTATTTTTAAAAAGAAAAAGTATATTTCTAAACTAAAGCATAACCAAATTACTAAATTCATTTCTTCATTTATTATCAATGAAACAAAATATAATCAATATTTATACCGACGGATCTTCGCGTGGAAACCCCGGCCCTGGAGGTTATGGCGTAGTGATGATTTGGGGAAATATAAAAAAAGAATTATCACAGGGATACAGGCTTACTACCAATAACCGTATGGAATTAATGGCGGTAATTGCCGCTTTGGAAGCATTGAAGAAAAATGAACTTGACTTAATGATTTACTCAGATAGTAATTATGTGGTAAAAGCAGTAATGCAGGGCTGGCTTAATAAATGGATAAAAACCAATTTTAAAGGCGGTATTAAAAACAGTGATTTATGGCTGAGGTACCATGCACTCTCAAAAATGCATAAAATTCATTTTACCTGGGTAAAAGGTCATGCAGAAAATGCAATGAACAATCGATGTGATGAACTGGCAACAGAGGCTGCCGATGGGAAAAATTTGTTGGCAGATGAAGGGTATGAAGCGGTAATCAAAAAAAACTAAGCATATCCTGTTTGAATAGGCATTTGCTGTAACTAGAAATAGATTTAAAAAATTATATTTCTTACTTTTGCCAAAATACTCAGCATGAAAATTAGCAAACAGATATTAGGCAGCTTTATATTACTAATCATTATTGCCTCTCTTTATAGAATTATGCCGGGACGCCCTTATGGTTTTGCCCCTCAGATTGCTATGGCTATTTTTGGTGGAGCTATTATTAAAGATAAAAAATTAGCATTTATACTTCCACTCTTATCGATGTTTGTTTCAGATTCATTGTATCAATTATTATTCATCAATGGAGTGGGTAATATCCCCGGTTTTTATGAAGGTCAGCTCATGAACTACTTATTATTTGCCGGACTTACTGTATTTGGATTTTTCATTAAAAACTTAAATGTCAAAAGTATTGCGTTAGCTTCCCTTACTGCCCCCACAGCTTATTTTTTAATCTCCAACTTTTTGGTGTGGATCAGTTCTTCACCATTGGCAGGCCTGCAGAGACCTAAAACTTTCAGTGGACTATTATTGTGTTACAGTGATGGGTTGCCTTTTTATCCCTGGAGTGTTGCGGCTACTTTTGTTTTCTCTGCTGTTTTATTTGGAAGTTTTTATTTTATGACCAAGCCATCAAAAAAATTAGCTACTACCCAAAAGTAGTTATTGATAGATTAGTGAGAATGGAAGATAAGTTGATTGCTGAATATCAATTCCGGCTATTTGATGTCTGATCCTCTCAACAAATGGCACATCACAATCAAACAGGATTTCTTGGCGAAAAAATGGCTGAAGAATATCTTCTGCAAAAAGGCTTTTTAATACTTCATCAAAACTGGCGTCATGGCCATTGGGAAGTAGATTTCATAGCTTCATTAAACAATACCTTACATTTTATAGAAGTAAAGACGAGGAGAACAAAAAAATTTGGTTATCCCGAAGAAGATGTTACCAAAAAAAAGATAACCAATCTTATTAATGCTTCAGAAGAATATTTATATCTAAATCCAGAATGGAAGAATATTCAATTTGATATTTTATCCATCAACTTATTAAAAAATCAACCTCCTGCATTTTTCTTTATAGAAGATATATATATTTCTTAATTTTAAGAAATATTTGAAAGAGCCAATATCATTGCAATTTTACGTCTGACCAATATTTATATAATACCGACTTTTCTTATGAAAAGAATTTTATCTACATTTTTCCTATTTCTTTTTATTAGCCCGTTTGCTTTGTGCCAGGTGCATCCTGTTGAAATCCTCAAAGGAAATCTTACGGGCATAAGTGAACAACTCAGAAACTTACCTACCTCATCCAAAGGAAAGATTAAAGAAAAAGAAGAGGATGAGCGTATTAATAAAAGAGTGAAATTTAATGTGGATAATGCCAATGCAAAATCTGCTGATGGAGCCTTACAACGTATTCAGTCTATTTCGGGAATACAAAAAACAACTTCAACCTCACCTGAAATCACCTTCAACGGAAACAGCCAGGCAGATAATAATGCATTAGGACTGGCAGTTGTTCCTCCGGACCCTGTAATGGCAGCAGGGCCAAACAACGTAGTACAGATGATCAATTTATGCCATAGTGTTTTTGACAAATCGGGAACCAGGATTAGTGGGCCTGTTAAATTCAGTTCAATAGCTCCCGGTGCCACTGATAACGGAGACCCGATTGTGATTTATGATAACCTGGCAGACCGTTGGGTGTTAATGCAATTTTCTGATGTATTAACAGGAGATGATAAATTAATTATTTGTGTTTCTAAAACAAATGATCCCGCAGGCGCTTATTACATATATACCTTTCCATTCACCAATATATTGCCAGATTATCCACATATCGCTGTTTGGAATAACAGTTATGTTATCACGACACATGAGTTCAACTCTCCTTCAGGTTCGGGATATGTCGGGCAGGGCTTTTATGCTGTTGACCGGGCCAAGATGTTAGCAGGATTTCCTACCTCTACCCTGATACGATTTAGCGTAAGCAATGATGGTGGCAATTTGCCAGCATCAATAGAAGGCATGAAAACACCTGAACCGAATTCACCTACAATGTTTTTTACTTGGGATTCTGATGAAACAGGAGCGGCAACAGACCGCCTGCAAGTGCGAACTATGAATGTGGATTTTGATAACCCGGCATCTTCCACTCTAAGCAGTCCTGTTATTCTGAATACTTCAGCATTTGACGGAAGATCACCATCAGTTGCCGGAGCCATAGAACAATCAGGATCATCAAATGATTTAGATGCCATTGCAGACAGAATGATGAGCCGTGTAGTTTATCGCAGATTTGATAATTATGAATCGGTAGTAATGAATTATACGGTAAACATTAGTGGTGTAAATCCAACAAAAGACTCTACCTACCAAAGCGCAATACGCTGGTATGAATTAAGAAGAAGTACGCCTGCTTCCCCCTGGACAATTTATCAACAATCAACTTATGCACCTGATGTTATTGACCCTGTAAATGGATTCAATAATTGGATGGGCTCTATCGATATTAATCAAAAAGGAAATATTGGAATTGCCTACAGCCGGTCGGGAAAAACAGGATTCCCGGACCTATACTATGCGATAAGAAAAAACACGGATGCACTCTCTACTATGGAGCCACAGCAGGTATTTTATGCATCAGAAGGTTCACAAACTTCTTCCAGTCATCGCTGGGGTGACTATTCGTCTATGAATATAGATCCCGCTGATGATGAATCTTTCTGGTTTACCGGTGAATATTATCCATCTACCACTTCTACCGGATTTAGAACAAGGATAGGAAAATTTTTAATTACAGACACATCTGCAACTCCCACGGTGCATTTTAAATTTGGTGGTACCATTGCAAGATTATCGGAAATAACCAATTTAACAAGCGGTTCATCCTGTATTACCTATAAAGATTACCCCATAACACTGGTAGTAGATCAGGCTCCTTCTCAACCTGCAACAATTTCATTGAGTGCAAGTGGAACAGCTACACAGGGTGTAGATTATGATCTTATTTACGCCTCTCCATTAACATTGAGTGCTGGTAATTTATCTCAACAAATCACTTTGAGAGTTTATGATGCAGCACAAAGTGAACCAGATAAATTTATTGATCTTTCTTATTCAATAAATGCAAACGGTGGAAATGCGGTAGCTGCAGCTTATAATCAAAAAAATCGTATAACTATAATTGGTAAAGCTGCCATAGATCCCTTAAATTTTGTAACCCCTGTCTATGGAACACCTACTACTATTTTTTCAGATAATTTTGATACAGTTACTACCAGTTTGGGTGCCTGGAAGGAACAGGTTATAAATACTGCAACCGGTAATGTCAATCATTTTAAAGTAGGAACTAATGCAGGGAATGGATTCAGTAATCAAGCGCTTTATATCTCCAATAATGATGATACTATTAAATATAGCAATACTGCAAGTGGCACACTAATATTAAGAGCTGTTTCTCCAATTATCAATGCGACTGGTAAGGAAAAAATTTCTGTCTCATTTAAATATAAGTGCCTGGGCGAAACCCCTGCTGTTGATTACGGCTCTTTATATTATTCAACCGACGGAGGAACCACCTGGACGGAAGCTGATCCCAATAATAAACTTATTTCAAATACTACTGTTGTAACTAAAACCATAAATCTACCCCCTGATGCTGATAATGCATCTAATTTGCAAATTGCTTTCCAATGGAAAAATGACAACTCAACGCAAAACCAACCTCCATTAGGTGTTGATTCAGTAGTGGTAAACGGTACTCCTGTTTTTTATAACTCTGCTATTCAGACAGCAATAAATACAAGTACTATAGGCACTTTCAGCCTGGGACCATCACAAACGGTATCTTTTATTGATACTGCTTCTAATAAAATAATGGCTACTATAATTAATAATTCCTCCTTTAATTTTGGCTGTACAAAAGTAGAAGTTGACCGTGCCGGAACAAGCGCTGTTAATTTCAATACCACTAATGCTTCAGAAAGAGTAGCTTCCAAAACTTTTAAAATTACACCGCAATTTAACAACCCAACAGCCTCCTACACGCTTCGCCTTTATTATACCGAAGCAGAAATCGCCGGATGGGAAGCTGCTACAGGACTAAACAGGAGCCAGATTCAACTTGTAAAAGTTGATGGCAACAACAGGATTCAAGACGTTACCCCTGCTAATCAAACCAGTTACAGTTATTCAATCAATAGCACTACACCTTCCTCCCTGGGATCAGATGGAATTATTTATGAACACACGTTTGCATCTAATAGCTTGCTAGCCGGGTTGGGTATCGGCACTCCCCCCACTTTGTTAGCAGTACCAATCACTCTTTTAGAATTCAGCGGTATATATCAAAAAAATAAGGGTAACCTACTATCCTGGAAGGTTACCAACCAGCTAAATGTAAATTTATATGAATTAGAATCTTCAACAGATGGAATCCATTTTAAAGGAACCGGTACTGTGACTCCAATCAATACAAATAACGGGGACATTTCCTATGATTACCTGGATCAGAATTATGTGCAGGGCGATAATTTTTACCGGTTAAAAACCTCATATAATAACGGAACCTTCGAATATTCTTCTATTGTATTGATCAATGTGAATGATAATGGAAATAGCATCATTATTTATCCCAACCCGGTAAATGACATACTATTTTTGAATTATAAAGGCACCTCAAAAGATATAAAAATCCAGGTGATTGATGCTACTGGCAGAACCGTATACATGTCCAAAACAATCGTCAATAACCCTTTAAAAATCCCAGTTCACAATCTAAGTCCGGGAGAGTATATTTTAAGAGTTTATGACGCGACAGGAGTATACAGCACTAAGTTTATCAGGTGAATGATGAATCCAATCTAAATTCACCATTTTAAGACAGGTTATTATTTTTTATTTTTGAGCTAGCAAATCAGCCAAAACTATTGCTGTTACTGCTTCCAGAACCACCGGAACTCTTAAAGCAATACAAAGATCATGGCGCCCTTTCACAGAAAAAGGCTCTACAGTACCGGTTTCAACATTCAATGTTTGCTGCTCTTTTGATGTAGAGGAAGTGGGTTTTACCACTATACGAAATATCAAATCATTACCATTAGTAATTCCGCCGACAATTCCCCCGGCATTATTGGTTGCCGTAGTGCCATCCGCATTTATAAGAGAATCGTTATGATCACTTCCAAACATTTTTGCCGCTGCGAATCCGGCACCAAACTCAATTCCTTTTACAGCAGGAATCGAAAAAACAGCATGACTCAGCAATGATTCCGCAGAATCAAAAAATGGTTCGCCAAGGCCAATTGGTAAATTGGTAACTCTACATTCTACGATTCCTCCAACAGAATCTTTGGCCTCAATAGCTTTTTGCAATCCTTTTTCCAGGTCTTTTTCTCCTCCTATTTCAAGAATGGTTGAATTAATTTGTATCTTTTTATCCGCAGAATAGGATTCAATTACTTTTTTAGCAACAACTCCGGCAGCGACTAAAGCAACCGTCAGCCTTCCGCTGAAATGCCCGCCACCACGATAGTCTTCAAATCCATTAAATTTTTTATGGGCTACAAAATCAGCATGCCCTGGGCGGGGAACGGCTCTTTGCTTTTCATAATCGCCACTCCTGGTATTGCTGTTTTTAAATAGAATAGTGATAGGTGAACCTGCGCTCTTTCCGTTAAAAACGCCGCTGATAATTTCCGGTACATCATCTTCTTTTCTTGGTGTAGTACCTTTTGCACCCGGTTTTCTCCTGTCTATATCTTCTTTAAAATCTTCCGGCGCAATCCCAATCCCCGGCGGGCAGCCGTCAATTACGATCCCTACATATTCGCCATGCGATTGGCCTAATATCTGCACTCTGAAATTTTTCCCAAAAGAATTCATCTTGTTATTTTTAGCCCTACTTCCCTTCAGCGGAAGGTATTATGGCAAGTTTATAAAATTTAAATATTCGTGCTACTATCAAAAATATATATTATCTGTAAGCCCCAGTCAAAAATCTATACTCCAAATTTTCGAAATCAATTAATATCCATATTCACGTAATTGCAATTCGTTGTCCCTCCATTTGGGTCTTACTTTTACAAATAATTCAAGGAAAACCTTTCTACCTATAAACTCTTCGATATCTTTCCTGGCCATTGTACCCAATTGCTTGATCATTTTCCCTTCATGCCCTAAAACAATTCCTTTCTGGGTTTCTCTCTGCACAATAATATCTGCTGAGATTTTAGTCAATGTGTTTTTTTCTTTAAATTCCTGCACGAGAACCGTTGTTGAATAAGGAATTTCCTCAGAATATAAATAAAATATTTTTTCCCTGATCATCTCACTTACAAAAAATTTCATTGGAAGATCACTCAGGTTATCGCCCATATAAAACGGTTCCCCCTCAGGCAACATGGCAATAATTATTTTCAATAATTCTTCAACACCCTTATTTTTTAAGGCAGAAATCTCAGCTACTTTTTTACAATATTTTTTATCGGTAAAAAAAGCATTAGCTTTTTCAATCGTTTCTTTACCGGCCACATCAGTTTTATTAAGAACAACCAACGCAGGTACTTTCAGTGAAAGGTTTGAGAATATTTCATCTGCCTCCTGCAAATCATCTTTAATATCTACAATCAGCAATGCCACATCAGCGTCTTCCAAACTGCCTTTTACCGCCTGCATCATTTTTTCATGCAACTTGTATTTTGGATCGATAATTCCCGGAGTGTCCGAAAAAATGATTTGATAATTTTCCTGAGTAAGTATGCCTTTAATCCGGTGCCGCGTGGTTTGAACTTTTGGTGAAACGATAGCCAGTTTCTCTCCCATCAACGCATTGAGCAGGGTACTTTTACCGGCGTTGGGCTTCCCAAAAATATTTACAAATCCTGATTTCATAATTCCTGCGAAATTAATCCATTGAAAATTAAAACAGGGAAATCACTTTTTGAACGAACGTAATTTTTATTCCCCCAAAATCTATTGAATTTTATACTGCCATTTCTAAAAAGGTACCGAGAAATTAAAATCAAATTATCAGTTATTTTTTTGTGCATCACTCCCCCATCCCCATTTCAAAAAATCAGGAAAGGCACGAGCCCATGTTACCACATCGTGTTTACCATCTGCAAATTCAAGATATCGAATATCACTTTCAGCATCATAGCCCTTTTTTACCAATTCGTCTATTAATGATAAAGTATCATCAATGGAATCAATAATCCCATTATTATTCCTGTCGGCAGTTTCGTCAAGTGTGCCCGTCTCAAAAAAAAATTTCAGACCGGGAAAATAATTGCCATTTCTTATCTCATTATGCATAATCCTGTGATCTTCTTCTTTAAAAGAAGGATCATCCTGCGATAAGGAACGCCACCATAATGAACCACTGAATACACCTACTTTTGAAAAGGTCTCAGCATGATTCCACACTATATCCAAAGCGCTTAATCCTCCAAGCGAAAAACCACAAAATGATTTTTCTTTAAAGGAATGAAAAGCATATTCTTTTTTAATAAAAGGCAATAATTCTTCAAAAATAAATTGAGTATATAATGCAGCTTTAATGCCAAGCCCCTGGTAATCGGGAATATTGGCTGTTCCATATTCATTCTTCCTGTCGGAGCCACAATGAATACCCACACATAATAAAGGTGCTATGGTCTGTCCTGCGTACAATCCTTCCAGGATATCTTGAAAATGCATTGTCACCAGGTCCTGCCCATCATTTACTAAAAGCAGGTTTAATTCCTTAACACCTGTATTTTGCGGTGGTAAATAACAATCAATATTTACTTCTCTTTTTAAATATCCCGATAGTATAGTGTAAGACTGAATGATAATTTCCCCCATTTTCATATGGTTTCAAAAATAGGCAAATTAAGCCCATCAAAGAATCTACTTTTATTATATTCATCTTCGGTCAATCATTTCGGGCGAAATTAATTTTGGTATATTAGCAATCAAAAGATAAATTTAGAAGCGAATAATTTCACCTCCACCGTTTTCCTTAATTCAAAAAAAATATTATGAAAAAGATTGGAATACTATTCGGTAGAGAAAGAAGTTTCCCCGATGCTTTTATTGAAAGAGTCAATGATAAAAATATCAATGGGATTAAAGCAGAAGCGGTACACATTGACAAAGTAATACAGGGAGAGAGCAGTGGTTATGCAGTAATTATTGATCGCATTTCCCAGGATATTCCATTCTATCGGGCTTATTTAAAAAATGCGGCTTTGTGTGGGACTGCTGTCATCAATAATCCGTTTTGGTGGAGCGCCGATGAAAAATTTTTCAATAATTGCCTTGCAACAAAAATCGATGTTCCGGTTCCAAAAACAGTGATCATTCCCTCCAGTAAATTACCCGCAGAAACTACCGATCAATCTTTTTCCAACCTGGCATACCCCATCGATTGGGAAACTATTTTTAATTACATTGGGTTTCCGGCTTACATGAAACCTCATGCTGGTGGAGGCTGGAAAAATGTTTATAAAGTAAATAATGTCGACGATTTTTTTACCAAACACGGCGAAACCGGCGAGTTGGTAATGATGCTGCAGGAAGAAATTATTTTTGATGAATATTACCGTTGTTATTGTATAGGAGGAAATGATGTACACATTATGCCTTATGAACCGCGCAATCCTCATCATCTTCGCTATGTTGCCGATTTTAAACCGGATCAAAAAAGGTTGGATTTAATGACAGGTATCGTTTTGCGAATATGCAATTACCTGGGTTATGATTTCAACACTGTAGAATTAGCTTTGCGCGATGGGATTCCTTATGCCATTGACTTTTGTAATCCGGCGCCAGATGCTGAATTGACAAGCGTGGGCAGGGAAAATTTTGATTGGGTAGTAGAAACCTCTGCCAATTTTGCCATTGCAAAAGCGCAATCGGTGGAGGAAGGAAAAAATAATTTGACATGGGGAGAATATGTAACAAGAATGATAAAAGGGAAATTTATAGTTGACTGATTGGCCAATAAAACCGGCAAGAGTAAATTAACTCAAGACATTAAAACTGTTGATTTTATTTGGCTCATTAAAGAATTGATGGCTGATGAGCTGCGGGATAGAAGTGGAAAGCCCGGTGAAGATTTTGTGCGAAGCCACTGCGCCGGACTTGTAACAAATAGCCCGTAAATATGGATGAAAAAATTATATAAAGAGGATAGCCCAAACAATATTTCACTTTTTAAATAAGAGCTTTATTTCTACTGAATGAAAAATAATTAATTATGGCAGGTATTTCTTACAAACATTTTACAATAGGCATCGAGGAAGAATACATGGTATTGGACCCTACGACAAGAGAGCTTAAAAGCCATGAGCAAAGGATTGTGCAGGAAGGTGAAAAAGTGATTAAAGATAAAGTGAAAGCAGAAATGCACCAGGCAGTTGTGGAAGTGGGCACAGATATTTGCCAGGATATTGATGAAGCTTTTATGGATGTAGCCACGCTCAGAAAAACAATCAGCGGTATTGCAGGAGATCTTGGCCTTTGGGTAGGCGCTTCAGGCACTCATCCTTTCAGCCATTGGGAAAGTCAATTAATTACAGATCATATTCGCTACAGTGAAATTATAAAAGAATTACAGGAAGCTGCAAGAAGTAATTTAATTTTCGGACTTCATGTTCATGTAGGCATGGAAAGCCGTGAAATGGCAATACATATTGCTAATACTGCCCGGTATTTTTTACCACACGTTTATGCTTTAAGTACCAATTCTCCATTTTGGGAAGGAAGAGAAACGGGGTATAAATCTTATCGCACAAAAGTGTTTGACAAATTTCCACGTACAGGTATACCCGATTTTTTTGAAAGCATCGAATCTTATGATAATTACGTGAAGCTGCTGGTAAAAACCAATTGTATTGATAATGCCAAAAAAATATGGTGGGACTTAAGAGTCCACCCGTTTTTTAATACAGTAGAATTTCGCATTTGTGATGTGCCGATGACAGTACAGGAAACCATTACCCTTGCTGCCCTGTTCCAGGGCATCTGTGCCAAAATTTATAAACTGCGTAAAGAGAACCTAAACTTTATTATTTACCCCCGGGCTTTAATTAATGAAAACAAATGGCGCGCCAGTAGGTATGGAATTGAAGGCAGCATGATTGATTTTGGAAAAGAAACTGAAGTGAACACGCGGGTACTTATTTATGAACTCCTTGATTTTATTGATGATGTAGCAGGCCCCTTGCGCATCAGAAACACAATCAACTATGTACATAAGATACTTGAAGAAGGTACAGGCGCTGACAGGCAATTAAAAGTATTTGAACAAACGCAGAGTCTTACTACAGTGGTAGATTATATCCATTCGCAATTTTTGATGGGGCTGTAGGTATTGTATCTAAAGAATTTTGTAATTGAAAAAATTTACCTTGCACGCATTACTCCTTTCTACTCCGGTTGTTGTCTTTCTTTTATTAAATCATATATCAAATCATTTTTTAGTAAAAAAATAAATCAAAATCATCTCTTACAATCAACCATAAAAACCGCAAATGAAACGTAACTACTACATTGTAAGCCTCATCATGCTTACCTTCTTTGTAATCTCTTTTCTTACAAATATTCTCGGAGCTCTTAATCCTAACTTATCTAAAAGCTATAATCTTACAGAGACTATGGCCGGGTTTTTACCCTTCGCTTTCTTCATTGCCTATGGTGTGATGTCAATTCCTTCCGGTTTGCTCGTGGAAAAATGGGGCGAGAAAAAAATGATGATATTGGCTTTTGCACTCGCTTTTCTTGGGACACTTGTGTTTGCGATTCACCCATCCTTTAATGTTTTTGTGATTTCTTTATTTACCGTTGGCACCGGCATGGCAGCCTTGCAGGTGGTCATTAATCCACTTTTGAGGGTATCCGGCGGAGAGGCACATTTTGCATTCAACTCTGTTTTAGCTCAGCTTATTTTTGGATTAGCTTCTTTCATTAGCCCACAAATGTATTCATACCTGGTGTCTAATATTGACAAAGGCAATTTACAAAAACCATTTGTCGGCACGTTAAGTAGTTTGGTACCCCCAACAATGTCGTGGGTTTCAGTATATTGGGTATTTGCTGTGATCGGGGTGGTAATGATCTTAATTATTTTACTGGTAAAATTTCCGGTGGTAGAATTAAAAGAAGACGAAAAGATTGGATCGAAAGCCAGTTACTTCGAATTATTTAAAAACAGGTATGTTATTCTTTTTTTTCTTGGCATATTCTGTTATGTAGGTACCGAACAAGGCATCTCTTACTGGATGTCAAAATTTTTAAAAACATATCATGGATTCGATGCCGACACTGTGGGTGCAGATGCGGTTTCATACTTCTGGGGCCTCATGACGGTTGGTGGCATGTTGGGGCTACTTCTTCTTAAATTTTTCGATAGTAAACTAGTATTGCGTTGGTTTACTCTTTTGGGCATCATCTGTCTTGCTTTTGGATTGTGGGGCAGTGATCACGTTTCTTTATGGGCCTTTCCTATAGCAGGATTTTTTCTTTCCGTGATGTATCCTGTAATAGTATCTCTCGGCCTCAATTCCGTTTCAAAACATCATGGCTCTTTCGCAGGCATCCTAATGACAGGAATTGCCGGCGGAGCTGTTGTACAAATATTAATTGGAGCAATCAGCGATATGTTTTCACTCAGAACCGGGATGGAATTTTTATTCATCACCCTTGGCTATATTCTAAGCATAAGTTTTTGGGCAAAGCCTATTATTACCAATAAAACGATTCAACTTTCCGGTAAAAAGAAGAAATAGCCACACACTTTTCTGTATCATTTTATGGCTACAAAATAATACGGACATTAATAAAAAAGAGACGGCACATAACCGTCTCTTTTTTTATTTTCAATATTCTAAGAATAGCTGAGTGAAATTTTCTAAAGATTTAAAAAGATTTCTTAGAAAAATATTTATTATACTCCCACTGGACAGATATACAGCAAGGGAAAAGAGGCGTTGGCGTATCTGTGCCAATAAATTAATGAGCGATATATTATAAAGCCTTTTCTTATATTTATGAATGAGTAAGAAATATAAATTTGCTAATAACGATAAAATTTATTTTGTAAGCTTTGCAGTTCCTATAGAAAGGCACAGATACCCAGCCACACAAAAGCTATGCTGCATATCTGCGCCAGTTGGGAGCTCTGGACCCTGATAAGCTGATGCGCCATTCTAATTCTCCAGAAGAAGGTGTAATACCAGATACGATTATTTATCAACCTTTTAATAAATCCAATTAATAAATGTCTAACAAAATTCTTTGTATACCTCTTTTAATGATTATTTCCGCTTGCAACATTAAATCTCAAATGAAAATTATTAGATTAAAAGGGCCAGATGGGATAATATCAGAAGGAAAATATTTTGAAGATTCACTTTTTGATGGTAAGGTGAAATACTTTGATTCTTTAAATGAATATTTAGGGTACTCTACCTATAGATATGGAGTAAAAGATGGCCCTGAAGTAAGTTATTTTAAAAATGGAAAAATATCAGACAGCTCCTTTTACCATGATGATTTGCGTAATGGATTTGCGTATAGATATAACAAAAATGGAACTTTAGTCTATAAAAGCTATTATATAAATGATCGCCCTTTTGGCCATTTATATGAGTATGATTCACTTGGAAGAATAACTCATTATTATTTTATAAATTTTGAAAGAAAAATAATTTTTGAAACTTTTAAGAAAGATACTGTAGATTATGCAAAGGGAGAGGAGATACAGGGAAATACTTATTCTGAAGATGCGGGACAAGGTGATGATGATTTTTTGTTTCTTTATCTTTTTGCCAATCCTTTTCTTAAAAGCCATTATGAAATTGGGATTGTAGATTCAAGTAAAAAAATCATTTCCTCAAAGTTGATTTATTCGAAAGATTGTTATTATGAACAAGAATTAAAAATTCTTCCGAATGGAGAGAAATATGCAATTATTTTACACACCTATAACCCATACAAAAAGAAGGATGATTTAAAAATTCGAATCATTGAATAGAATGCCCCCCACTGTCGCAGATATGCAGCTAAGATAATGTGGCTATTGGCGTATCTGTGCCAATAACTCAATGAGCCATATATTATAAAGCCTTTTCTTATATTTAAGAATGAGTAAGAAATATAAATTTGCTGATAACGATAAAATTTATTTTGTAAGTTTTGCAGTTACCAACTGGATTGATTTGTTTATAAGAAATGAATACAAAGAAGAAATTTTAAACAGTATCCAATATTGCCAGGCAAATAAAGATATGGGACTGTATGGGTGGTGCATAATGACAAGCCATGTGCATCTCATTATTGGCACAAAAGAAAATCCATTACAAAATATAATGCGGGATTTAAAGCGGCATACTTCAGAAGCATTGCATAGGAGCATTCAAAATAATCCTACTGAAAGCAGAAGAGAATGGATGCTTTGGATGATGGAAAGAGCTGCAAAGAGAAACAGTAATACTGCAAAATTTCAGTTGTGGCAACCGGAAAGCCACCCAATACAATTAATCAATAATAAAATGGCGCATCAAAAACTGGATTATATTCATTACAACCCCGTGGAAGCAGGGTTTGTTACCAAGGTTGAAGAATGGAAATACAGCAGTGCAATAGATTACTATGGAGGTAAAGGACTTTTAGAAATTATAAAGCCGGATACATTAATTACGTATGGTATTCAATAGCACAGAGAGCCTGCCACACAAAAGCTATGCTGCATATCTGCCAGTGGGTGTTATATTCTAAGCATAAGTTTTTGGGCAAAGCCTATTATCTCCAATAAAACGATCCAACTTTCAGGTAAAAAGAAGAAATAGCCACACACATTTCTGTATCATTTTATGGTTACAAAAAAGTAAGAACATTCATAAACAAAGAGACGTCACATAAGTGCCTCTTTGTTATTTCAAAATTCTAAGAATAGCTGAGTGAAATTTTTTAAAGATTTAAAAAGATTTCTTAGAAAAATATTTATTATAAACTTTGAAACACCGGGAAACCAAATGGGGTAAAGGATCTCTTAATGAAAATTCTATAAAAGAGTGGTCGAAATACAGATCTTTTTGTTTTCTATTGAGAATACGTTTTGCCAGTAATTTAATTGCGGCCCCTGATCTTACAACGCGTTTAGGTTGAAATTCATTTTCAGGGAAATTCTTTTTTAAAGCAGCAAGGCAGGACATGAAAGGAAAATTTACTCCCGCAAAAGTAGAGGCGCATACAGTGGCCCAAAAACGTGGATTCATTTCAATTACCTTTACCCGATCTTCCTGTTGGTCATATCTCAAATCAATATGAACTATTCCCGACCAATTAAATTTTTCCACCAAATCCTTTACCACATTGTATATCCTTAAATCATAAAGAAAATCAATACCTGAAGGCCATGAAACCTTTTTATCCTCAAACAGGAACCCTTTTTGAATTGTATACGACAAAATTTTACCTTCCTTGCATAACACACTACAGTCAATATCATAGCCGTTAATAAAGTATTGAATAATGAATTCTTCAGACTTGACATGTTCTTTGCAGAAACCATAAAGTGCTGAGGAATTATCGAAGAATTCTATTCCCACCCCACCAGATCCCTTCCTGGGTTTAATTAAAACTGGAAAAGAAATTTTAGAAAGTTCCTGATCAAAACCATCATCCGTTCGATATAAAATGGTAGAAGGACAAGGAATGCTGTTTTCATTAAGCCATAAATAAAGTAGCCATTTATCTTCAGCGATATCCATATCGCCAATTTTGGGCACAGGGATAATTGTAGTCATCTGCAATAGAGTACCTGGATTGGAAGACAATAATCGCATTGTTTGAGAGTCGACAGGCAAAACAACGTCAGCTCTTGTCTTTTTTACCGCATCAGTAATAGCAGTTAAACGGTCCTCATTGCCATTCACATTCGTATAGCTAATGAATTGAATAGGATAACGTGAAAAACGGACCCGTGCCCACGGGTCATCTGAAAGAATAAAAAGCCTTACATTTTTTTTTTGAGATAAACATTGCAATACAGATAGGGCATAGTTGCTCTCCCCATCAGGAATCAATACTGAAAAAGACTCTTCATTATGATCAAAATTCATTCTAATTATTTATATTTATTTCTATAACTCTTAAATTAGTTTTTTATTGCAAGTTAATAATTTTTTGTTTTTGGTATAGAATGTTACATGAGAAAATTTGAAAAGGAATTCCCTTCCATTATAAATGGAAGGCTTAGTTTTTGCAAGGTCTAGTTTTGCCAAAATTGGTATTACCCACCTATAAATCAAAATATTACAAAGTTAAAAAAGACTGACTATTTCTGTTCGTGCGGGTCGTTCTGTGGCCAGGCAATCACCAACATCAGTAGCCCATTTAATTATATTATACCATCCAGTGCATGGCATTTTTCTTTATTATTGTTCCAAAATAATAAGGACATTCATAAAAAAAGAGACGGCACATAACCGTCTCTTTTTTAAAATTCTTTTTTCTATTCCAATTATCTCCTGTTTCCAAATAAACGAAGCAAAAACAGGAAGATATTGATAAAATCGAGGTATAAATTTAAGGCTCCGAGTATGGACATTTTTTTGGTATCCTTAGCAGATACACCATCATATTCTAATCCCTCACCAATTCTTTTTAATTTTTGTACATCATAGGCAGTAAGCGCAGTAAAAACCATTACGCCAATTATGCTGATGATATAATCTAACTGGCTGCTGTGAAGAAAATAATTAATAACCATAGCAATCAAAACACCAATGACACCCATCATCAGGATGCGGCCAAATTTGGAAAGATCCTGGTCAGTAGTATATCCCATAAATGCCATTACACCAAACATGGCTGATGCAGAAAGAAAACAACCCAGAACAGAGCCCGGAGTGAAAGCCAATAAAATAAAACTGAAACTTATTCCATTAATTACAGCATACGCCATAAACAGCCCCATAAGAGCAGGCGCAGAAAGTCTTTGATATCCGAAGGACATAAGCAACACGAAACCTAATGGAGCAAAAATGGTTATTTTACCCAAACCTGTTAACCCGGTAGAAGATACCATATAACTCAATAATGTTTGGCTTGTTGAAAATTGCCAGGCTACTAATGCCGAAACGCCAAGGGCAATAAACATCAACAAAAATACATTTGCCAAAAAAGACCTTGATCCTGCCTGCTCACCGGTAGGCACATAAGTAATGTTGGAAGTATTTGAATTTCTATTTGTTAATTCCATAGTATAAATTTTTAGTAAAAGTATTAAGGATTTGCTTTAAAAATGAAAAAATAAATCAGAAATAAGAAAAAATTAACCAAGTATTTTTAGCTGCTATGCATTAATCGGGCTTACTTACATTATATAAATAAAACAATCCGGGAACTACGCCCCTACTTCAAACCAGACTTTTTTTTCATCATTCCAATCGCCATTGTAATTTATGGTAAGTTCCTCTCCTTCTTTTATTTCCCTGACTGTTTTTACCTGGATGATGGCCTCGTCAAAATTCATAAAATATTCACAATTGCTGGCATAGCTGTGATTGTACATAGGTACCAATCCTAAAGCCATGCAGCATTTATCTTTATCAACGCCCCATTCAAAAATATAATCATGTAATAATGTTTTATCTAACAACTTTCTGTCATCCGCACTCATAACGATTACCGGTGACTCTTCGATAATGGTTCCGGGGCCTATTTTTTCTTTGGTAAATACACCCCTCCCCTTCGTACCAGTTGTTTTCAAAAATAAAAAGGGTTTTATCATATCATTATCAGGCTGATTAAATGTAAAATAAATTAATTTGCACCATTATCTGAAAGAAACAATAGCAAATGACAGAAGAAGAAGTTTCAGTACAGGAACAATATGAAGCAATTCTGAAAGAGAATGATTTCGCCGCACTTTCAGAATTTCTGAATAACCAGAACATTAGTGATGTTGCTGATCTCATTTACGAAAATGAAGACCAGGAGATAGACATTTTACTTCACCTCTCTATACACCGGGCTACCAGCCTGTTTAAGATTTTAGAACATTCTACCCAGAAACGGATTATCAAGAATCTTCCACCCTATAAAAGTGCCGAACTCCTGAATGAAATGCAACCGGATGACAGAACTTCCTTCTTCGAAGATCTGCCAAACGAAGTAGTAAGAGAATTAATAAAAACACTTCAGCCTGAGGAAAGAAAAATCACGCTCTCTCTTTTAGGATACCCCGAAAACAGCGTAGGACGATTAATGACACCGGATTATGTGTATGTATACGAGTACAATACCGTAGCACAAGTTTTAGATATCATCCGGAGTGTAGGAAAAAATACAGAAACTATTGATGTAGTTTATGTGATTAATAAGCACGGAGAATTACTGGATGATCTTAGAATAAGAGAATTTATCCTTGCCTCACCCGAAACTAAAGTAAGTGAGATGATGGATGGCCGGTATATTGAACTCAATGTAAATGATGACCAGGAAACTGCCAATGAGGTTTTTAAAATGAATAACCGTGTAGCCTTACCTGTAGTGGACGATTACAATGTGTTATTAGGCATTGTTACTATTGATGATGTACTCTGGGTAACCAATGAAGAATTCAGTGAGGATATTCAAAAAATAGGTGGTGCCGAAGCATTGGATCAGCCTTACCTGGAAACTCCTTTTTTCGGGCTTGTTAAAAAAAGAGTGGGCTGGCTTACTATACTTTTTTTTGGAGAAATGCTTACCGCTACCGCTATGGCTTTTTATAATGGCGAAATGGCAAAAGTGATTATTTTGACTAATTTTATTCCACTCATCATAAGTACAGGAGGTAACAGTGGCACACAGGCTTCCACATTAATTATCCAGGCAATGGCTTTGGGCGAAGTGGAAGTTGCAGACTGGTGGAGGGTAATGAGGCGAGAAATTTTATCAGGACTCATGCTGGGACTCATACTCGGATGTATTGGTTTCCTGAGAATTACTTTGTGGAGTACATTAATGCACCATGGTATTTTGACAGACATTTATGGAATTCACTGGATAAAAATAGGCTTTACTGTGTTCCTGTCATTAATCGGTGTCGTACTTTGGGGATCGCTTATAGGCAGTATGTTGCCACTACTCCTTAAAAGGTTAGGAGCCGATCCTGCCTCATCCTCAGCCCCTTTTGTAGCAACTCTTGTAGATGTTACAGGTCTTGTTATCTTTTTTAATGTTGCTCTTTTTACATTAAAAGGAACTTTACTTTAATGGAATAGTTTACTGATCATTTACAACCGGCAAATTGAATCTTTACCGCTGATTTTCCTTTACTCACCGAAAAGGAGGAATCCAAATATTCAACCTGAAGTATTTTTACAAAAGGTCTATTAAAATTTTTAATGCATAATAAGAATATCTTTATCTCTTTCTGAAAATTATTTGAATGAAGCCACAAGCAACAGATAAGAAACCCCGTAAGCCTAATATTTTTAAAATCCTGAAACCCTATTCAGGAATGATCAGCGCGCTGTTATTTTTTGCATTATTGAGTAATGCCCTTAACCTGGTAATCCCCAAAATTATCCAGTTTGGCATTGACGATTTTTCTAAAGGAACTTTCAGTATGCAAAAAATTATTACCTGGTTTGCTATCGCCGCGGTTTTAATTTTTATTTTCACCTATGTCCAAAGTATCCTCCAGACTTTTGCTTCTGAAAAAGTAGCGCGGGATATGCGTAAAAAACTGGCTTCTAAAATTTCACAACAGGATTACATTTACATACAGGAAACCACGCCGGGCAAGCTTCTTACAAATCTTACTTCCGATGTGGACGCGATAAAAATGTTTGTATCTCAGGCCATTGTCACCATCGTTTCCTCAATAGTTTTAATTATTGGCGCGAGCATCTTATTATTGAATATTAACTGGCGGCTTGGACTAATAGTCTTATTAATTATCCCAATCATCGCAACCACTTTTTTCCTGGTTTTCAAAAAAGTAAAAACCCTTTTCAGAAAAACCCAGGAAGTTATTGACTGGCTAAACAAAGTGATTAATGAAAGCATTTTGGGGGCCGCATTAATTCGTGTGCTCAATGCTCAATTTACAGAGTACAATAAATTTATGGACGCGAATACCGAGGCAAAAAACCTGGGCTTATCCATTTTGCGTTTGTTTGCTACGTTAATTCCTATTATCGTTTTAACTTCAAACCTAGCGCGGCTTACCGTATTGAGTTTGGGCGGCCATTTTGTAATTGGTGGCAGCATGACTTTAGGCGAATTTGCAGCCTTCAACAGCTATATTGCAATTTTAATTTTCCCGATTATTATGATTGGCTTTATGAGCAATGTAATTGCGCGGGCTTCCGCCTCTTACCAACGCATTCATAAAACGCTTGAAACTCCTGATTTTGTTGACAAAGGAACAGTAAATAAACAATTAAACGGGAATATTAATTTGCAAAATGTAAGTATGTTTTATGGAGAAAATCCGGCCTTAAAAAATATTTCATTCACTATTGAAGCAGGAACAAGAACTGCCATCATAGGGCCGACCGCCGCAGGGAAAACGCAAATTCTTTATTTATTAACTACGCTGATAAAGCCAAACGAAGGGCAAATATGTTATGATGATATCAACATTACTGAATACAACAGGGGCTCTCTTTTGAGCCAGATAGGCCTGGTTTTCCAGGATAGCATTATTTTCAATTTAACGCTCCGTGAAAACATTGCATTCAATTCTGAAGTAACCGAAAAAGACCTGCAAAAAGCTATTGAAACAGCCGAGTTGGAAGATTTTATAAAAACACTTCCTAATGGATTGGAAACAATTGTATCTGAACGCGGAACAAGTCTTTCGGGCGGGCAAAAACAGCGTATCATGCTGGCACGTGCATTAGCGATTAATCCTAAAATTTTATTGCTCGATGATTTTACAGCGAGGGTAGATACTTTAACGGAAGAAAAAATATCACTAAATGTAAAACAAAATTATCCTGGAATAACATTGGTTTCAGTTACACAAAAAATTAACCCGGTAAAAGATTATAACCAGATCATTGTGGTAATGGAAGGCGAACTAATTGCAAAAGGCAAGCATGATTTTTTAATGCAAAATTCACCGGAATATGTACAGATCTATCAATCGCAAAAAAGCACAACCGATTTAACGGTAGCATAAATAATTAAGCAGATCAAATTTGATTAAAAAAAAATGGATTACAATCTCTATAAAGAAAATAAAACTTCAACAGGTGCAGCCATCAAAAAGATGCTCCAGTTCATGAAGGGTGAAAAAAGAAATTTGATAATAGCCTTTGTTGTAATGGCTTTGAATTCCGGGCTTTCTATGCTCACTCCCTACCTGATAGGTTACACAATTGATGATTATATCCAGACAAAACTATACCACGGATTATTGGTATTCACAGGTTTCTTATTGATAATCTTTATTATCTCTGCCGCTACAGATTATTTGCAAACAAAAATTATGGGCAGTATTGGGATACGCATGTTGTATAGCTTACGAACTGCAGTTTTTAATAAAATCCAAGGATTGCCCATCGCTTTTTTTAATCAGAATAAAGCGGGCGATTTAATATCACGAATAAACAATGATACCGATAAAGTAAACCAGTTTTTTTCCCAATCACTCATGCGTTTTGTGGACAGCATTTTTACAATGTTGGGCGCTGCTATTTTTCTTTTAGCCATACACATAGAACTTGGGGCAGCGGCTTTGCTTCCGTCCGTATTTATTTTAATTTTTGTTAGCATTATTTCACCGTGGGTGAAAAAAAAGAATGCCGCCAGCCTGAAGAGTACCGGCGGTTTAAGTGCGGAAATACAGGAAGGGCTTGGTAATTTTAAAACCATCATCGCCTTTAACCGAAGAGATTATTTCAGGGAAAAATTTAACCTGGCAAATGCAATCAATTACAAAGCCTCAGTAGGTGCGGGTTTAGTAAATAGCATATTTGCACCTGTATTTACGTTGTTTTCTAATATTGCCCAATTAATAGTTTTGGCTTTTGGAATTTATTTAATTTCAAAAGGAAATTTTAGTATCGGGTTATTGATCAGTTTCATCGCGTATGTACAATATTTTTATCAACCGCTTCAGCAACTTGCCACACTTTGGGCAAGCTTTCAAACTGCAATGGCAGCCTGGGACAGAATCTCTGTAATCTTAAATTTAGAATCAGATATGCCGCAAAAGAAAGGCATCAATTCTAATCATATTCAAAATGGTTCTTTGATAAATTTCAAAAATGTTTCCTTTCAATATCCCGGAGGAAAAAAAGTTTTACATAATATTAATTTCAAGTTGGAGCATGGAAAAACATACGCTTTTGTTGGCCCTACCGGCGGCGGAAAAACCACAACTGCTTCTTTAATTTCAAGATTGTATGATCCCTCTGAAGGCGAAGTTTTCTTAAATGGAACTGATTTAAGAAGTTATGATGCAGCGGAACTCAGCAAAAAGATCGGGTTTATTTTACAGGAACCATTTTTATTTAATGGCACAGTCCGCGATAATATTTTGTATGGGAATGAAACGTATAAACTTTTTGATGAAGCACAATTAAATAAAATACTTTCAGATGAGGGATTGGGAAATTTAGTAGATAGGTTTGAAAACGGGTTAGATACCAAAATTGTTTCCGGAGGAGATTCCATGAGCCTGGGAGAAAAGCAACTGATCGCATTTATAAGGGCCGTATTGCGCAAGCCGGAGTTGTTGATTTTAGATGAAGCTACCGCCAACATTGATACCATAACAGAAAAATTATTAGAAGATATTTTGCAAAAATTACCGACTTCCACCACCAAAGTAATCATTGCTCACCGGCTGAATACAATTGAAAATGCCGATGAAATTTTCTTTGTCAATTCCGGAGAAGTTACTGCTGCGGGTAATTTTGAGAATGCATTGCATTTACTTTTAGAAGGAAAAAGAGAAAGTTGACTTTCCGGGCATTTAATGACTAATATCTTTTTTCTTAATTTGCATTCATACAAAACAGAAATTTTATGTGTGGAATTGTTGGATATATCGGACCAAGAGAGGCTTATCCCATTATTATTACAGGTCTCAAAAGACAGGAATACCGTGGATATGACAGTACCGGTGTGGCATTAATCAATGATTTGGGTTTAAAAGTTTATAAGAAAAAAGGGAAAGTAGCAGGATTGGAAGAATCATTGCTGGGGCAACCTTTACATGCCAATATTGGAATAGGCCACACCCGATGGGCCACTCATGGAGAGCCAAGTGATGTGAATGCCCATCCTCATCAAAGCAATAATGGTAAACTCGCAATGATCCACAATGGAATTATTGAAAATTATGCACAATTAAAAAAAGAATTAATCAAAAACGGTTACACTTTTAAAAGTGAAACTGATACAGAAGTGTTACTGAACTTTATAGAAGATATCCAAAAAAATACCCAATGCCCTCTTGAAGAAGCAGTTCGGATTGCTTTAAAAAGAGTTTCGGGAGCTTATGTGATTTTATTGCTGGACCAGGACAACCCTGATACAATTATTGCAGCAAGAAAAGGAAGCCCATTGGTAATTGGCATTGGCAAAGGCGAACATTTCCTGGGCTCAGATGCCACACCTATGCTGGAATACACCAAAGAAGTGGTTTATGTAAATGATTATGAGATTGCTATTATCAAAGCCGATGAACTGATTCTTAAAAATCTCGGCAACGAAAGGCAAATGCCCTATATTACCCGGCTTGACATGGAATTAGCGGCTATTGAAAAAGGAGGCTATGATCATTTCATGCTGAAAGAAATTTTTGAGCAACCCATTACTATTTATGATTGCTTACGGGGAAGATTAGACGCTAAAGAAGGGACCATAACGATGAAGGGTATCCAGGATAATATTGAAGCGCTTACCAATGCCCCACGCTATATTATTATTGCCTGTGGTACCAGTTGGCACGCCGGGTTAGTCGCAGAATATGTAATTGAAGAACTTTGCAGGATACCCGTAGAAGTAGAATATGCTTCTGAATTCCGTTATAGGAACCCAATCGTGAATAAAGGAGATGTTATTATTGCTATTTCGCAAAGTGGCGAAACTGCAGATACCCTGGTAGCCATTGAAAAGGCAAAACAACAGGGCGCTTTCATTTTCGGCATTGTGAATGTGGTAGGCTCTTCTATTTCCCGTGCATCACATGCAGGCGCCTACACACATGCAGGCCCCGAAATCGGCGTAGCATCTACCAAAGCGTTTACAGCTCAATTAGCTGTATTGATGATGATTGCCTTAAAAATTGCGAAAGAAAAAGGGACTATTACAGACTCAAGATATACAGAACTATTAACTGAATTAGAAAACATTCCTGACAAAGTAGAGGCTATTTTAAAGAATGCTGATTTATTAAAACCTATCGCCCAAAAATATAAAAATGCAAATAATGCGCTTTACCTGGGCAGGGGTTATAATTTCCCTATCGCTCTTGAAGGAGCCTTAAAATTAAAAGAGATTTCTTATATCCATGCAGAAGGCTATCCTGCAGCAGAAATGAAGCATGGGCCTATTGCTTTAGTCGATAACAATCTGCCTGTAGTTTTTCTCGCTACCAAAGATGAGTTTCATGCAAAAATTGTAAGTAATATCCAGGAGATAAAAGCACGGAAAGGAAACGTAATCGCCATTATTACTGAAGGGGATGAAATAATACCCGCCATGGCAGACGATGTATTCGTTATACCACCCGCAAATGAAGTAATAGCTCCAATTTTAAGCGTGATCCCAATGCAATTGCTTTCTTATTATATAGGGGTTGAAAAAGGTTGTGATGTAGATAAACCAAGAAACCTGGCAAAGTCAGTGACGGTAGAATAACTTTCAATTTACATGGTTTGAAAAATATGATCCTCCAGGAAACCTTTGTAATGCAAAGGTATATCCTGGCATAATAAAATTTATGCGAATAACTCCATCTCAGCCTTACCTTTTCCATCGGGTGTTGTATAAAAAGGCCTTTTTTCAACCACGTAATGACAATCTTCAGGAATCCCTAAAGCATGATAAATAGTCTGGTGAACCTGGTCTATTACAATAGGCTTTTCAATCGTCTTACAGGGGCGTTCATCAGCGGTCTTTCCATATACATATCCTTTTTTTATTCCTCCACCGAACATTAACATAGAAACACCATCAGTAAAGTGACGATGCATCCCATAAAATTTAATATCGTTAATAATATCAGGTTGATTTACCTGTTCCTTGACTTTAAGTCCGGGCCTTCCCTCTACCATCATATCCCTGCTGAATTCACTGGCCAATATCACTAAGGTCCGATCCAGGTGGCCGGTTCGTTCAAGATCTTTTATCAATTGAGCTACCGGCTGATTGATCTGCTTCTTCATACCAATCATCCGGGTATATCCATTATCGTGCGTATCCCAGTTTTTAAACGGTTCATATTCTGTAGTAACACTAATAAACCTTGCTCCCTGTTCTGTAAGCCGGCGGGCCATGAGGCAACCCAAACCAAACTTCCCGGTATTATAAATATCATAGCTCTCTTTGGGTTCTTTACTAAGATCAAACGCTGCGGCTTCAGGAGATTTTAAAAGCATATATGCCTGTTCCATAGACCTGCGCAAAGACTCTTTCTGATAATCGCTTCCAAATTCACCTACCGCACTTTGATTCATCAGGTCATTATACAATTTATTTCTTCTTTCAAATCTCATAGAAGACATACCTACGGGTGGTTTCACCGTTTCTAGACCGGAAGAAGGATCAGGTATCAGGAAAGGTCCATATTCATTCCCCAAAAATCCGGCAGTATGAAATGCTTTTAATTCTTCACCCTCTCCCAATGTAAATCTTTGACCGATGTCAATAAAAGCAGGTATAACAGGATTTACAGGCCCCAGTTCTTTTGAAATCCATGAACCGATATGAGGAGCTGCAACTGACTGAGGCGGCTTATAACAGGTATGCCAATGATACTGGTGTCGCGAATGCAAAATATGTCCCATATCTGCTGCTACATAAGAACGGATAGCTGTTCCCCTATTGATGACGCTGCCTATAGCCTCCAGTCCTTCAGAAAAATAAACGCCATCCAAAGCTGTGGGTACAGGCTTAAAAGTACTCAGTACACTATTTGATTGCATCCCTTTAGTATAAGGGGTATATTTTTTGGGATCAAATGTATCCGTATGAGCCATTCCCCCAGCCATCCATAATAAGATTACCGTATCGGCTTTGGAATTGGTTTTTTTCCGGTTGCAGGAAGATAAAAGACTGGTCAAGGGAACTCCTGCAGCAAGTGCGGCCATTGTGGCGGCACTGCTTGTTTTTAAAAATTGCCTTCTGTTCCATTTACTATCCATATTGAAAAATTTATACTAAATAATCGCGCTAATAAATAACCTGAAATTCAGGAAGCAGCAAAATAGCCCAGAACAAATCCTGGATAGAATTTGCATCGGGGTTATTACCCAAAAGTTTTTTGGCTATGCCATATTCTTTAGGATCTGCCTCCCTGTTAAATGCCCTGCTATAAATCTCTTTAATAATGGCATCACTATTCTTATACTTTTGCCTCCAGTTTGCAGCGCCTTTTTTCAGCGCCGAATTAAATCTTTCTCCATTCGTCAGTTCCAACGCCTGTAAAAGATTGGCCTGCGATTCCCTGCTGGTAGAAACAGTTTCCCGGTTTGGCCTGCCCAAAGCAGTAAGGAAGCTGTTATTAACTACCAATGAGGCCCTTGCAAAAAGATGATTTGATGGATCATAACCAGGTAATTTAGCTGGGTTGTACCCCTCCAGCGAATCCGGGAAAAGAGGCCCGACAACCATTCCTACTGCATCAGCAAATTGTTCTGCTGTCATCCTTTTCCTTAGCATACCGGTAAATTTGTAATCTACTGACACTATCTTATTAGGATCCTTAAAGCCCACAGAAGGCAATTGGTAAGTTTCCGAAGTAGTAATGAGATAAATCAGTTCTTTGATATCACTTTTGTTTTGCTGAAAATTGTAAGCCATCCAGTCCAGGAGATCCTGGCTCCATGGATCGTTATCCATCACATCCACAGGTTCAACAAGGCCACGCCCCATTAACTGCGCCCAAATCCGGTTTACAAGCGTGCGGTAGAGGCGGCCATCCTCTGGCTTGATAATATTCGCGGCCAGTTGTGCCATTTTTACGGACCTGGGAGCAGCACTATCAATGTTACCTAATTGTTTCCAGAGCATCCTTGCATTGGTAAATTTTCCGGTAGGCTTATCGCAACGATTGATCTCAAGTGAGCTATCGGCAAATATATTCGCAAATGCATAGGCATCATCCAATTTCCAATCACTGATAAAGCTGTTATGACAGGACGTGCATTTCAGGTTTAAACCAAAAAATACCTGCGATATATTCTGTGCAGCCTGCATTTCTTTTCTCTGGCTTGCATTTACTACACCGCGCCATTTAATGCCTTCAACAAATCCTTTGGATTGATCAGTAGGACTTACCAGTTCTTTTACAAACTGGTCATAGGGCTTGTCGGATCGTATAGACTGATACAACCAGTCACTAATATTATAACGCCCCTTGGTGATATAACCTGTTCCGGTATAATCATTTCTAAGTGCATCATTCCAGAATGTGAACCAATGCATGGCGTAATCATCCTGCCGGTTTAAGAGTGCCCTTACCCACAAAGCCCTTTTATCCGGCCTCGTGTCTTTGACAAAAGTTTCAAACTCCTCGGGACTGGGAAGCAAACCGATAACGTCAAGCGTAACTCTTCTCAAAAAGGTTCTGTCGTCAACAAGTTTCGGCCAGGTAATTTTATTTTTTATAAAATATTGATTGGTCCACCTGTCAATAGGATTGGTAAGATTTCCTGTTACCGGTGGCAACGGAGGGTTTCTCGGTTCCAAAGCTGCCACTTTGAAAAGACTTTTTTCCAGGCCATCGGGCCATGGCGCTCCTTTCTGAATCCAGAAATTGATTACCGCAATATCATCGTCAGATAATTTTTTGCCTTTGGATGGCATCGACTCTTTATCGTTTGTAGGTAAAGTAATGCGCCTGTATATTTCACTCTCATGGGCATTGCCAGGAACTACAACCGGCCCGTCTTTTCCACCCTTAAAAATCATATCTTTTCTGTCGAGTCGCAACTCCCCTTTCACCTTTTCTTCACCGTGGCATTTATAACAATTATGCGCCAGGATGGCCCTCACCTTAACATTTAATTCCAATATCTGCTTCTTGGTTAATTGTGCTGTATCATTTTTCTTAAATGATGCCAAATCAAAATTAGCTGTTTTACCTTCTGTATAGTCGGAGCTCCAGGGAAGTGCTGCAGTTAAATAATCTTTCCCATGTGTGAGTGAGGCTCCAAAATGACCCGCTACCGTTATTCCTATGGCGCAGAAAAACAAGACTCCACGGTAAGACCTTACCAGTTTAACTTGTTTTTTTACCAAAATCCTGTTGAGTAAATACCACGCCATAGTACCCAGGGCGGCTGCGGCAATTCCCGACCATTTATGTAAGGTAATCAGGTCTTTTCCATAATCTCCATCGCCCGCCAGCAACAACCCGAATATGACAGAAAATATTGCAGAGATAGCTCCCGCTGCTATCAGTAGATTAATGCCGGGGCGCAAGGGTGATGAAAAATTTTTGAGGGTCAGCAACTCAAGTATGGCAGCAAATAATAACAACCCTACAGGAAAATGAACCGCTAAAGGATGAAGTCTGCCTAAAAATCTCCAAAACCAAAAAGTACCCGGATCTGCAGCCCCGGAAGAAGACGATTCGGCAAATCCACTGAATGAAAATTGCAACAGGCAAACTACCAGTATCACACTAATAATAATGACTGCCTTTTTGCCAGGGAATAAATTTTTAGTTGAGACTCTCATCAGCTATACAAACATAAAGATAAATATAATCGAAAAACCAGCATCATTAAAAGAAGAAACTGGTTTAGCCTGGCAAACCAGTTTTAAAAGTAATCAATTAAATTTAAAAACTATCCTGCTCTATGCTGCAACTATTTATAAAACAACTGATAAGGAAAGTCTTCCAATAAATTCCAGGTAGCCTGTTAGTCCCTTTATATTGCAATTGTCATTTGATCAACCATACAATCCTGATTAAAATAGCCTGGTCAGGATTTATTATTTTACTTTGCAAATAATTCTTTCACTTATTTACTATTGCGCTAGCATTGATTTAGTAAATTAAATAGGCCAGAGACACATGAATATCATTACCAAACATCCGATCAACAACCTGGGATATAATTTCATCAATCCAGCTTTTCTTCCGGAAGGTAAAGATGAGTACTATCTCAGGAACCTTCAGAATAATAATGGAATTGATTACCGCAAACTTTCAGGGTCTGAAATAGAAATCCTGATTCGTAATGGCAACACTTCCGATGACTGGGGGAAAATATATGTAACCAAAGCATTTGACCCTATACTGGTAAAAAACTCCAAGTTCCTGGGGCTGGTTCGCATAGGAAAGTTAGAACCCTATTATCTTGAATTTCATAATTTACGAATGCCTGTTGGTATTTATAACAGCACCATCATCAGTTGCGATTTTGGAGACAATGTTTGTATTGATCATGCTAATTATTTAAGCCATTATATTATCGGCAACGAAGTAATGATTGCTAACGTGAATGAAATGGCTACCACTGAATATGCAAGATTCGGAAATGGGATTTTGAAAGAAGGTGAAAAAGAAGAAACGCGGATATGGATGGAAGTGCGCAATGAAAATGGTGGTAGGCGTGTAATTCCATTTGAGCGTATGCTGGCAGGAGATGCCTGTTTGTGGAGCAATCACCCCGGTGATCAATTGTTACTGGAAAAATTCAAAGAAATCACTGCTAAAGAATCCGATAACAAAAGAGGTTATTATGGCACCATAGGAGATCGCTGCGTTTTAAAAGATTGCAACATCATTAAGGATGTTATTATGGGTACAGATGCCTATATAAAAGGAGCCAATAAATTAAAGAACCTGACTATTAACAGCGATAAAGAAAGAACGACTCAAATCGGGGAAGGTTGCGAAATGGTAAATGGTATTATCGGGTATGGCTGCCGTATTTTTTATGGTGTGAAAGCAGTAAGATTTGTGATGGCGGCACATTCACAATTAAAATACGGAGCAAGGCTTCTAAACTCTTACCTGGGTAATAACTCTACCATTTCCTGTTGTGAAGTATTGAATTCCCTTATTTTCCCAGGGCATGAACAACATCATAATAATTCATTTTTATGTGCCTCGCTCATCATGGGGCAAAGCAATATTGCCGCCGGGGCAACCATAGGGAGCAATCATAACAGCCGTAGTGCTGATGGTGAAATCATTGCCGGAAGAGGTTTCTGGCCGGGGTTGTGTGTAAGTCTCAAGCATAATTCCATGTTTGCTTCTTTTACCATTTTAGCCAAAGGCGATTACCCTTATGAGATGAACATTCCATTGCCTTTCAGCCTCGTAAGCAATGATGTGGCCAATGACAAACTGGTATTAATGCCAGGCTATTGGTTTATGTATAATATGTATGCGCTTGCCCGCAATGCATGGAAGTTTGCAGACCGTGATAAAAGAACAGAAAAAATTCAGCGGTTAGAATTTGATTACCTGGCTCCTGATACGATCAATGAAATGTTTACCGCTATTGAACTTTTATCAAAACTTTCCGTAGATGAAGATGGCAATGCAGAAATACAGGGATTAGAAAACAGCCTGAGAAAAACCGAAGTAGTGAAAGTAGAAAGGTCTATCGAATTGTTTAAAGAACTGATTACTTTCTATGGAGTAATCCAGTTAATAGAACACATCAAAATTAACCGGTTTTCTTCTTTTGCAGAATTAAAGAAAAATATTCCGGCAAAGCTCAGCAGGTCGGAATGGAAAAATATTGGAGGCCAGCTAATCCCGAAAACGGATGTGGAAAAACTGAAAAATAATATTAAATCCGGCAAAATCAATTCATGGTCAGAAGTACATGAATTTTACCGGAGCACAGGTGCTGACTACACCAGAGACAAACTCACACATGCTTACACGTCATTATTTGAAATTGAAAATATTACCTCACGGCAATTTACTCCCGGTTATTTCAAAACCTTATTAGAAAAATCCATTGCCACCAAAACGTGGATGGCTCAATCTATTTATGAATCACGCGAAAAAGATTACAGCAATCCTTTTAGAAAAATGGTTTACGAAACCAATGAAGAAATGAATGCGGTAGTAGGCAAACTGGAAGACAATCAATTTATACAGGATCAACTGAGAGAACTGGAAGCCTTCAAAAAAACAGCAAAGAGTTTAATGAAGAAATTCGGAGAATGAATTGGAAGCAATCTCCTGAAATATTTCCTTTACCAAATACTCTCAATAGTATATTGACTATTGTTAACTTCGGCAATACCTCCTACAGGCAATCCCATTAATTTTTGCCCGAGAGGCGATTGGGGCGACAACGCTATTACGGTTACATTATCTATTACCGCTTTTCCCAATGCTATGCTCACCAACAAATAGCCCCTGTTGGTTTTCACAAGACTCCCGTTTACAATGACCAAAGCAGTGATAGCAGGATTTATTTTTTCCAACATCGCTTTTTGTGCCATGGCTTCATTCAATTGCCCGCGCGTATTGGCTTGTTCTATTTGCAATATGGCCAGCGCGGTTTCATGCTTATCACCGGCGGTGCTTTTAGTTTCATTGCTGCCGCTTTCTTTCAGGTCGGCTAATACCTGTTGCAGCATGGTTATCTTATCCTGCACCTTTTGCAGGTAGTGGTCGTATATTTTTTGTTTTAGCGTCATAAAGGGGGTCCTTGCAAAAATCAATTGCTCTTTAAAAATAATTCACATCCCGTCACTTACCGTACTACTGGGAAGGCAGAAATCCTTAACCGGGCTGCGCCCATGGGTATCAGTTCTATTTCCTTTTCTTTGGTAGCAACCGTGACCGGGCTCTGAGGCAATACACCACATAAGCCATATTGATCAATCGTCCAGTCGGGAATCATCTTGCCTTTGGCTTCTATTATTAAAGGAACCGCATCCTGCGTAAACGGGAAATCATTGGAAGGCCATGGCCTTTTTATAATTTCAAATTGCTGCGCTACTGGTTGTTTCGTAAGATACAAACCATAGTTCCACATGCTCTCAGGATAAATTTCGTATGCAGGCCATTTGGTTTGATCTGCACTGGCCTGCCACTTTGAATCACCAATGGCAGATTCCTTACTATTCATCTTTTTATAATATTCATTGATCTTCAATGAAAAAGTAAGCGCACCATAATTCACACTCACACTGTTTTTATTTTGTGCCCACACCTGCAACTCCACTTTCATTGGCAGGGTCAGTTCAATCACATCTCCCTGCTTCCAGGTATTTTCCAGGCGTATGTATGAACCAGCTTTTGCGTTAACATCAACAACTTTCCCGTTAATGCGTACACTTGCCGCAGTGCACCATCCCGGAACACGCAGGTATAGTGGGAACCGGACTGAAGAAGAAGTGCTCACCTCAATTTTTATATGTTCATCAAAAGGATAATGAGTACTTTGTTTTAGTGTAACAGTGTGGCCTGTACGATTACCCACTTTCACAGTTACCTCACTGCTGTTATATAGCAACGCTGCAATCCCGTTATCCGGCGTAGCCATCCACAAATGCTCTTCGTAATAGGGCCAGCCCTGTGAATGATTGTGCTGGCAACAACGACTGCTGAAAGGATTCATAGTGAGGAAAGGCCCTGCATTCTGAATACCCGGCGAATGATTTTTGCTATCGCTGATCACCATATTAGGCGCCGTTAAATACCGCAGCCCCCTGAAGTCGGGCATCACTGCCGCGGGATAAGTATTGAAGGCCACATCTTCACAATTATCGGCCCACATAGGATCCCCGGTAATGCCCGTTAATATTTCATCCGAAGACATTTGCTCCACCATGCCACAGGTCTCCACGGCCTGCCGCGGATCGCTATATCCTTTGCGTGCGTTTTCATCGGCGCCAAACATGCCACCCGGCACCTGCCCGTATAAACTCCTGATCAGGTAAAAATCTTTATAGGTAGCTTCTAAAGAATTAGAGTCTTTGTTTTGCATAAAATATGTGGCCGGCTCCCTGAAACATTGAGCCACGTTTACATTATGCCAGTTGGGCAGGTTATCATCCTGCGACCAGTTGGCCGTGTTGCGGTAAATTTTATCAGCCACATTCAGCAACCATTTCTCCCCGGTATGATCATACAGCCAGTAGATGCTATACAGGTTATCGCCCCCGCGGCTGTTTTCCCAGTAAGTACGCAACAGGAGGCTGTCGGGCACCGTACTTTGCCATTTAAAATATTTAGTCATAAAAGGAATCACCCGTGGATCGGCATTGTATTCGTAATAAGATTGCAGGCACCAGAGCATCAGCATATTGGGCCACAGGTCGGGTACCTTTATTATTTGGTTCTGCTGGTTACGGGTTACTTCTCCGGGGCCAAAATACCCATCGGCACGCTGACTCTCAAAAACTTTTTCGAGCCACGACCGGGTTTCGTTGATCATTTTTTTATCTTTCAAAATATAGCCAAGGTCGCCATAACCCTTTAGCCAGTAAGGCACTTCTTCCCAGCCATGATCGCCCTTGCCATTGCCGCTAAACCAGGCATTGTTTTTCTTATCGAGCCATGCGCTGATCTCGCCCAGTTGCCCCGTTAAGCCATCGCGCTGCAGTTGCAGGTATTTCAATATCCAGCCTTGGGGCCTGATGGTGCCCACAGGCAGCTTTATCAAACTAAGCGGCTGCAGGGGCGACCTGTTGCTGGTATAGAAAGAATTGACACCTCCCTGTGGGCGCGACACTACACTTGCCTGCAAAGTATTTTTTTGCGCATACACATGGTAGCCATACAACAGGAAAACAGACATACAGCCCACAAATATTTTTTTCATTTAATTGATTTTAAGCAACCGCAATTTTGATAAGTAGTATCCATTAAAGATAGTAAAACTGTTATTAGCAATCAGGAGAAAATTAGCATGATCAGCTACAATCCGTGTAACTACTTTTTCCTCTCAGCAATGGCTCACGCAGTAGACGTTGTATTTGTAAGCGGAACGCCCCGTACCGGAGACGTTCCTAAGAAAAGGATATTCCTCACTAAGACGCTTTTAATGCTTGTAATTGTTTTAATTTCGAAGTGGAAGATCTGCAAAGATTTAACCAATCTGATTTAATAAAACTTTTATGACACTTATTGCTTCAACTTTAAATCATAAAATGCCATTTTTAATAAGTGACCTTTTATGGTCATCTGAGTATTCTACTGAGCATGTTCGTTTTCCAACAAATATTTTCGATCCTAGCCCATACTTGCCATCTGGACAAGAAGACAAACCTATAAAACTAGGGCAAAAAATGTATATTATAAAAGATAAGGTCTGTATTGTTTTTGCAGGACTAAGTCAGGAAATATTATTTTTTTTGACCCTAATAAAGGATGCTTTCAAGGAAAAGTATGAAATTACAAAAGAGGATATCCACAAATTTTTACAAATGTATAAATTGAATCGAAATTTTAAAGATTCAGCCTTTTTTATTATTCACATAAGAAATTCAACAGCGAATTCTATTGAAGTAACCCAATTTTATTCACCTTCCGAAACCAATATCGTTGATCCTATATCTTTCAATGTCGAAGATGAAAGTTGGAATATTATGTATGATGACATTTACGAGCAAGTATTTGCTTGTGGCAATGGAGCAAAAGGTTTTCTAAATATTGTTAGGCAGGCAGGAAAACTACATACAAGATTTAAACAAGGTGATTTCAGGAGAGCGGTTCAAGTAAATACAATCCTTATATCCAAGTTATTAACTTTAGAAAGAATTTCACTATACACATTAAGAGAGAATTGGGGTGGAGGCTTTGAAACAGCTTATTATAATGGTGAAAAATTTGAAAAAATAGATAAAATAGCTTATGTTATCAGCCATGGATATTTCGATAATCTTGGAAATATTGGGTTACCTGTTCCAAGGTTAATAATGTACTATAAGTATCTTCGAGATATATTGTACATCGTTGCACTGGAAATAAATCAATATACACTTCAAGAAACTGAAAGGTTCTCCACTTTTACATCTCTTTCTGGAGGATTTAATACTACACTATATGAAGTTGAAGGGATAGATTTAGATAATATTGAAAATTATGAATTGCCATCGGATTTTTCATTTTTTACGGATAAAATTTCAATGGGTTATTCTCTTATCACGAATAAAGATGTTATTTTCAATCCTGCATTTTTTAATTTTGGACCTGCATTAACTATCACTTTTCAACAAGGCAGAAGCATTGAGATTTCAATTTTGAAAGACTTGAGTAATAAAATTAGAGATACATCAAAAAAAATATTTCCAAATTTATAACTAATACCCCTGTTCGTCCAAGCATAAAGAATGTTCCCTGGCGGGTGTCCTCACCCGATAGGAATAGATATAAATATTTTGCATCCATTACCCTCACTGCTTTTTATCTCAACCTGGCCATTATACGATTCGATTCTGTTGATCATATTAGAGATACCAATGCCTTTTCTCTTACTGTTTACATTAAACCCCTTCCCGTCATCTTCCACAACAATGTTAATAACAGCATCTTTTTCACTTATAGAAATGTTTACATTTTTTGCTTCGGCATATTTCAAAATATTATTGGTTTGCTCCTGGATGATCCTGTATATATTCAATTTAAGATCGTCAGGAAGTGATTCATTGATTAGAGAATAAGAAAAAGCGGTGATTATATTTGAGTTTTGATGAAAATCATCGATAAGCCTTTGCACCAGGGCTTTTAAATCAATATTTTTAATTGGTGTTACCAACCTCCTGCACAGGGAGCGTATTTCTTCAATTGAGGTATCGATCAACTCCAAAGGGTATTCAATTAATTCTTTCAATCGGGGATCTTTATTTCCTGCTATCCCCAGGTACAACTTTGTACTTGCCAGTATCTGGTTTACATTATCGTGCAGTTCCTGCCCTAAATGGTTTCGCTCCTTTTCCTGGGCAAGCATTACAGCTCTTACGATTTCTCTTTGCTTATTTATTTGTTCATTCATCAGCTGCTTTTGCAATTTTATCTTTTCTGATATATCCGAAATCATTGCCAAAGCCCCTTTATATTCTCCTTGTTTATTATAGATGGGATTTGCAGACATACTTGCCCAGATAAGCTTTCCGCTTTTTGTAACAAATTGCTTATCGATATTTTCTGCAACACCTTTTCTTCTTCTGGCCAGAGATACCGATGATAATTTTCGGCCTTTATCATCCAAAAAACAGATATTTTCTTTGCCTATCATTTCATCTGGCGAGTATTCCAATATGTCACACATTTTCTGATTAACAAAAACTGTTTTATTGTTTTCGTCAATCATCCATATGCCTTCCTGGGCAGTTTCAACGATCTGCCGGTATTTTTCACGACTTTCTTCAAGTTCCAGTTCCACTTTCTTCCTTACAGTTATATCCTGCATGTAAATGGATAATCCTTCCGTAGATGGGTAAAGTGTAGCATGAATCCAGGTGGCTAAAGGATTACAGTAGCCCTCTTGCGTAAGGGTTTGCTGTTCTGACATGGCTGTAAAAAAAGTTGCGTAAAAAATATCCACTTTTTTCTCCGGAAACTCTTTCCATATGTTTTTGCCAATAATATCTTCAGCTCTGCGGCCTATTATCTCCGCGGCTTTGGTGTTCAAATAGATGTAGTTCCATTGGTTATCAAAAGCGACGAATGCATCTGTAATCCGGTCAAATACATTTCTAAGCGTGAAGTCATTATATTTCAAATCTGATTTTTTGTTGTTTTCCTGCGACAGGTTCCCCTTACTGTTCATGCTTTTCTGGTTTTTTATAGAGATAGAATTTTTATTTTCCTATTCGCACTATTTTATTGCATAATTTTACTTAAGCAAAGTTGATTTGGATATTTCTTTTTTGCAATGACAAAAGACATCTTCTACTGGATAAACAGGACATTTTAAAAACTTGTTGGTATGAAGAAGAAAACCCTCCCGGTTTATGATATTACATCGTTTAAAGATTTAGGTAACGACTCGGACTTTTATGCAAATGACTTCAGATCGCATTTACAAAAAAATCAGGGTCTGATACTTTTACCACATGGACACGATTTTTACCTGAGTGTATTGTTTACTGGTGGTAGTGGTACTCACGAAATTGAATTCAATAGTTATCTAATAAAACCTGGCAGTGTCTTTATGTTAGGCCCCGGCCAGGTGCACACCTGGAAATTATCTGATGATATTGACGGTTATATTTTTTTTCATTCGAAAGAATTTTATGATTTGAATTTCACCTATGAAAAAGTAGACGACTATCCCTTCTTCTGCAGTTTGCATAACACGCCACTAATTGCTTTAAAAAAAATAGCTCTGAAAAAAATTGAATCTATGTTCAGGGATATAGTGAAGGAATATCAGCATAATGAATTGATGAAATTTAAAAAATTAGCGTCACTGGTAAATATTTTGTATATCGAACTGTCGAGAGAGTATTTACCGCAAAAAATGAGAGATGATCAAAACCTGCCCTACCTGGCCAGGGTGCGGCAACTCGAAGACCTGATAAACAAAAACTTTGTGGATATAAAATCTCCGGGAAAATATGCCCGGCTCATGTATGTGAGTGAAAAACATCTGAACCGGATGGTTAAGGTGAGCCTGAACAAAACTACTTCCGATCTTATAACAGAAAGAATTATTCTTGAAGCAAAAAGAATGTTGGTGTTTTCAAATAAGACCATCGCTGAAATTATAGACGAACTGGGGTATACAGACAGTGGCTATTTCTTTCGCTTCTTTAAAAAGAAGACAGCCCTCACTCCGACTACCTTTCTCGAACAATTCAGAAAAGTTTAAGAATTTGGGGGATAGGTAAAAGGAGATTCACCTTACACACCCTATTGGTCCAGGAATAAAGAATGTTCCATGGCGCAAGCTTTGTCGCATAGCCTTGTGCGTTAGCCATGCTTATGCCGGAGGGTTTTCCTCCGACTAAACATGGTTTGCAACGAGGATTAGTTGGTGGATCATCTCTTTCGTTTACTTGATTTCCTCCAGGCTGTGTGTCCTGCCACAGTACAAAACCTGGAGTAGAGAAAACGGCCGGGGAGAAGCAATACACTTGTTGGTGGCTGTTTATTTTAATTACTCTGTTCTCAAACTTTTCACAGGATTTGCAACCGCTGCTTTTATCGATTGAAAACTTACTGTAAACAATGCAATCAGCATCACTAATATTCCTGCAGAAGCAAAAAACCACCAACTCATCTCAATGCGATAGGGATAGTTCTGTAACCATTTATTTGCGGCTATATAAACTAATGGTATTGCAATTATCAATGCTAATACAACCAGTTTTATAAAATCAGTTGACAGTGTTCTAACGATTTGTTGCACCGATGCACCGAGTATTTTGCGTATGCCGATTTCTTTCGTTCTTTTTTCTGCTGATAAAACAGACAATCCAAATAAGCCAATGCAGGAAATGAAAATTGTTAGCATTGCAGCAAACAGCATTATCTGCTTCCACTTTTCAACATCAGCATACTGCTTCCTGTTTTCATCATTTTTAAATACATAAGCATAAGAACTCATGGGATAAAGCTGCTGATATGTTTTTTGTATCCATTGTAAACTTGTAGTTGCGGTGTTGGGTTTTATTTTGATGTAATAAGTTCCATACGAACCATTCATCGAAAATAATTGCGGTGTTATTTTTTTGGTTAATGAAGCAAAGTGATAATCTTTTACCACACCAATTACATGATATGTTTGATTACTGCTTCCCAGCATATTGATGGTTTCTCCTATAGGATTTTTCCAGTTTGCCTTTTTTACAAAACTTTCATTCACGATAACAGATTGCGCAGAATCCGCAGGAAATGCTGTTGAAAAATTTCTTCCTGCTATTAAAGGGATTTTTAATAAAGGCAAATAATTTTTATCAACAATTTCATTAGTGAAGTATATAGTAGACCCAGCCGAATTTTTTGTACCCGTTCCCCATTCACCGGCATTCTTTACACTAACGCCAACGATGTTTGGGTTCCTGAGCAATTCATTTTTAAAAACAGCAGCATCGGCATGTGTGAGATTGTTTTTGTTTACGACAACAAGGTTATTGTCATCATATCCCAAATTTGTTTTGGTTAAAAAATTAAACTGGGCAATAATAATAAATGTGGCAATGATTAAAAACGAGGCGAGCGTAAACTGCAATACCACCAAAGATTTTTGCAGGTAATTTTTTCCTGCTACCTGAAAACGACCATATAAAGTTTGCACAGGATTGTAACCCGATAAAACCAATGCAGGATAAAACCCTGCAAGCAAACTGGTGATAATATATAAAGCAATATAACCTGCAATTAATTTTGCATCGAACAAATAAGAAATTGCCAATGCTTTATTGGCAAGCTCATTAAACAACGGCAATAACAATTGCACCAATGCAATAGCTAATACAAAAGCAACCGTGCAGAGGAAAAACGATTCGCCGAGAAACTGAAGTATTAATTGCTTTCTCTCACTGCCCATTACTTTACGAATACCAACTTCTTTCGCTCTTCTAACGGAACGTGCAATCGTAAGATTCACAAAATTGATACACGCAATTAATAACACAAACAATGCGATGCCGGAAAGGATATAGGAGTACATCGGGTTGCTTGAATTATTGGCACCAGTTGTGGCGGGTAAATCAGGATCCAGATGCATATCAAGGTACGGTTGCAAAAAATAGGTACCCATAAGAATATCATCAGGCTTCCCTCCATCATTTTTCAACATTTCATAAAAGGTCTGTTTCGCATCGGCAATATAAAAGCTTTGCATTTGTTTTTCTACCGTTTGCAGGTTGGCTTTATCATTCAACACTACAAATGTGTTTAAGAAAGAGTTGAACCAGTTATGTGTGTCCTTTGCATCTGCATCAGATTCTTTAAAAGGCAAGAGTATGTCAAACCGGATGGAAGAATTTTGAGGACAACGTTTTGCAACAGCCGTTACTTTGTAAGGAACAAATGTGCTGTCTTCTTTTATCATCATTATTTTGCCGACAACATCAGTTCTATCGAATTGTTTCTTCGCTGCGTCTTCACTCAGCACAATTGAATGAGGCTCTGTTAAACACGTTCCAGGATTGCCGCTCAGCAACGGAAAAGTAAATACTGAAAAGAAATTCGAATCGACATGCAACACACTTTGCGATTGAATACCTGCTCCTGTTTTTATATCTTCATAGCGGTTATCTACCCGCACAAAAGATTTTATCCCTGGAACATTTTGTGTAAACCTTGGTCCCTGCAAAAGACCTGTGGCGGGAATTTTATTTTCTTTTCGTTGCGATACAATACGATAAATGTTATTTACATTTTTATTAAACCTGTCGAAGCTGATTTCATCTTTTACATACAACATAATCAACATGGCGCAAGCTAACCCAAGGCTTAAACCTGCAATGTTGATAAAAGAATAAACCTTGTTTCGTGCAAGATTTCTAAAGGCAGTTTTGAAATAGTTTTTAAACATATTTTACGATTGTTTCAAAGTTTTAAAAGCACAACATAGGTGCCACCTTCTTTAGTAATTGATAATCAATTAAATTATTGATCTATTATAATTAAACATGTACGATTTTGTTACAGCTATGTTCGGTTTTGATACAATTTGCGAGGGAATTTGGTTTTTTACAAAGTTCATGTCAGCGGTTCGATGTTATTTTTTCGTCATTTACATATTCCAGGATGTCGCCTGGCTGGCAGTCTAATGCTTTACAAATTGCGTCTAAGGTACTAAAGCGTATTGCTTTCGCCTTCCCCGTTTTTAAGATAGAAAGGTTAGATAATGTCAAATCAACTCTTACGGAAAGTTCGTTTAGAGAAATTTTTCGCTTTGCCATCATCACGTCTAAGTTTACAATAATTGGCATAGCTTAAATTGTTAAGTCATTTTCAGATTTCATATCTATGGCATTTTGCAAAAGTTTTCCAAATATTGCCGCAGCAGTTGCCACTACGGTAGAAACAAAAGTAGTCACGATACAAATGGCAAGAAAACCCGCGGGGTCGTCGTTTTTATTGTGAAATATCTTTATGTATAGCCCCGCTAACACAATTAAAATACTTAGTACGATTGCACAATACTTTATACTCGTCAAAGCCTTAACAGAGTTTGAAGAGAAGACTTTATTTTGTCCGATGTATCCCAATAATTTAAACGCCTTGTACAGTGCAACAAAAAAAGCTATTGATGCTGCATATCCATACAAGATGAACGGGTCAAAGTAAATGCTGAACAAGCCTAAGTTTGCGGCTCTTCCCTCAGTTAAAGGGAACCAAAACAAAATAGTAAGTGCCACAATGCCAATAAGCACGATGACTGCCTGGAGAAATACTATTGAAACTCTTTTCATAATGATTTTGCAAATTTTGCTTACGACACAAAAGTATCGACAATTTATTGATAAACAATAAATATTTAGCACTTTTAGATAAAAATATTTATCTAAACAAAGTGATTTACAAATTCAGGATTTGAATTATCATACTATTAGGATTAGTTGGCTCGTCAGCTACAATGAACGCAAACATGAGGGCTCCTATGTAAAGGGGTTCGTTGTTTTTTGTCGGATTTGATTATTGTGGCATTCCTTTCCCCTCATTGATAAAACTTAGCAGACTGTTTGTAACATGACCATCCCAACCCTTTTCGCAAGCCTCGTAACATTCAATGCCAGGAACTAATCCAATGTGGGTAAAATCAATTTTTGTTTTGTCATTGTCTGATGAAATTTCAAAAACAACTTCGGTATTATTCCACTCCGTTTTGTCTTTGAACCAAGGCAAATTACAGTCGGTAACTTTCCATATTGTTTTTTTGTTTGGCTCAAATTCGCTGACAACAAAATCAACAAAAGATTTTTCACCATTTAGTTCTCCAAACGGAACTGTGAACTTGTCATTGAGTTTTTCGGCACTGCCGGAAAAGTCATGTTTCCACCAATTATTTACCTGGCTGATTTTTTTCATTGCCGCTTCTGGTGAGGCATTAACTGTAATTGTTATATGATAATTTTGATTTTTCATTTTTGTCCTATTTTTTGTGATTTAAAACTATTCGGGCATCCCTTTTCCTTCATTAATAAATTTCACCAAACTGCCTGTAACATGCCCATTCCATCCTACTTCACAATCATTGTAACATTCAACGCCAGGAAATAATCCGATGTGTGTGAAATCAATTTTGGTCTTGTTATTTTCCGATGAAATTTCAAATACAACTTCAGTTCCAACCCATTCTTTTTTGGCTTTAATCCAATGCAGATTGCAGTCCGTTACTTTCCATACTACTTTTTTGTTTGGTATTAATTCACTGATCTGAAAGTCGACAAAGGTTTCGCCAAAATCAACGGTGAATTTGTCGTTTAGCTTTTCTGAATTGCCTTTCACTTTCTTTGCCCACCAAAGATTTACCTGGTTGATTTTTTCATTGCTTCTGCTGCAGAAGCATTTACGGTGATTGTTCTGTGAAAATTTTTCTTTTCTAAATATTTGTTTCTAATCTCTGCTGCTTTGATCATTTCTTCTGATGGTTGGCCGACTGTGATAAAATAAAAGAGCCAATTCTTAATAACCATATCCCAACCTTTCTCACACATTTCATAACACTCTTTTTCGGGAACAAGTCCTTCGTGTGTGAAATGAAGAACAGTTTTATCACCTTTGCTAACAATTTCAAAAATCATTTTTGTGTTTGTCCATTCTTGTTTGTCTTTATTAAGCCAGTAAAGTGTGCTGTCTGTAACAAGCCACACCATTTTTTTGTCAGGCACAATTTCAACTAATTTTTGTTTTGAGTAATGTTGAGTAGGATGATTAATAATGAACACATCATCCAATTTTGTGCTGCTTCCTTCAAAATCTTTGCTCCACCATTTTGTAACATTAGTGAGTGCATTGAAAACTTCTTTTGCTGATTGAGCAACTTCAATAGTTGCAGTGAAATTTTTATTTTCCATTTTCTTTGAATTTTAAATTGTTTAAAATTTATGCTGCAAAGAACGAAACAGTTTTTCAGTTTTTATTGTAAAAATCGGAAGTGCTATTCTTTATAAAATAATTTCCCGAAATCGTTGGTAGCGTTTTCAAATCCAGAATGTGACTGTCCTGTAAACCTTTTAAACTCTTTCAAAAAATGTGATTGGTCATAATAGTGGTCGTAAAATGCATTTTGCATAAAATCCATTTCGTTATTGTTTGCTACGGCATTATAGTATTGATTGAAACGAACAATGGTAGATAAATTTTTCGGGCTTACACCTAACTTGTCTGCAAATTTCATATTCAGCCATCGGCTACTATACCCGGTTTTCTTTTCCAGTTCTTTGATGGTAATTTTTCCTTTTGACGAAGTTATTTTTGCGACACAATATTCAAAAATAGAATCCTCCGCCTGGAGCATAAATTGCTCGAGCAAAAACTGTTGCAATAAAGCCACTTTGCCTTCAACGCTTTCAACATTTGAAATTTGTTCTTCTAATTGTTTGGCAACAGTTCCTAAAATATCTGTAAGTGGATAAATTTGGTTTTTGATGTCGTTAAGGGATAAATGAAAAAAGCGATAAGCACCTTGCGGATTAAATTCTACTACAATAGTTCCTGTGGCAATATCTTTCTCAACATCTAAAATAACCGGAACATCTGCCAATCCAGTCAAACTAATATTTTGTTCTTTTGAAGTAAATGATTTTCCGTTCATTGCAGCAACAATACCATTACGAAATGCTACTGACAATTTTATGTGCCCGTTAGGAACAACCAACTTCAAATCGGCCGCTGGCATTTTCCCACTACTTTCAAACAGCCACATTTTGTCAATGTAACTTTTAAGCAAAGGATGTGGTTCAATATTTTGAAGTCGCATTTGAATCGTCTGTCTGTCATTAAGTTTCCGTCCGCTACACTTACAGTTAACGTTTACGCATTTATGCAGGACTGGAATTAGAATTCCTTTCCGCCGGAACCGTTACCAAATTTATAATTAAAAGTTCATTGTTACTACTATCGCTCAATAAAGTTCCTTCTGCCCGGAACTGTTGCTGAAACATTTGCCACAGCTCATTGTTGGCAGTTCTGCCCGGCTAATTCTCCTTACTGGGCAGATATGCAGCATAGCCTTTGAGCGGATGGGTATCTGTGCCTTTCTGGGAATATAACCACTACATAATCCACTTAAGCAAATCGGTTAAAAGCACAAACTAATTTTATAAAGGTCAGCGAGTCAGTATAGAGTATCTCCCATTCTTAATTCAATCAACTAAAGGTGGTACATTATATTATTTCAATTCCCGCACCCAAATATTACGATAGCTTACAGGATCACCATGATCTTGCAATTTAATCGGTTCAGGTCCATGATATACATA
>JAUZOE010000016.1 GCA_030706605.1 Bacteroidota bacterium
CTTTAGTGAAATAAAAAATTTGTTTTTAAGAAAAATACATGCAGTTACATTTAAAGGATTTTTGCTGAAACTATTAATGTTTATAGTAGCATTTACTTTTAATAAACTGACTTAATAACTAGCAACTTGAATTAATTAATTTTTGTTCAGGTAAATCTTTAATGGGAGAAATAAAGTATTTCCAATGGATATAAAAAAAGGAGTGAGTATATGTTGGTTTAGAAGGGACTTGAGATTCAATGATAACGTAGCATTATATCATGCCTTACAATCTTCCTGGCCTGTAATACCGCTATTTATTTTTGATACCAATATTCTTAACCAGCTTCCGGATAAAAAAGATAAAAGGGTCAATTTTATTTATCAAACATTAGAGGAACTCAATGGTATTACAACAGTAAGCGGTTCTTCATTTTTAATTTTGAATGATTCGCCTTTGAATGCTTTTGAAAAAATCTGTAAGCGTTTTAATGTAAAGGAGGTATTTGCCAATCACGATTATGAACCATATGCTATAGAACGTGATAGATTGATCAAGAACTTTTTAGCACAAAAAAACATTCCTTTTTATACTTATAAAGACCAGGTAATTTTTGAAAGATCGGAAGTGATGAAATCAGATGGTGATCCCTATACCATATTTACACCCTATTCTAAAATATGGAAACAGAAATTTTATCAAGAAAAAACAGTAAATTTCCCTTCTGAAAATCATTTGCCTAATCTTTTAAAGTCTCAACCTTTTCCTTTTCCATCGATAAAAGAAATTGGGTTTGAAGAAGCAGACGTTCACATTCCGAAGCTAAATATCTCTGAAGATGTTATCATTAATTACCACAAAACCCGCAATATTCCTGCTATGGACGGCACAAGCTTTGCAAGTATTCACTTACGTTTTGGGACTGTTAGCATAAGAAAGTTAGTAAAGCTTGCCAATAGATTAAATGAGCAATGGCTGAACGAATTAATTTGGAGAGAATTTTTCATGATGATCCTTTTTCATTTTCCACAGGTGATAAATAACAGTTTCAAAAAGAAATATGACCATATAAAATGGAGAAATAATGAGAAGGAATTTGAACTTTGGCGTAAAGGCGAAACAGGTTTTCCAATTGTAGATGCGGGCATGCGTCAATTAAATGAAACTGGATTTATGCATAACAGAGTTCGCATGATTGTTGCCAGCTTTCTTACTAAGCATCTGCTGATAGACTGGCGTTGGGGTGAGGCTTATTTTGCAGAAAAACTGTTGGATTATGAATTATCATCAAACAATGGAAACTGGCAATGGGCAGCTGGTAGCGGTTGTGATGCAGCGCCTTATTTCCGGATTTTTAATCCTGATATACAAATCAAAAAATTTGATCCTGAGCTGAAGTATATCAAGACATGGATTAAAAATTTTAAACCGGGTTATCTGCCAGCGATTGTGGAGCATCGATTTGCAAGAGAGCGGGCGCTGGAAGTTTATAAAAAATCAATTATGCTTGAATGATAGTTGTTATATTTTAGTAAATAGAAAATAGAGTCCGGGTTAATTAGTAACTTTTCAGTTATCATCTTCTCCGCCTTCCTTATGATACGCTTTTATGAATAAAGCGCCCAGGTTTTTTTGCGGTGGAATGTAATCTTCAAATGTTTCTCTAAGGTCTTTGGAAGCCTTATCAAAATAAGCGGTGAGGCCACTCCACATTTGCCGCCAATCTATATTATTGCCTTCTCTCAGTGTATTGTCGAGTGCATCAATAATGGGTTTGTTCACGTTTTTTGCCCCGGTTTGTTTTGTAGAAATAATGTGCGCTTCGGGTGCATAATTTAAAATAGTTTTCAGGTTTTGATATCCACCGCAAGAGCCCAGCATAATAATCTTCGCATTTTCAGGAAGTTGCTTAATCGTATAGGGAAGATGATAGCTATGGCCCCGATGAATTACAATAGATGGTTTTAAACCATTGGAATCAAGATATTCAATAAGATCCTTTTGTGCATCAGCATCCTTATCTGTTTCGTTATCCAGGGGAAGATTTGCGAAAATCCAGATAGGTTTTCCCTTTATTGATTTTATTTCTACCCATTCTTTTTTTCTGGTAATATCCCAGTCACTCTTCGGAAAAGAAGTCATATAGCTCGCAAAAGATTCTTTCCCGTCTTTATCGCCATAAAAAAATACCTGTTCTATAATACGTCCTTTATCATCGGTGAGGTAGTCGTAATTTATAGTATAAATAGGAGGGATGCCGATTTCTTTTGAAAGGTCAACACCATTTTTAGGATCGGCTGAGAGGAAGATTGTTTTAAGTAGACCATAAATTTTCTTACCCCTGTCATTATTCTCTTTTATACATCTTTGCTCATTCCAGATTACATTTTGCAACATCGATTTCTGAAGTTCCGGGTTCGTAATACTTCCGTAAGAATCGGCCACATCCACGGCATCCTCGAGAGTGCCGGTAGTTTCTAATTTGGATACAAAAGCCTGCATCAGTTTTTCAGAATTCTGTGGCATGGTTTTTAAAAATTCATCCAGTTTATTATATCCTGCGGCCATTTTTATGAATTTTTTAAAATGGTCGAAGTTGACAGATAAAAGTAAAGAATCTCCATGTGGCACTGCACCCATTTTTTGAATCATCCTGTCGAAACTATATTTATAGCTTGATGTATAAATGTCATTTTCGCCTAATACCATCATATAATACAGGTCCTGCGCATCCAATGGTTCAATAGCGCGAAATCGAATGGCATTAGGGCTTTCGTGCAATGCGTTGATCGGGTTGATAAAATGTTGAATTGCTTTTTCCTTTAGCATGTCTACTAATCCGTTGGCCCCTAACATGGCTATGGGGGTATCACCCCTTACAAATCTTGCGTAATAGTTAATTTCTGTTTTTACCAATAATTGATAATATCCTACACTATCATAACTGTTATCACTTGTGCCAACAACTTTCGAAATATCGGCAATTGTTTGTTTTCCACTGATAAGGTCATCCAGAAAAGGAAAATAAAAAAGAGCACGGTTTTGAGTACTCAACTTGACAACTGTTTTAATACGGCTGTCATTAATTTTCCTGATCAATCTTCCCTGGCTGCTATTTGTGGATTGAGCATAAGAATACAATTGGCTTGGGCTGTTATTAAAGGCATCTATCACTAATGTATCTGCAAAAGGTTCATTAACAAAAGGACCAATATTTGCGAGAATTTCATCAGGGTGAAGTTTGCAGAATTTTCTGAATAATATGATCTGGCATTCTTTGTAACCAGGGTTATCCCCAAAAATATGTACATTGATCAAACCTACTTCATAAGGAGCTTCCTGTATATAAGGTGCCATGTTTTCACCATTAATATTGGCATTAAGAATTTCAGTGAAGTTTTCTACAAGTAAGGGAGCTAAGGAGGGATTAAATGTATGAGCCTTCCAGCCGTTGGTGAAATCTCTTACCAGTTCTTCAACGTAGCGCAGGTATCTTACTTTATCATTATTGGTGGGCAGTAGGGTGTTATTTTCAATATTATTTCTGAGCACATTTACTTCCCTGAAAATAGCATCCGTTACTTGGAGGTTAATATCAGGGTTAGCACTTACTTTTATCAGCCCATCAAGATGCCCATCAGTTTTATCAGCCCGTTTTTGCTCAGCTATAATTCTATCATGAAATATCTGTCGGCTTAATGGGATATTAGTGGTGTCGCCGTGGGCAAAAATAACCTGTGGAAGAAAAACAAACGGAAGAAAAAAGTAAAATAAAAACCTCATAGTACTCATATGAATTGAAAGAAGCTAAAATAATCAGAATAGTTGCAAATTTACTTATTACAATAGGTTATAAGAGCTTTTCCAAAAATAAAACGCTGCAAATAAAATAGTTATTAACCTTTCTTTAGGACGATAGATCAATGTCTTTGACATAGAAATCTCCCAAAACCTGTTATTCTGAATATTAATAAATTGTAAACAAACCAATCATAATAATTATTTAGTATAGGTTTGCAATTCATGATACTGGAAACCAAAGCACGAACTATTCTGATAGCTGATGATGAACCTGATATTTTAGAGATCATCAGTTTTAATTTGCAATCACAGGGCTACCATTCAATATGTGCTAATAATGGCATTGAAGCTATTGAACTGGCAAAAATTCATAAACCTGACCTGATCATTCTGGATGTAATGATGCCGGGAAAAAGCGGCTTTGAAGTATGCAAATTTTTGCGGGCATTACCCGAATTTGAAAACACTATTATCATATTTTTGACCGCACTTAATGATGACAGTACTCAAATTAAGGGATTAGAAACAGGTGGGGACGATTACATTACCAAGCCAATAAGTCCCAAGGTTTTAATAAGTCGCGTGAATGCACTCTTTAGAAGAATCACCAAGGAAACCGGAAGTATATTGCAGATTGGTGACCTGGCTATTGACAGGGAAAAATATGTGGTTACTTTAAATAATGAAGAAATCATTCTTGCCCGGAAAGAATTTGAATTATTGGCTCTCCTTGCTTCAAAGCCTGCAAAGGTTTTTTTAAGAAATGAAATTTTGAACAAGGTGTGGGGTAGCGACGTTATTGTTGGCGACAGGACTATTGATGTGCACATCAGGAAAATCCGTCAAAAACTGGGTGATGATTGTATTACGACTGTAAAAGGTGTGGGGTATAAATTTCAGATGTAATCTTCTAAATACGCGACAGCAGTTATCTCAGTTAAAATAAGCTCTTTTCAAGATTTAAGAATATTTTACCGGAAACAAAATGACCATAGCCAAATGATCTTTTATGCAAAAAACCTGTTCTGTGCTTTCAGCAGAAATAAGATAAGTTCTGTTAATTTAACAATCCAACATTTCGACAATTAATTTTTACTATTTACATTTGGAATATATTTAAAAATTTTTCCTATGAAAAGAATGATCTCGTTCTCTGTGATATTATTATTTTCTTTTTCCCTTTCAGCGCAGAAAGATTCTTCAAATAAATTGGGCGGTTTATTTAAAAAAGCTACTTCTGTATTTTCTAATAAATCGTCTTCATCAGGTAGTTTGTCTTCGGGTGAAATTGTATCAGGACTTAAAGAAGCTCTTTCGCTTGGAGCACAAAAAAGTGGAGATCAGCTTTCAAAACCTGACGGTTTTTTTAAGGATGCGGCCGTTAAAATTTTATTGCCAAAACAAGTGCAGAATGTAGAAAAAAAAATGAGGATGCTGGGGATGGGGAAATTAGTAGATAATGCCGTTCTGAGTATGAACCGTGCTGCAGAAGATGCTTCCAAAGCCGCCGCGCCTATCTTTTTATCGGCGATTAAAAAAATGACGGTAACGGATGCATTAAATATTTTGAGAGGAACTGATACTGCCGCTACCGGATATTTAAGAAAAACAACCACTCCTGAACTTACTACTTCTTTTAAACCAGTAATTGAAGAATCTTTGAAAAAAGTAGACGCTACCAAATACTGGAAAGATGTTTTTACTACATATAATCGTTTTTCTTCAGAACCTGTAGATACAGATATTACCAGTTATGTTACTACGCAGGCGCTTAACGGATTATTTTATTATGTAGCGCAGGAAGAAGTCAATATCAGGAAAAATCCTGCAGGAAGGGTTACAGATATTTTGAAAAAGGTTTTTGGTAATTAGGGTTGACCGAAAGGTTTGAATAACATGATTTTTTGCGGATCAAACGAATTACACGAATTTGCATATTGATACCAGCTTATCAAGAGGTTAATTCATTAACTTATTTCAATGAAGCAAATTCTTTTTATCTTTTTCTTCCTTTTTTCTTTCTCTTCTTTATTTTCTCAAAATCTTACCGGTAACTGGAAAGGGAATATTGAAATAAGTAGCTTGCAATTACCCATTATTTTTCATTTTTATGAAGATAGTACCGGAAAGATGGATGGCAATTGGGATAGCCCTGCGCAAAAAGCTATGGGCCTTTCTTTTAGCGGAATTAAGTTTAATGAAGACAGTGTACATTTTGACATTAAAATGATCAATGGTTCTTATGAAGGAAAATTTATTGGTAACGACTCTATGGCGGGGATATGGCACCAGGGCGGTAAACAAATTACTTTAAATTTTGCCAGGTCATCAGGGCAAATTGAATCTGAAACTGCTGCCCCTTTACATCCTGGTGAAAAAGAAATTGCCATTACATCTGCAGGCGGAAGTAAACTTTACGGAACTTTACTTTCTAAAAATCATCATCAAAAATTAGCAATCATCATTGCCGGTTCGGGGCCGACAGACAGGGATGGGAATAATCCTCTTGGTGATAAATCTGATTCATATAAGCTGCTTGCATGGGCACTGGATTCGCAAAATATCGCCACCTTTCGTTATGATAAACGCGGAGTTGCTAAAAGTACCTTTTCTACTATTAATGAAAGCAATTTGGTTTTTGATGATTATATAAAAGATGCCGAAAAAATATTTGATTATCTACACGATACACTCGGATTTAAAGATATTTACTTTATTGGCCACAGCGAAGGCTCCCTCATTGGAATGATAGCATCACAAAAAAAGAAAGTAAAAGGATACGTTTCCATTGCGGGCGCAGGAAGGCCTATTGATGTGTTGATTGAAGAGCAATTGAACAGGCAACCTTTACCAGATTCGTTAAATGATAAAATCCATTTTATTTTTAGTGAATTAAAAGAGGGCAAAGAAGTAGATGGATTACCTTCTTCTTTAGATTTTATTTTTAGAAAATCTATACAACCCTATATGATTTCGTGGTTGAAATATTCGCCAGAAAAAGAGATCAACAAATTGACGTGCCCGGTTTTAATTTTGCAAGGTACTTGTGATATCCAGGTAAAAGAAGAAGATGCTCAAAATCTGCATAAAGGCAATAAGAAAAGTATTTTGGAAATAATTCCTCTTATGACGCACACATTGAAAGATGCCGGTAAAAACTGTACTAATCAACAAAAAACCTATACTGACAGCTCTTTACCTTTAAACAGGTTGTTGATAGATGACCTTGTTCGCTTTATAAAAAAATAAAGCTATATTCTTGTTTTACGGAAGCGGATCAGTGGTTTTTATCTTTTAATAAAGTGGTTATATCAGTTTCAAGACGGTCGATTTCATCCTGCTTAAGCCCGTCATAAATTCCTCTCACTCTTTTTTGCTTATCGATCAATGCTAAGAACTGGGTATGAATGAAAGCCTCTTTTATATTGAGACTGCTGTTTTTATCATTATCGAGCAGGTAACTCTGGCGGGCCATTTTATACAATGAATCTTTAGAGCCGGTTACGAAATACCATTTTGCAGGGAAGTTGGGATCTTTGCAAACCATCTTTTCTTCATATGCCTTCAACAGTGGAACTGAATCGGTTTCAGGCATGGAAGAATGAGAAATAATTGCAAAATCTGAATCATTTTTAAACTTATTAAAAACATTATAGAGGTTTCCATTCATTTTAGGACAGATGCCTCTGCAGGTAGTGAAAAAATAATTGGCAACATATACTTTCCCATCTACATTATCACGAGTGATTGTTTTCCCGTTTTGATCAGTAAATGAAAAATTCTGAACATAGTTCATTACTGGTAAGTTTACATCAAAGAACCCTTTCTGAAAAGAAAGTACAAACCAAAAGCCTCCCAATAATAAAATAAAGAATAAACCATATAGTATTAGTTTCTTTTTCATAAGGGCAAAGGTAAGCCATCCGGATGCTTGTTATCATTGTGGAATAAGGAAATTATCATTAAATTGTAAAACAATTACCTCTATGCAAAAGATATTTTTATTTATGTTTATATCATTATTTGTACTTGTGCAGGGAGGTTCTTTTGCACAATCAAATAATGAAAAAGCTATTCGGGAAATATTAAGTTCTCAGGAAAATTCATGGAACCATGGAAATTTGGAAAATTTTATGCAGGGATATTGGAAAAATGATTCATTGATGTTTATTGGCAAATCAGGCATTACTTATGGATGGCAAAAAACATTGGAAAATTATAAGAAAAGGTATCCCGACACTGCCGCAATGGGAACGCTAACTTTTACACTGATTCAATTCCGTCCACTTTTAGCCAGTTATTATTTTGTTGTTGGGAAATGGGATTTACAAAGAAGTATTGGAAATATAGGAGGACATTTTACATTATTGTTTAAGAAGATAAAAGGGAAATGGCTTATAGTCGCAGATCATAGTAGTTGAAAAAAAAATTACCGGATCAAAAAATTATTAAAGTCTGCACTGTCGCCATAAAAAACATTAAAGTCAACAGGTGCTTTTATTCCGTCAACCCTGCCACTTTCACTGTGTTGCCAAATTACCCATTTGTTTTCGATGCGTGGTTTATCGGGTTGCAGATAATGTGCTATCCACAAGGGATAATCTTCAAAACCCTGCTGGAAATATTTTTGATAGAACCCTATATTGGTATAGATAATGGGTTTTACACCATAATTTTTCTCCACTTCATCCAGCCAGGTCTTTACCTCTTTTTGCATTTCGGGAACAGAAAATCTGTGTCCTCTTTCTATATCCAGCACGGGCGGCATGTCTCCTTTTTTTAAATTCACGATTTCAATAAAATTATCGGCCTGCCTCCGGGCATCTTTGCCGGGGATAAAAAAATGATAAGCGCCTTTTGGGATATTTTGTTCCTGTGCTTTTAACCAGTTACGCCTGAATTGTTCGTCTACATTATTAACTCCCTCGGTGGCTTTCATAAATACAAACCCAATTTTTATTCCCTTTTCTTCCATGTTTTTTACTTCTTTCCAGTTTATGGTGCTTTGATAGCGGCTTACATCTATCCCATGGATTTCATATCCGTTGGGTATTTCAATCTGAAAACCGGGATAAAATACGTGTGGTTGAATAATGAACAGGCTAACAGTATAGTATAGACTAACTAATATGAGGCATAGCCAGAAGAATATTTTTAAATATAATTTAGAGGAGGATCGTTTCTTTTTTCTTGCCAAAGCCTGGTAATCTTTTAAATTTAGAGGTTAAAGAATAGAGTTTACTGTTTCAGAATTTTCCTGACAAACTTAACACCATTATCTGTTTGTATTTTTATAAAATAAATTCCCGGAGCCAATGTTGGTGTATTTACTTCTGAAAATAAGGAACCATTAACCGTTAAATTTTTATCGGACATTAACCTGCCTTTATTATCATATAATCTAATGTGGACTTTTGTTTTATTAAAATTTTTTAAAAACACGTAGAAGCTATTCAAGAATGGATTAGGAAAAACCTGTATACTATTCATTTCGCTTACATTATCTTCCACTTTTTGAGTATGGTTATTACGGGTAATCAGCCAATAGTCCGGATCTACAATTACAGTATCCGCAATAAATCCAATATTTTTAAAAAATAATTCACCATTACCCTTGTTATTGACAATAATGGTTTTTTCCTGCGTTGAATTTTTAAATTTTAAGGCAAGGGGTAAAGCGAAGAAGGGTACTGAAGAATGTGAAGTGGTTTGATTCATTTTTATTTTTACATAGTCATTGCCAATCTGTGACCATTGAATATCGTAAGAAGGGTATCCCTGTCCATAAAACCAGTCTTTAAAAATATAATCGAGGCTTAGCCTACTGACTTCTTCAAGATTTCTTTGTAAATCTTTTGTTGTTGCAAATCCGTAACTAATCAGTGAATCATTAAAATATTGTCTTACACCTTTAAAAAAAACACTGTCGCCTAAAATCCATCTCAACATATATAACAAATGAGAGCCCTTTGTGTATGAAAGACGGGAATCAAAGATTCGGTTCACACTGGTAGTGTCATCTACAAATACGGAACCTCCGGGCAAAGAAGTAATAAAATTAATTTCATTCTTACGTGTGCTGATTACTGTTGCCGGATATTTGTTTTCCATATACATGCTTGCCAGGTATGTTGCAAACCCTTCATTGAGCCAGATATCCTGCCAACTTCCGCAGGTAATTTTATCACCAAACCATTGATGCCCTAGTTCATGCGCCATAAGGCTTTCGTCGGGCCTTATAATAAACGTGGAAGTCTGGTGTTCTTCCCCGCCTCCCCAGCTAAATTGTACCTGCCCGTATTTTTCTTTAATAAAAGGATAGGCACCAAAAACCTTACTGTAAAATTGAAGCGCATCCAAAACCAGGGGTGTATTTGATCGAAACAAAGAAGTATCCTCCGGGTAGCAAAATGTTTGCATCAGCAAATTGGAGTCAGCAACCAATACATGATTTTTAAATTCTGCATAATTGGTTACTGCCATACAAACCAAATAAGAAGCGATAGGATACCGATGTTTCCAGTGGGTTATTTTATTGGCCCCGGAAATAATTTCACTTTGTCGCAAGCCATTGGAAACAGCAGTATATTGTGCAGGAGTGATGATGATGACGTCAATGGAATCAGCTTTGTCATCCAGCCCGTTTTTGCAGGGCCACCAGTCCCGGCTGCCATAAGGCTCGCTTAATGTCCACATAACGGGGATGCCTGCATGTAAAGTATTTACAAAAGAACCAAAGCCGGTATTCGGCGGAACGCCTTGGTAATAGACACTTACAGAATCTAAAGTGCCTGTGTATTTTGTTTTATCGAAATTTATTTTTAAAGTGTTATTTACTTGAGAGAAGGAAAGAGAATGATTTGTGTGCTTTACGCTATCGACCCGCAAAGAATCCGATAGGTCAAATGAGATATAATTTGTGTTTTCGGTAATAACAAAGTAAGAAGTGATGGCCCCTTTTATATAACGGATGGCAGGATCGGTTTCCCATTGGCACCGGTAATATTTAATATCGAAATTAGCAGATGCTGATGTAATTTTTTGAGAATGGGTATTTTTAGCGTAAACCTGGCTTTCTGCAAATGCAATATCAGAAATAGTTTTTGTGCTAAATCTTGACACTTGAGCGTAACTTGCTGAATAAAAGAATATTACAATTAGGCATATTTTTTGCATATAGTTTCTTTAACGGTGTATTAACTCAAAAGCTTGCTTCTTAAATTTAAGAAAGGTAACTTTGCATACTTTTAAAAAAATACAAACATAAAGCTCATCCATTTTTCTATATAAATATAAAAGTTAAAGGTCCGATTATTTTATATGCGTTTTTAATAACGGTGAATAATTATTTGACACTGAAAAATATTTCAAAATGAAAAATATTCAATCAAAGAGCTTATTAACGTTGATTATAATTGTTTTTATAATTGGCTTTAGCACTTCCGGAAAAAATTTTATTGAGAGAATTGGTGAAACTTATTTATATACGGCTCCTATTTCTTCAGATACTGCCGGCACTCTGGTTAAAAATCCTAAATGGGTTTCCTATCCAACCATATTAGCAGATCATCGCGAAGAAAGTAAAGAATATGTAAAGCAGTATAGTTCAAGACAACGTTCTTATATTATATATATGTTCAAGAGGGGAAAGTCTTATTTCCCAAGAGCTGTTAAAATCTTTGCTAAATATAATGTTCCGTATGAATTGCAAATGCTTCCTGCGTTAGAATCCAATTTTAACGCTCAGGCTGTTTCTCCTGTTGGTGCAGTGGGTTACTGGCAATTTATGCCAACACTTGCCAGAGACTACGGTTTGCATATTGATGGTGAAATTGATGAACGAAAAGATTTTACTAAATCTACTATTGCAGCGGCAAAATTTTTCCGGGATCAATTAAAATATTTTAATAATGATATATTACTCACGGTTGCTGCGTATAATTGCGGGGAAGGCCGTGTGAGTCTGGCCATCAGAAACAGCGGAAAAGAAAATGCAGATTTCTGGGATATTAAAAAATATTTGCCAGCAGAAACCAGGAAATTTGTTTTAAGGTTTGTTTCGCTCAATGTAATTGCTGCTAATTATGATAAATTCCTTAGTGGTAAATTAAATTTCAGTGAGCCGCATTTAGTGGAGTCACCAATTGAAGATTCTTTAAAACAGGAAAATTCTCTTACCAGTAATTCGTTATAATAAAGCAACTATTTATTTGCTGTTTTAAGGCGTTATCTTTGACGTATGCCTGAAGTAAATTATAATGACAGCATTAATTTTTTAAAAAAACTTACCCTTCGAAGGGTTTGGAATGCATCAAAAGTAGTCTTCAGTTTTTATGTTAGCCGTATTGTACGGAAGCCTGTCCAATGGGGATTACCCGTTTCTATTTCCTTTGAACCAACTACTTCCTGCAATTTAAGATGCCCGGAATGCCCGAGTGGGTTAAGAGATTTTACAAGGCCCACAGGAATGTTGAAAAAGGATTTTTTTAGACAAACCATTGACGATATTTATAAAGACCTTCTTTACCTTATTTTTTACTTCCAGGGAGAACCCTATCTGAATAAAGATTTTTTAGATATGGTAAAATACGCATCCGCAAAAGGAATTTACACCGCAACTTCAACGAATGCACATTACCTGACAGATGAGGTGGCCCGTAAAACTATTGAAAGTGGGCTTGACAGGCTGATCATATCCATTGATGGTACTACACAGGAAGTTTACCAGCAATACCGGGTAGGAGGTAAGATTGATAAAGTAATTGAAGGAGCAAAAAATATTGTAAAATGGAAAAAGGAATTAAAGAGTAAAACGCCATTTGTATTTTTCCAGTTCCTGGTGGTGAAACCAAATGAACACCAGATTGAAGAAATAAAAAAATTAGGCAAAGAGGTAGGTGTTGATGAGGTCAGGTTTAAAACTGCACAAATTTATGATTATGAAAATGATCCTAATAATTTAATACCACTTAACGAAAAATTTAGCCGTTACAAAAGAAACAATGAAGGAAAGCATGAAGCAAAAAATAAATTAGCTAATCATTGCTGGAAACTTTGGCAGGCTAACGTAATTACCTGGGATGGAATGGTAGTTCCCTGCTGTTTTGACAAAGACGCATCGCATCGCCTGGGCAATTTAAAGCATCAGTCTTTTAAAGAGATATGGGAAAACGACAATTATAAACAATTCCGGAAGGAATTGATGTCAAGTCGTAAAAACATTGATATTTGTGCCAATTGCAGTGAAGGGATTTCTGTTTGGAAATAACTTGGAATTATGAAATCTGGCCACTGTTATTTTACATGATGCTCTTAATTCTCAAAATTTCACATAGAGGCAAAATTATTTTCTATTATCAGGTTATTAGTAAAATTTGAATATGACAACCTTCAATAACCATTTACGGCAGATTATCTTATTAGCCATTATTGTGCTTATCGGCATATTATTGTTGCAGCATTTTTATATTTTTTTGCCGGGAGTGTTGGGGGCGGTTACGCTCTATATTTTAAGCCGTAAATCTTATTCGTATCTTATTGAAAAAAAGAAATGGGCGCCATCATGGACGGCGTTATTATATATATTGGGCTATACTTTTATTATTTGCCTCCCTGTTTACCTTGCTGTAGTTTTGCTGATACCTAAGTTGGTAGCTCTTTTTAATGATCCTGTACAATTGGTGGTGGCATTAAAAACGTTATCTCAAAAAATTCAAGATGCTACAGGAATCGAATTGTATAATGCAGACAGCATAAAAGCAGGTACTAAAAATTTAGCTAATAATCTTCCTTCACTTCTAACAGGAACTGCCAATTTTATTACTAATCTGCTGCTGATGTTTTTTGTTTTGTATTACATGTTAATACACGGAAATAAAATGGGAAATTATTTAAAAGATATTATTCCCTTAAAAAGTTCTAATCGTGAAATGCTTAGTTCGGAAACAGATATTATGATAAGAGCGAATGCGATCGGAATTCCATTACTTGCTATCATCCAGGGATTAGTTGGTACATTGGGATATTTTATATTTGGCATTAAGGATTATGGAATCTGGGGGTTTCTTACGGGAGTAGCATCATTGATTCCGATAGTGGGAACTGGTTTAATCTGGCTACCACTGACTATTTTTCTTCTTGCCACCAACCAGTTCTGGATGGGTATCGGGCTTGGCATTTATTCTTTAGCTATCATCAGCAATGTGGATTATGTGGCACGTATAACCCTGCTCAGGAAAATAGGAGATGTTCATCCGCTTATCACCATTTTTGGAGTAATTATCGGGCTGAGCATGTTTGGGTTTTTAGGTTTGATTTTTGGACCGTTGCTTATCAGTTATTTTATTGTATTGGTGAAAATTTATCGCAATGAATTTGCTGCAACCCCGATTACTCCTCTTCATACCGAAAACAATGAATAAATTACGGGATAGGGTTGTTAACAAAGAACTATTATTCTGATTTCATAATCAGTATGTTTGTAAATTTGCCTTCTTATAATTTTTTACCTTATGAAGAAATCACCCCGCATTTTAGCGTTACTACTTATTTTTATTTCACAAAATATTATGGCCCAACCGAAATATGAATTTCGCGGAGTATGGGTGGCTACAGTTGATAATATTGACTTTCCTTCGACCAAAAACTTGAGTACTGAAGCGCAGAAGGCGGAATTTATCAGTTTGTTAGATATGCACAAACGAAATGGAATGAATGCGGTGATTGTTCAGATTCGTCCGGCTACAGATGCGTTTTATCCATCTTCATACGAACCCTGGAGTGAATGGCTTACGGGGCAACAGGGCAAGCCCCCGGTTCCTTATTATGATCCGCTAAAGTTTATGATAACGGAGACACATAAACGTGGAATGGAATTTCATGCATGGATGAATCCTTATAGAGCTGAATTCAGAATAGGAAAATCTTCTATTTCACCTACACATATTACTAAACTTCACCCCGAATGGTTTATCAATTATGGAGGAACAAAATATTTTGATCCTGGAAATAAAGACGCGCAAAATTATGTAACTAATGTGGTCAGAGATGTTGTAAGGCGATATGATATTGATGCTATTCATTTTGATGATTATTTTTATCCATACCGCATACCCGGCAAAGAATTTGGAGACGATGCTTCTTTTAAAAAATATGGGAACGGCATGGATAGAGATACCTGGCGTCGGAGCAATGTGGATTCTATTATTTACAAGCTAAGTAGAGTTATAAAGCAGGAAAATAAGTACTGCCAGTTTGGTATCAGCCCGTTTGGCGTTTGGCGAAATATTGATAAAGATCCGGAGGGCAGTAATACCAAAGCCGGGCAAACGAATTATGATGATCTGTATGCGGATATTTTGTTATGGTTAAAAATGAAATGGATAGACTACGTAGTGCCACAATTGTATTGGGAATTTGGACAAAAAGTGGTAGGCTATGAAGTATTGAGCGACTGGTGGGCCAGGCACGCCTATGGACGACAATTATATATTGGGCATGGCATTTACAGGGCGTTGGAACCAAGATCTTATGCCTGGCACAACAAAAATGAATTGCCTAACCAGATTAAGCGGTTACGTCGGTATCCGCAAATACAGGGAAGCGTATATTTCAGCAGTAAAACCTTTAGCAGTAATCCCAATGGCTGGAGCGATAGCCTGAGAAATAATTATTATAAATACCCAGCTATTCCTCCTCCGATGCCATGGATTGATTCTGTAAGACCTGAAAGGCCGGTTTTACTTTATGATAGCAGCAAGCCTACTTTTTATACTACTTCAATCGATCTTTATTTCAGGCAGGTTGATGCAAATGATTTAATAAACCGTTATGTAATTTATCAATTTGATAACCCGAAAAAATTGGATAAAAGTGATCCTAAAAACATAAAAGAGATCATCGTATCCGGAAATAATTTTTACACTTTTGATCTTCAGAGCATTCCGGCAAATCAAAATAAAATTGTGATTGCTGCTACTTCTCTCACAAGAACTAATAATGAAAGTCCACTTAGCCGGTATGTTTATCTGGAAAGAAGGGGAAACGGCTGGCAGGTGATTTCACAGGATGATAATCAATAAATATTTATTTTACAAAAAACCCTTTCCTGAAAAGAAAGAGTTTTTTGTAAAAAGTACTTTCAGTACTTTAAAGATTAGCACTGTTCAGTTTTTTGGGAATCTGTACCTCAAAATCCATATCTGTATTATTTCTTTTTGCTTTAATGGAGTAATGTTCTTTATTGACTGAACTCATGATCTGGTCTCTTACGTCATTTACATTATTTACTTTTGCTCCGTTTATTTCGGTTATGATATCATTTTTTTTGAATCCAGCTTTTTCGGCAGCAGATCCTTCTTCAACATTTAATATTTTTGCTCCACTATCATCTTTTGTATCCTGAATTCTTAGTCCCAGTTTTGGTTGATTTTTATTGTAGAATTTAAAATACGGATTAGGCATATTATTCAATCCGTGAAGTTCCGGCATTTTAAAATTTCTAAGTTCCTGGTTCTGTTGATCCATATTATAATTAAATGCCATCGGGTTATCATTTGTTTTTCCCAGGGTCACTTCCAGGTTCTTTTTCTTTCCATCTCTCAGTAAACTGATATTTACGTCATCGCCGGGTTTATAAGATCTTATAGTTTCTGCCAGATCTTCAGGTGTTGTAATTGTTTTGTCCCCAACTTTTGTAATGATATCCTGCTCTTTTAACCCGCCCTTTTCCGCACTGCTTCCTTTTGTAACACTTTTTATCAAAGCGCCTTTATCAGATTTTTCGGTCAACACTCCAAGGAAGGTGCGGGTGCCGTGCATCCGGTTTATTTTAAAATTCATTTCCGGGGAAAAAAGAAAATTGTCTGGATTCCCATTCATATATTTCCGGGTTAAGATTTTTACATCTCCATTATAATCAGCCAGGGGCTTTCCATTAACTGTTACAGAGTTGCTGTCAATTTCAATTATTGTTTTTCCTTTTTCATTTCCATTTTTTTGGATAATGATTTCTTCCTTTTTCTGACTATTATCATTATTATTTTCTGTCTGAGAAAAACCGGTGTTGGTGAATAAAAAGCAGCCGGTAAAAATAGCTGTGGATAAAAATATTCTTTTCATTGTATTTTGATTTTAATGTACGAAATATTTAGTAGATCAAAAGTAATGACATTTTTTTGGAATACGAAAACTTTCGCAAATAAATAAATTAACGTTAACAGAAAACCGAAAGAAGTTGGAATTTTTAAGAATACGTTTAGATAAGAATCCTTTCCTGGATTCATTCAGTCTTGACAGAGATGATGGTGAAATGGTTTCTATACCAGAGATTTTACATTTGCAATCACCTCGTTTAGTTTACTTACATCCTGTCCGCCTGCACTTGCCAGTGTTTTTTGGCCGCCGCCGCCGCCTTTGATTAAAGGAGCTACCTGCTCTTTAATTATTTTGATAGCATCCAAATTTTTGGTCGCAATTAATTTCTCATCAATGGCTACTGCTACATTGGCTTTCCCTTCAATATCTCCAGCAAGAACGATTAAATAATCTTTTTGATTTTCACTCAATAACAAACAAAGCTTTTTTAAAGATTCCCCGTTAGCAACGCTGACAATTTCTCCTATAAACTTTATACCATTTATTAGTTCCGCTTTTTCATTTAATTTGTCTTTTTCTACCAATAATAATTGGGTGGTTAAATGCTCAACTTGCTTATTCAGTTTATCTTTTTCTTCCAATAAAGATTCTAATGATTTCCTGATATCTTTTGGATTTTTGAGGCTTTCTTTTAGGGAATCCATGATATCCAGTTCATAGTTGATAAAATCTTCAGCTGCTTTACCACTAACCGCTTCAATGCGACGTAAACCTGCGCCAACAGCGGTTTCATTGGTAATTTTAAAAATACCCAGTTCGCCGGTATTGCTTACGTGAGTGCCTCCGCACAGTTCTATAGAATAATGAGGGTCTATTATCACAACTCTTACTTTATCGCCATATTTTTCTCCAAAAAGCGCCATTGCACCGGTTTTTAAAGCCTCCTCTTTTGGCATTTCCTTTATCACCACCGGGATGTTTTCTCTTATTTTTTCGTTTACAATAGTTTCAACCTGGGCAATTTCGGATTTAGTCATTTTACTAAAATGAGAAAAATCAAAACGCAGGTATTCATCATTAACCAAACTTCCTTTTTGCTGCACATGGGTGCCCAATACTTTTCGTAAAGCAGCATGCATTAAATGTGTAGCGCTGTGGTGAACGGCTGTATTTTTTCTTTTTTCAATATCAATTTTCGCGATGATACCTGCTTCAATATTTGCAGGTAGTTTTTCTGTAAAATGTAAAATCAGATCGTTTTCTTTCCTGGTATTGATTACCCGAATTTCTTCTTCTCCAAAAATCAATTCGCCGGTATCGCCAACCTGGCCGCCACTTTCAGCATAAAAAGGTGTGGTATCTAAAACCAGTTGGAAGATTTCCTTTCCTTTGGTTTTAGTTGAACGGTATTTTAAGACTTTGCTTTGGGTTTCATAAGTATCGTGGCCAACAAATTTTGAAGAACCGTTTTCATTCATAGTAATCCAGTCTTCTGTATCAACGATAGATGCGGCACGGGAACGATTTTTTTGTTGCTGCATTTCTTTTTCAAAACCAGTTTCGTCAACTTTTAATCCTTTTTCACCAGCTATTAATTTTGTTAGATCTAAAGGAAATCCAAATGTATCAAGCATTTCAAATGCGATGTATCCGGGCAATACATTAAGATTTTTTTCTCCATTTTTAATTTTTTGATCAATATCAAGGGAGAAATACATTTCGAATCTCAGTATACCTTTATCCAATGTTCTTAAAAAATTCTGCTCTTCTTCATGAACCACTTTCTCTACAAAATCTTTTTGCTTATATAATTCAGGAAATACATTTTTAAACTCTTCTGCAATTAATGGAATTAATTTATATAGCAATGGTTCTTTTACATCGAGATAAGAAAAATAATACCGAACGGCTCTTCTTAAAATTCTTCTTATAACGTAACCCGCACCTGTATTCGAAGGCAATTGCCCGTCTGCGATGGGAAATGCAATGGCTCTAATATGATCTGCAATTACCCGAAAAGCCACATCCTGTTTGCTATCAGTATTAGTATATTTTTTACCAGATATTTTTTCTACTTCAGCAATAGTTCCGGTAAAAACATCCGTATCATAATTGCTTTGTTTATTTTGTAAAACCCTTACCAATCTTTCAAAGCCCATTCCTGTATCTACATGCCTGGCAGGCAGCATTTCTAATGAACCGTCTTTTTTTCTATTATATTGAATGAATACATTGTTCCAGATTTCTATTACCTGCGGATCATCATTATTGACCAATCCTTTTCCATCCACTAATTTTTTTTCTGCTGACGATCTGCAATCCACATGAATTTCGGTGCATGGTCCACATGGGCCGGTATCGCCCATTTCCCAAAAATTATCTTTTTTATTTCCCAGGATAATCCTGTCTTCAGAAATCCATTTTTTCCAGAAATTCAGCGATTCTTCATCTTTAGGCAAGCCTTCTTTTTCATCGCCTTCAAAAATGGAAACATATAAATTCTCTTCAGGAATTTTGTAAATTTTGGTAAGCAGTTCCCAACTCCAGGCAATGGCTTCTTCTTTAAAATAAGGTGGTGGATTTCCAGTTGCGCTTCCAAAGCTCCAGTTGCCCAACATTTCAAACATAGTGTGATGATACGTATCTACACCTACTTCTTCAAGATCATTATGTTTTCCGCTAACACGAAGACATTTTTGAGTGTCGGCTACCCGTGAATAAGGAGCAGCGCTGTTACCTAAAAAAAATTCTTTGAACTGATTCATACCGGCATTGGTAAACAACAGGGTAGGGTCGTTTTTTATTACTATTGGCGCTGAAGGAACAATTGTATGTCCTTTCGACTTAAAAAAGTCAAGAAACTGCTGTCTTATTTCTGCACTTTGCATCATACTGCCGGGTGAATTTTAAGATTGAATTAGAGTATTAAGAAGTTATCTTTGTTTACTTTAAAAGTAATTAAATGTCGGCAAAGGTATTTGGTTTGTCTGCATTTACAAACAGAACGGTTTTTAAAATTCACGATTGGAAAATCTTTTCCTTTTAATACAGGGATGAAAAAAATAAAATATTATTTTAATACCAACACATTACGTTACGAGAAATTGGTAACGCCCCTTCGGGTAAAACTATTAAGGTTTTTTACATTTATAGCCGCAGCTTTGTTTACTGCTTTTATCATTGTTTCTCTTGCATTTCGTTTTATACCATCGCCAGGACTTAAATTGGCTCAAATGAGATATGCAAAAATGAGACAAAATTATGAAGCGCTTGCAGAACAATCTCAAAAGTTGCAACAGGAAATGTCTTTTTTAGAAAAAAGAGATAACCAGGTGTATCGTTCTATTTTTGAAGCCAATCCATTACCGGATAGCGCCCGGGCTAAACTTACAGAACAAAAAAGTGAGTTTGATAAAATTGCTGCCATTAATGATGAGGAGCTGGGTAACGAACTGGCAAAAACATTAAATAATATCAGTGCAAGAATCAAATATCAATATGCCAGTTATAATGAAATTGAAAAACTGATTAAAAACCAGAGTGCCAAACTCGCTTCTATTCCTGCGATTCAACCGGTGAGCAACCGGGATCTTGATAGAATTGCTTCAGGTTTTGGAATGCGGATTGACCCTGTTTATGGAACACCTAAAATGCATAAAGGCCTTGATTTTACTGCACCACAGGGTACGCCGATTTATGCAACGGGCGATGGCGTGGTAACTACGGCTGGATTTGACAGGGGGGGATTTGGGAATCATGTAATCATCAATAATGGTTATGGATATGAAACTTTATTCGGACACATGGTACGGATAAAAGTACATGCGGGTGAAAGAGTAAAACGCGGGGAAGTAATCGGGTGGGTGGGCAGTACCGGCAAAAGTACGGGGCCACATTGTCACTACGAAGTGCACATTAACGGGCGGGAAGTAGATCCGGTGTATTTCTTCTATAACGACCTTACACCTGAACAATTTGACCGAATTTTGAAAATTGCTTCTACCGGAAGTGCAAAAAGTCTTGATTAGCTATGGCATTATCACAAATCAAATTTGAGTTTGATGATGATCTTCAAAAGAGAGAAGACGTAAAGAATGCGCCACCGCAAACGGAAAATCAAAAATCAAAACGAGGCAGAAAAAGCCTTAAACAATCTAATGTTGAACCAGATATACCTGCTGTACCTGCAGATGAAATTCTTTTTCAGAAACAATATTATTCTATTGGTGATGTAGCTGCGATGTTTAAAGAAAATACTTCTTTAATAAGGTATTGGGAAAATGAATTCACTATTTTAAAACCCAAAAAAAATAAAAAAGGAGATCGTTTTTTCAGGCCTGAAGATGTAAAAAATCTTAAAATGATTTATCATTTGCTCCGTGAAAGAAAATACACCATTGAAGGTGCAAAAGAATTTCTTGCCCATAATAAAGCTGCAGGTGAAAAACATGAAATGATAGAATCTTTAGAAAAAATAAAACTGTTTTTATTGGAATTGAAAAATAACCTGTAAATAGTTGTAAAATATTTTCCATTTCATCCGGCTCCACTGACTTGCTTCCTGGTAAGCCAGTCTAAAAAATAGGGTAAGATTTTGAATAATTTGGCGATAATAATAAAAGGAGCAGAAAAGGTAATTATTTCAAATAAATATATAGCGTTGGCTTTTATAAATTTGGTATGTAGAAAAAACATATTGGCCAGGTATTTTTCTTTATTTATAAGTATATTGCTGTTTCTTTATTAAAATTAAAACACATACAATGAAAAAGATTGCTTTTTTCTTTCTAAGTTTTGTTTGCATTGTGGTACTTACTAAATGTAATTCCACAGGTTCAAAAGAGGCTACTGGTGCCGATTCTACTGCAACGGTTTCTGATACCGATAATGTTACTGCCAATTGGAAGCTTGGTGTGCAAATGTGGACTTTCCGGATGTTCACTTTCGCAGAGGCTTTAGATAAAGTAGATAGCTCTGGAGTAAAATATATTGAAGCAATGATGAATCAACCTCTGGGTGCAGGTATGAAAGATAGTTTCGGTCTGAGGATGTCGGATGATACCAAAGAAAAAGTAAAACAATTGCTTCAATCAAAAGGCATCAGCATTGTGGCAATGGGTGTTATTGTTCCCAAGACGAGAGAAGAATGGAAAAAATATTTTGATCTTGCCAAATATTTTGGAATGAGTTATATCACTGCAGAACCACTAAAAAATCAATGGGATATGGTAGATAGCATGGCTGGTGATTATGGTATTAAAGTAGCTATACATGATCATCCGAAACCTAATGTTTACTGGAGCCCTGATTCTGTTCTGGCCGCAACGGTTGGACATCCAAATATCGGTTCATGTGCTGATGTAGGTCATTGGGCAAGAAATGGCATTAATCCTGTGGTAGCTCTTAAAGTACTTGCAGGTCATGTATTTGGCGTGCATTTGAAGGATATTGTAAAATTTGATGACACGAAAGCCAGGGATACTGTTGTTGGAAAAGGAGTGATTGATTTTCCTCCTATTTTCCAGGAGTTGAAACGACAGCACTTTAGCGGAATGCTTTCGATAGAACATGAATCAAATTGGTATAACAGTGTTCCTGATGTGATAGAAACTGTGAAGTTTTATAACGAACAGGTAGCAAAACTTAAATAATATAGATTTCACATTTTTTGAAGGCTTACTAAAGTGCAATACACTTTGGTAAGCCTTTTTACTTTATCCTGATTTCTATTTTTCAAATAAAATAAAATTTTTTATACCTGCTCCCTGGGTGCAAATGCCAATATTTTAATAATCTTAATTTTTATTTTGCATTAGCTGATTACTCATGGTAGTAAAAAGAATATTGTTTTATATTTACCTCCATGAAAAAATATATAGCATTTTGCCTGATGTTTTGCTCTTTAATTACGAATGGATTTGCGCAAACATTACCTGTTCCAGCAAATCGCCAGCTTTTGTGGCAGCAGATGGAAACAACCGCTTTTCTACATTTTACCGTAAATACTTTTACTGATAAAGAGTGGGGTGATGGAACTGAAAGCGAGAAGGTTTTTAATCCTGCAAAGTTGGATGCCCGTCAATGGATTAAGGCTCTAAAAAGTGCAGGCTTTAAAATGGCAATATTGACCTGTAAACATCATGATGGTTTTTGCCTTTGGCCATCTGCATATACAGAGCATTCAGTTAAAAACAGTCCCTGGAAAAACGGGAAAGGAGATGTAGTAAAAGAAGTTGCTGATGCTTGCCGGGAATACGGGTTAAAATTTGGGGTTTATTTATCTCCCTGGGACAGACACGAGGCTTCCTATGGTACGTCGTCCTATAATACTTATTATAAAAATGAACTAAGAGAATTGCTTACCAATTATGGAGAAATATCAGAGGTTTGGTTTGATGGTGCCAAAGGAGCCAATGCAAAAGGTATGGAATATGATTTTAGAGGGTATTGGAATTTAGTGAGGCAATTGCAACCGCATGCTGTTATTTTTTCTGATGCAGGCCCTGATGTAAGGTGGGTTGGAAATGAAAAAGGAAACGCGGGGCAAACGTGCTGGTCAACTATCGATACTGCAGGAATGGCACCCGGTAAGGCTGATCCTCATTACCTGAATGTGGGAGATCCGGATGGTAAATGCTGGATACCTGCAGAAACCGATGTTTCAATAAGACCGGGATGGTTTTATCATCCAAGCGAAAATGATAAAGTGAAATCACCTAAAGAATTAGTGAACTTGTATTATCAATCTGTTGGACATAATAGTTTGTTGTTGCTGAATATCCCTCCCAATAGGAAAGGATTATTATCTGACCAGGACATTAGCAGTATCAAAGGGTTCAGAGAAATACTTAATGAAACTTTTGCCACTAACCTTGCCAATGGGAAAGTGCCGACATCATTAACAGATAAAAAATTAAATACTTTCATTTCAATTAAAACCAATCATCCATTAGTAATTGATTTTAAAAAACAGGTAACGATTGACAGGGCCATGCTACAGGAAAATATTTCTACAGGACAACGCATTAGTAAAGCATTATTAGAATATTGGGATGGAAATGAATGGAAACAACTGGATGAATTTACAACTGTTGGGTATAAACGCTTATTGCGATTCAAAGCGCTATCCACACAAAAAATCAGACTCACTATATTAGATTCAAAAGGTACGGTACAACTGGCAGAAATAGGTTTTTTTAAAGCATCGGCAAAGGAATAAGATTCCTTGAAGTTATCTCTTATTACTTGCCGTGATAATATCGATTCTCTAGTGGTTCTCCCGAATCATTATTTAAAAATTTTACACGTTTTCAAATATGCTCATTTATTTATTTCATAAATAACGTTTTAATGTTTATTTTCCATATCTGTAATTATCATAATTTTATTTATACGTTAACGATTGCTAAAATTACTGTGATATGAAATCAAGTCGAACCTATTCTTTGCCAATTATTTTGGTAACCACATTATTTTTTTTATGGGGTCTTGCTTATGGGCTATTAGATGTCCTTAACAAGCATTTTCAGGAAACAATGAATATTACCAAGCAACGATCCACCTTGATCCAGGCTGCTTATTTTGGGGCTTATTTTTTAATTGCTTTACCCGCCGGAGCATTTATTCAAAAAGTAGGTTACAGAAAAGGTATTATTATAGGTTTGTTACTATATGCAACAGGTGCTATTCTTTTTTATCCATCTGCACAAAATGAGAGTTTTACATTTTTCCTAGTTGCTTTGTTTGTGCTGGCCAGCGGCCTCACTTTTTTAGAAACAGGTGCCAATCCCTATATTACCGTTCTTGGGAAACCTGAGACTTCTGAATTTCGTTTAAACCTTGCACAGAGCTTTAATGGTGTTGGCTCTTTCTTGGGGCCTATTATTGGAGGAGCCTTGTTTTTTGGAGGGAAATCCACTGAGGGTTCTTCTCAATTAGATACTGTGAAATACGTTTATATTGCTATTGCGGTAGTTGTGTTATTAGTTGCATTTTTATTTTTTAAAACGCCGATGCCTGAAGTCAAAGAAGAAGAATTGGTGATAGATGAGAATGAGCATCAGGGCAAGAAATTGTTTCAGCATACACATTTTGTTTGGGCCATTGTAGCTCAATTTTTTTATCTGGCAGCACAGGTTGGTATAGCAGCCTTATTTATAAATTATTGTACAGAAAAGAATATTGGTATTGATAATGTACGTGCTTCTTATTTGCTTTCCGGAAGTCTGATTTTATTTACGGCCGGAAGATTTGCCGGAACGGCCCTCATGAAATTTATTGCACCCCATAAGCTTTTGGCATTGTATTCGTTCGTAAATATCTGCTTATGTTTTGTTGTAGTGACTGCATCCGGAATTATATCGGTATACTCGCTTATGGCAATTTTCTTTTTTGAATCTATTATGTTTCCAACCATATTTGCATTAGGTGTAAAAAATCTTGGTATCTATACAAAGAAGGGTTCATCATATATTGTAACCTCATTTATTGGTGGAGCATTAGTGCCACTAGCTATGGGAGCATTGGCGCAATCCTACTCAACGCCATTTTCATATATAGTCCCATTGATTTGTTTTGTTTTTGTATTTTTATTTGCTGTACATGGATATAAAATAAAGGTTCATTCATGAAAAGATATTCCCTAACACTTGATTTGAAAAATGATCCTGAATTAATCTGGCAATATGAAGAGATTCATAAGGCCGTATGGCCTGAGATAATAAGTTCTATAAAAGATGCCGGTATAGAAAATATGCTGATTTACCGTTATGGAACAAGGATGTTTATGATAATGGAGGTAAATGATGATTTTAGCTTTGAAAAAAAACAACTAGCTGATGCCAATAATCCAAAAGTGCAGGAATGGGAAGAATTGATGTGGAAGTTCCAGCAACCTCTTGAAGGGGCCTTAAATGGAGAGAAATGGAAACTGATGGATAAAATTTTTGAACTCAAGGAATTTAAATAAATATTTTTATAATAAAATGATCCAATAATTTAAAGATGTTTGAATTAAAAGAAAAAATAGCCGTTGTTACCGGTAGTGGTAGTGGAATCGGAAAAGCAGTAGCATTACTCTTTGCTAAACAAGGAGCAGTGGTACATATTTTAGACCTGAATGAAGATGCATGCAAGGCAACCGAAAAGGAAATACGAGATACCGGTGGAAAAGCATTTATGCATGTATGTAATGTTACAGTTCAGCAGCAGGTAATTGATGTTTTTAATAAAATTGGCCAGGTTGATATTAGCGTAAACAGCGCAGGCATATCTCATATTGGAAATGTAGAAAGTACTACAGAAAATGATTTTGACCGCATATACAATGTGAATGTAAAAGGAGTTTATAATTGCCTGAAAGCTGCAGTATCCATTATGAAAAAAAATAAAAAAGGCGTTATTATCAATCTTGCTTCAGTTGCAAGCAGTGTAGGTTTGCAAGATCGGTTTGCCTATTCTATGAGTAAAGGCGCTGTATATGCAATGACTTTGTCTGTAGCAAAAGATTATATTGATGATGGCATCAGGTGTAATTGCATTTCTCCTGCAAGAGTCCATACTCCCTTTGTAGATGATTTTATCAAAAAAAATTACCAGGGCAAAGAAAAAGAAATGTTTGAAAAACTATCAAAAACCCAGCCTATTGGCAGAATGGGCAGACCAGAAGAAATTGCCAGCCTGATCCTGTTCCTATGTTCTGACGAAGCTTCCTTTATTACAGGATGCGATTATCCTATTGATGGGGGATTTATTAAACTCAATAATTAATTAAATAGTTACTTTTTAAAAAATAATGATAAATGAAACTGATACGTTTTGGTGAAATTAATAATGAAAAACCAGGAATTATAATTGATGATGAATATTATGATACCTCAGCCTTTGGAGAAGATTATAATGAATCTTTTTTTGAATCAGATGGTCTGAGCCGGTTGCAAAAATTTATTGAGTCTAATATAAGGCAGCTTCCAAAAATTTCAAAAGATATACGATTGGGAAGCCCGATTGCACGACCTTCGAAAATAATCTGTGTCGGTTTGAATTATGCTGATCATGCCAAAGAGACCAAGGCTGCCACTCCTTCTGAACCAATTATATTTTTTAAAGCTACTTCTGCTTTATGTGGCCCTAATGATGATGTTATTATCCCAAAGAACTCAAAAAAAACGGACTGGGAAGTGGAACTGGCAGTAGTGATTGGTAAGAAAGCTTCGTATGTAGATGAAGCAGAGGCTTTGGGTTATGTGGCAGGGTATTGCCTGCATAATGACCTGAGCGAAAGGGAATTTCAAATTGAAAAAAACGGGCAATGGGTGAAAGGAAAAAGTTGCGATACTTTTGCGCCACTAGGACCCTTTATGGCAACACAGGATGAAATTGCCGATGTGGACAATCTTCGTTTATGGTTAACTGTTAATAATAATAAAATGCAGGACGGCAATACTTCCAATCTTATTTTTAAAATTCCATTTATTGTTTCTTATATAAGTCAATTCATGACCTTACTCCCTGGAGATGTGATTTCAACAGGCACTCCGGCCGGTGTTGGTTTGGGAATGAACCCACAGGTGTATTTAAAAGATGGAGATATAGTAGAATTAGGAATAGATGGCTTGGGAACTGCGAAGCAAAATTTAGTGGCTTATTCGAAATAAGGATACTAAAATGCATAAGGCGAAATTGATTGGAGATATATCATAAAAGAACAAAAATTCCTCTAGCAATTGAGTGTTACTTCTTCCATAATACCAAACAAATATTTTTAGATGAAATTGAATACTCTCATTCTCAGTTTAGTTATTACCATAGCCTGTATTTTCAATTTACAGGCCCAGGAAAATTACAAACCTTCGCCTGCAAATTTAAAAGCAAGGGAATGGTTTAGTAATGCACGGTTTGGCATGTTCATTCATTGGGGAGCGTTCAGCGTATTAGGAGATGGAGAATGGGTAATGAACAACCGTAATATTAAAGTCCAGGATTATAAAAGGCTAATGAATATATTTAACCCCCAGGAATTTGATGCTAAAAAATGGGTAAGTGTAGCCAAAAATGCGGGGATGAAATACATCACATTTATTACAAGGCATCATGATGGTTTTAGTAACTGGGATACTAAAGTCTCTGATTGGAAAATAACCAATACACCTTATGGAAAGGATGTCTTAAAACAATTGGCGGCTGAATGTCACAGGCAAGGGATTAAATTATTTCTCTATTATTCCCTTCTTGATTGGTCCCGCAGTGATTACCAGTATGAAACCGGTAGAACCGGTAAAGGAACAGGCAGGACTCAAAAAAGTGACTGGCCTTCCTATATTAATTTCATGAAAAAACAGTTAACAGAATTACTGACCAATTACGGAGAAATATCCGGTATTTGGTTTGATGGTTATTGGGATCAAACCGCACCCGAAGGCGCAGTTGACAGAAGTTCAAGAGTGGATTGGCATTTAGGGGAAATTTATGGATTGATTCATAAATTGCAACCGCAATGTATGATTGGAAACAATCACCATTTAACCCCTCTACCCGGAGAAGATTTTCAAATGTTTGAACGCGATTTGCCTGGTGAAAATAAATCTGGCCTTAGTTTTCAGAAAGCTTCCCAAAAACTACCCTTGGAAACCTGTGAAACCTTAAACGATTCCTGGGGATTTAATATTACAGATGACAAATATAAATCGGCACATAAAATTATCCGTTTGCTGGTAAGCGCTGCAAGCTTAAACGCCAATTTATTATTAAATATAGGTCCATTGCCAAATGGTGTTATCCAGCCCGAATTTACTTCAAGGCTTGACAGTGCCGGAAGATGGCTGAAAAAGTATGGAACTTCGGTTTATGATACAAAAGGAAGTAGCCTCAAAAAACAAACATGGGGAGTTATCACAGAGAAAAATAATGAAATTTACCTGCATGTATTTGATAGGTATACCACTTCAATAATCATTGATAGTTTTCCTTATAAACCGGGGAAGATGGTTTCTTTAATTGATAATTCACCTGTAAAATATGTTTATAAAAACGGCCAGCTAGAGGTTGATTTAAACGGTTTGCATCGTGATGATTTTGATACGGTTTTTAAATTTGAAATAACCCGGAAATAAAAATTCATGAGAATTGATGCCCATCAACATTTTTGGATATATGATTCAGTTCGTGATGCGTGGATTAATGATGAGATGCAGATTCTGAAAAAAAATTTTTTACCGGAAGATTTGTTGCCTGTCTTGCAGGAAAATAATATAGATGGATGTGTTGCTGTACAAGCAGATCAATCATTGGATGAGACCAAATTTTTGTTGAAATTGGCTGATGAAAACAATTTTATTAAGGGCGTAGTTGGATGGATCGATTTGCGGGCAGATAATCTTGAAGCGCAATTAGAAAAATTGAGTTCTTTTAAAAAACTCAAAGGTTTTCGCCATATAGTTCAGGCAGAAGAGCAGGAAGATTTTTTATTAAGAGATGATTTTTGTAAAGGCATTTCATTGTTGAAAAAACATGGATTTACTTATGATATTCTTATTTATCCAAAACAATTGAAGAGTGCTATACAATTTGTAAAACGTTTTCCGGATCAATTTTTTATAGTAGATCATTTGGCAAAGCCAAATATCAAGGAAAGGAAAATGGAAGAGTGGAAAAATGAAATAAAAATGATTGCGGAGTTTACAAATGTTTATTGTAAACTATCCGGCATGGTTACTGAAGCCGATTGGGGAAATTGGTCAATAATAGATTTTAAACCTTATATTGAAACTGTATTGGAAAATTTTGGAATTCACAGGGTTATGTTTGGGAGCGATTGGCCAGTTTGTAGTTTGGCAGCATCTTATCAGCAATGTTGTGAAATTTTAGAAAAAAATACGATTCATTTTTCAGAAGATGAGAAACGCAAACTTTGGGGAGAAAATGTGATTCGTTTTTATAATCTTTAAAAATTTAGTTATGGATTTACAATTAAAAGACAAAGTAATTATTGTAACAGGCGGTGCAAAAGGAATAGGTGAAGGCATCGTAAGAGTATTGGCCGCCGAAGGGGCTATATGTGTAATAGTTGGGAGAAATGAAAATGATAATTTGAAATTGTGTAATGAGTTGTCATCAGATAAAGTAGAAATATCCCAGGTGGTTGCAGAATTAAGTAACCCTGATGAAAGTGAAAAAGCGGTAAAACAAGTTATTGAAAAATATGGCAGGATTGATGGATTGGTAAATAATGCGGGGCTTAATGATGGAGTAGGGCTGGAGAATGGCAATTATGAAAGCTTTGTATCAAGCTTGCATAAAACTTTAATCCATTATTATCTAATGGCGCATTTTGCTTTGCCAGAGCTCAAAAAGCAGAAAGGATCTATTGTGAATATCACTTCTAAAGCTGCTGAAACAGGACAAGGAAATACTTCTGGTTATGCTGCATCTAATGGAGGCCGTAATGCGCTTACAAGAGAATGGGCAGTAGAGTTGTTGAAATATGGCATACGTGTAAATGCAATTGTAATAGCAGAATGCTGGACACCGCAATATGAAAAGTGGATTCAGACTATACCAAATTCCGAAGAAAAATTAAAAGAGATTAAATCCAGGATCCCATTGGGAAAACGCATGACTACACCAGAAGAACTTGGAAATATGGCAGCTTTTCTTTTGTCTGAAAAATCAAGTCATACTACCGGGCAATTGTTTCATGTTGATGGTGGTTATGTTCATTTGGACAGGGCTTTGTAATTTCTCCATCAGTATAATGAAAAACATGGCAGGCTGGATCGTGACATTTCAGATAGCACCAATTAAATATTTCTGTAAGGAAGCAATTGGAATTATCCCAAATAAGGATTATTCTTCATTTCATTTTCAATGGTAGTGACTGGACCATGGCCACTATAAACTTTTACATCCCCCGGTAGTTTAAAAAGTTTTCCTTTTATATTTCTTACCAGGTCTTCATGGCTTCCATAGGGCAGATCGGTACGGCCAATGCTGTTTTGAAACAGTACATCACCACCGATGATAAAATGTTGGTTGGCGCAATAAAAGCAAATACTTCCCGGCGAATGTCCTGGTGCATGTATTACTTCAAGTTCATCTTCTCTTAAAGAAATAATATTTCCTTCTTCCAGGAAAATAATATCTCCCTCGTAATTGTCAAATGGTAGATTGAACATTAATCCTGAAGTGGGAGCCATTTCGAGGATGGGTTTTTCCATGGAGTGAACCCTTAGCGTTAGCCCATATTCTTCTGCGATAAATTTATTGCCAAATACATGATCGAGGTGGCAATGGGTATTCAGCAAAATTTTGGGCTGTAATTTGTTAAGAATTATAAAAGATTTCAGTTCGTCCTTTTCCTGGTCGAAATAGCAACCAGGATCAATAATGATGCATTCTCTGTGCTCATTGTAGAGCAGGTAAGTGTTTTCATGCACAGGATTAAATGTAAAAGCTTTAATTTGAAACATATTTATTATTAGGGGTCTTTAAATTCATTTCATTGATTAACCTGAAACGATTAATTTTAGGGTAATTATATAACCTAAAGCACATGCAAGTTCACAAGAATAGAATTGACAAAAAAATATTTCTGCTTACTTCATTTTTTTTAGCTCTTGCAACAATTGCCAGCTCACAGGTAAGTAGTGTAGAATTTGGTAAGAACAGGGTACAGTATAAAAATTTTAAATGGCAATATTACCAAACACAAAATATTAATGCTTACTTCAACCAGGATGGAAAGGAGATTGCAAAATACGTGGCTCAGATAGCTGAAGAAGAACTTCCCGGAATTGAGAAGTTTGTAGAGTATAGTCTGCAACGCCGTGCTAATATTGTGATCTATAATAGCTTTGCTGATATGCAGCAAAGCAATATTGGCCTGGGCATTGACTGGCAGAACGCAGGTGGGTTGACCAAATTAGTGAATAATAAGATGATTGTTTATTTTGACGGCAATCATGCAGATCTCCGTCGACAGGTGAGAGAAGGTCTTGCTAACATTCTTACACAAAATATTTTATTTGGCAATGATCTTGGAGAAGTGGCAGGCAACCAGGCTTTACTGGATCTGCCACAGTGGCTCATTGATGGGTATGTGGCTTACGTAGGGCAAAACTGGAGCACAGAACTGGATGATGAATTAAAAAGTGAAATACTGAGCGGTGATTATAAAAATTTTTACCAGTTTGCTTTTGATAAACCTTTGCTGGCCGGGCATGCCTTCTGGTATTATATTGAAGAAAGATACCACAGGGAAAACACAACTTATTTATTTTATCTCGCAAGAATATATAAAAGTTTGAACAAAGCATCGCTGCAGGTTACGAAACGAAAAAAATTCAAAGATGTACTTGCTGATTTTATGGAATATGAGGAAGATAAATACGATAAAGATATCAGGCGCCGGAAATATTACCCTAAAGGAAGTGAAGTGGCTACTGAAACTATTGGCAAAAGAGTAGATTATTTTCATTTTAATGTAAACCCCAATAAACGGAATAGCACTTTTGCTGTGGCACAGTATAAAAAAGGGCAATACCGTTTATTACTTGATGATGGATACAATGAGGTTAAAACGCTTTTGAAATTTGGGACAAAAAGTAAACTGGATGAAATAAATCCTAATTACCCGATGATGGCCTGGGATCCTAAAGGAACAAGGCTTTCTGTTGTTTATGAAGAGGAAGGAAGAATCAAACTTTTTGTTTATGATGCCATTACAAGGGTGAAACCTTATAAAAAGGATTTAACACCTTTCTTTGACCAGGTGCAGGATATGAAATATATGATGAACAGCCAGACTTTGCTTTTCAGTGCAGTAAAAAATGGCCATTCAGATATTTATACCTATGATATTGAAAATGAAAAGCTAAAGCAAATTACCAACGATGTATATGACGATCTGGATCCATCGTTTGTAGCTTTTCCGAATAAAACCGGGATTATTTTTTCCAGTAACCGGCCCGACGCGAATGCCAGGGGAGGAGATACTTCTTTGCTCAAAAACCGTTTTAATATTTTCCTGATTACTGATTTTAATACTAATAAATCAGCGCTAAACCAGGTAACTCAATTGACAAATTTAAAATTTGGTGATGCACGTTTCCCATCTCAATATAATGATAATCATTTCACATTTGTAAGTGATCAAAATGGTATCGGTAACCGTTATGCAGGGTTTTTTACTACCAAAAGTGACGGAGTAGATACGTTAGTACTGATAGGAGATGATATTTTGCGAAATCCTTCCTTACCGGAAATAGATTCTACATTAAAGGTGTATAACAAACCAGATGTCGATTCGGTGGCTATCGTAGCTCTTTCAAGTGACTCCGCTTATGTTTTTCCTTTGAGCAATTATGCGAGCAGCCTACTGGAAACAAAAGAAGCCGGGGATAATCACCAGGTAAGCGAAGTCACCAGGGAAAGTGACGAAAAAACGCTTTATAAATTGCGAATTGATGAGAATACATTGAGACGAAGAAATGTAAGCGCTCCTGCAACATCATATATGAAAAAATTAATGGAGGCGTCCCGTATTTCGCAAGGACAGGAAATCATCAATAAACCCACAGAAAATTCCAAGCAGGAAGATAATGTCTTTCAGAGTGAGTTCAAGCCCGAAAAGAAGGATACCACAAATGTGGTAAAGAATAACGATGAGGATTTCCATCCCTCTACCGTATTGGCTTCTGCAAAATTGTATCCTTATAAGCCTCTGAAATTTGCTACCGATTATGTAGTAGCCGGTTTTAATAATAATGTACTTGGAACAAAATACCAAACCTATATGGGAGGTTCAGGGCCTGTATCACTTACTTCTAATAATGGGCTGAACGGGATTATCAGGCTTGGAATATCTGATGTAATGGAAGATATAAAAATTTCAGGGGGCTTCAGGCTTTCTTCTAACTTAAAAGATAATGACTGGCTTTTTCAATTTACCGATCTGAAGAAAAGGTTGGACTGGGGTCTTATGTATTACAGGAATGTGCAAGAGATCGGATTTTCGAATGGCACTACTTCTTACCCTGGAAAATTATTTTCTAATTTATACCAGGGTAGTATTTCCTATCCTTTTGATGTTACCAAAAGTATACGTTTAAGCGTTGGCGTTAGAAATGACAGGGCAGTAGTAAGTTCCGTGGATCCAATTACCATTGGCGCCGCTGATCAATCGAAAAAATATGGATTGATGCATTTGGAATATGTATATGATAATACATTGAACCCGGTGCAGAATATATGGAACGGCATTCGGTATAAGGCTTATATAGACTGGAATACACAATTGAGTAACCTGGCTGCAAATGAAGGGCGGTACACTTTTAATTTTGGTTTTGATGCAAGAGGGTACTACCCGATTTATCGTAATTTCATTTGGGCAGGAAGAGTGGCGGCTGATTTTAGCTGGGGTAATCAAAAATTGATTTATTATCTGGGAGGCATTGATAATTGGTTCTTGTTTGGGAATAATATAAAGACAGACAAAAATGGAAATCAATCTTATCGTTATTTTAATCCTGATAATAAGCCTGCGCCGGATATAGATTATGCTTTTCAATCATTGGCAGTAAACCTGCGGGGATTTATTCAAAATGCTGCGAATGGCAATAATGCTACTGTCATTAACAGTGAATTCAGGTTACCTGTTTTTACTACTTTTTTCAGCAAACCGATTAACAATGCATTTGTCAGAAATTTTCAATTAATTCAGTTTGTTGACTTAGGTACAGCCTGGAATGGAGCTTATAACAAACTTGCACGGCCTTCCATTACATATACTGATCCTTCGGACCCGACAGTACAAATAAAAATTAAAGCACCTGGTATCGGTCCGTTTCTTGGAGGATATGGATTTGGAGCACGCAGTACACTCTTGGGATATTTTTTAAAGGCAGATGCTGGATGGCCAATGAATGGCTTTTTCCGGGGAAAACCAATCTGGTATTTTAGCATGGGAATGGATTTTTAGCCTGATAGTCTCAGTTAAAATTCTCATTTAGAAGACATCAAGGCTAAAAACATTTTTATTTTGGGTAAAAAAATAATACATCCAATAATAAAAGAGATGATGGCTGAAAATAATACTGCTGACGCCGACATGTCCTTTATCTTTTTAATCGATAAGTTATAATCGGAACAAACCATATTGCATAATTTTTCAATGGCAGAATTAATAATTTCAAAACTCAATACAACGGCAAAACAGATTAACAGGATTATCCATTCCATTGAGCTTATAGAAAAGTAAATGCCTGCCGCGGTCACCAATATAGCTATAGTAAACTGCACTTGGAAATTCTTTTCATGCAAAAAACAGTCTTTCAAACCTTCAAAAGCAACTAGAAAAGATTTTAAAACTCTCATGATATTTTTTTAAAGAAATGAATGGAAGTAATAAGAAATACTTCACAAAAGTATTATAATCCTGAAACTACTTCTTTTATATGATCGCAGGCTTCTTTTATTTCTTCATTAGTAATGGTAAGTGGAGGTACAATTCTCAGGCATTGCGAGGCAAATAAAAACCAATCTGTAAAAACACCTTTTTCAATAAGTGAATCAATTACCTTTTTATTTTCTTCAAAATTATTAAACTCCAGCGCCATCATTAATCCACGGCTCCTGATTTTTTTTATTTTTGGATGATGCAGATTTTTAAGAAATAGAGTTTCTTTTTCAAACACCTGCCGAATGATTTTTTCTTCTAATAAAAAATCCATGGCTGCAAACCCTGCGGCACAACAAACAGGATGACCTCCAAAAGTATTAATATGCCCCAGCATAGGGTTGTTGGTAAGAGAGTCCATAATTTTTTTATCAGCGATAAAGGCACCTAATGGCATTCCGCCGCCAAGTGCTTTGCCCAACAATAATACATCCGGGATGATATTAAATTGTTCAAAAGCCCAGAGCGTCCCATTACGCCCGAACCCACTTTGGATTTCATCCAGCACTAATAAAGTTCCGGTATCAGTACATTTTTTTCGTAGTGCTTTAAGCCAGTTTTTATCAGGTAAGATAACGCCAGCTTCTGCCTGTATGGTTTCTGCAATGACACAGGCCGTTTGCCTGGTAATGGATTCAAGATCATCAAAGGAATTAAAATTTAAGTGCAAAATATCTGGCAATAAAGGTCGAAATGCATTTCTCCAATATTCATCTCCAATAATGCTTAATGACCCTTGTGTGCTTCCGTGGTATGAATTTTTAAATGCGGCAATTTGAGTTCTTCCGGTAAATCGTTTTGCCAGCTTCATAGCACCTTCAGTAGCTTCTGTGCCTGATGCAGTAAAAAAAACCGAATTAAGCGATGAGGGTAAATTATCTGTCAGCAATTTTGCAAAAGCCGTTTGAGGAGATAAAACCAGTTCCCCGTTTACCATTACATGCATATAATTTTCTACCTGCTTTTTTATAGAATCAATTACTTTTTGATTACCGTGACCGATATTACAAACGCTGATTCCACCAATAAGATCAATGTACTCTTTCCCGTTAATATCGTATAATTTGCTACCACTGGCTCTTACTATTTCCAGCCCAAGTGGATTGGGAGAAGTTTGCCCTATATGATTTAAAAAAATCTGGCGGTTGGTCATTATTTCCATTGTTTTTTTTTGTCAAACCAACAAAGGTTAAATGCTTATTTTTTTATTGTCAAATGCTTATTTTCTTCCAGCACTCTTTTATATAAATTTTCATATTGAGGCACTATTTTATCAATATCAAATTTCAGCGCCTGTTTTAATGCATTTTTTTTCATGATCTGAAATGCCTTTTCATCCGAAAAAATATCAATAATATTTTTGCTCATTTGGTCTACATCGCCCACATCACTTAACATTCCTGTGATGCCGTTAATATTGATTTCAGGTAATCCACCTGCATTGGTTGAAATGACCGGCACTTCTGCTGCCATGGCTTCCAGTGCAACCAGGCCGAAACTTTCATATTCGCTTGGTAAAATAAAAAGATCGGAAATGGCCAGGATATCTTCCATTTGTTCCTGCCTGCCAAGAAACCTGATATCGGCATGAGCATCGGTTTTCCTGCACAATCCCTCTATATAGGAACGATCGGGTCCATCGCCTACCAGCAATAGTTTTGAAGCAATAACTTTGTTTACTTTTTCAAAAACATGCACCACATCATTTACTCTTTTTACTTTTCTGAAATTGGAAGCATGCAATAAAATTCTTTCATTGTTTGGCGCAATAATTTGCCTGAAAGGAGTAACGGGTTTTTTATTGAAACGTTTGGCATCAACAAAATTATAAATTACATCTATATCCTTGTCAATCTTAAAATTGTTATAAGTTTCATCCCGCAGGTTGTTGGATACGGCTGTAAGCGCGGCACTTTCATTCATTGAAAAAGTTACGACTGGCGAATAAGTTTTATCTTTTCCTACTAATGTAATATCGGTACCGTGCAAGGTGGTAATAACTGGTATGTGAATTCCTTCTTTCGCCAGTATTTGCTTTGCCATATATGCAGCAGATGCATGTGGTATGGCATAATGAACATGTAAAAGTTCCACATCATTATTGATAATTACATCCACCATAGTACTTGCCAGGGCAGTTTCATATGGGGGATAATCAAAAAGAGGATAAGTGGGTACACTTACTTCATGATAAAAAATGTTGGCATGAAAAGCGCCTAATCTGACTGGTTGCTGGTAAGTAATAAAATGAATGTTATGACCTTTTTCTGCAAGCGCTTTTCCTAATTCTGTTGCCAATACTCCGCTTCCTCCAAATGTGGGGTAGCAAACGATACCTATATTCATTACAATGAGTTAAAATTTGAAATTGACTCTGAAGACCAGAACCTTGAAAATTTAATTTGGTGCAATTTACAACTTCTTTTTACTGTCAGTTTTATCATTAACAACTATCAACTTTAAATGTTAAAACTAAGTTTGAGAAAGTAATACCATAACAAAAAATATATTTATGTAACTAGTTATTATTATTTCCTTCAGAACTTTCTTTTTAATATTGCAAATAGTATAACTTCAGAAATTAAGCACGAGGGTTAAAAGTTGGAAAAATGAAATTTCCCCTTGGAAGGATCATTAAGTACCGGGAAATACTCACAAGGGAAAATATTAAATCTAAAATCAATTGAGCCATTTATTTACCAGCGATAGTATTATCAGTTTTGTCATTTTGGTCATTCTTGAGATCGTATTAGGAGTTGACAATGTAATTTTTGTAAGTATTATTATTAGCAGATTACCTCCAGGTAAACATAAAAAAGCAAGGCTTGTTTGGGTAACTATGGGCAGTATGGTAAGAAGCCTTCTGTTGCTGGGGCTTGGGTGGTTATTGTCGCAAAAAGGAATAGCCGTGGTAACATTGTTCGGTAAAGGATTTGATTTGGCGAGTATTGTTATGTTGGCAGGAGGTGTTTTTCTTATTTACAAATCGGTGCATGAAATTCATCAAAAACTGGAAGGTGAAGATCCCGATGTGGTAAAACCAAAAGGAAAACAGTTCTCATTTATGCAGGCGGTTTTCCAGATATTATTGGTGGATATGGTTTTTTCTTTTGACAGTATCATTACAGCCGGAGGTACAGCAAAGCATGTAGAAATAATGATTGCCGCGGTAATTATAGCTATGATTATTATGTTTGCTTTCAGCCCCGCCATTGCCCGGTTTATTCATAATCACCCTACATTTAAAATGCTTGCGCTCTCATTTTTAGTAATGATAGGTCTTAGCCTCGTAATAGAAGGATGGGCTTCTGAAAAAGCCGAAGACCTTAATTTGAAAAATTATATTTATTTCGGAATGGCTTTTTCCTTTGTCGTAGAAATTTTAAATATGGTAATGATGAAAAAGCAAAACAGGAAAGTAGTAAGACTTGATGAGCCTGAGTATAAAGAATAATTTCTTATTCAAAACTCAATTATTTTATTTAGAATAATTGGGAACGATATTTTTTAAATAGCCCTGCTATATAAAGGCTTTATATCCTGCGGAACCTGGGCTCTTAAAAGGTGAAGATCAAATGCCTTGCAAATATTCCTGATAAAATTTCTTCCTAAATCGTTAACGTTTAGCCCGGTTTCATCAAATATAATTAATTCATCTGCTGCTAATTTTCTCAATTCAGGGAAACTATATTTTTGCAAAAGATTTAAATGTTCCTCGTGGAATGTAGTTTTAGCCTGGCAGGAAATATTTAAAATATATTGGCGAAATGCCTGGTCTTCCTCATCTAAAAAATAACCTTTTGTAACTGGGAATTCATGTTTATTCACCGATTCATAATAGTCATGGAGGGTTTTATGGTTTTGTGCAAATCCGATGCCAGCATCACTAATGCTGGATACTCCAAGACCTAATATCATGCTTGTTTTTTGTGTAGTGTAACCCATGAAATTCCGATGAAGCCATCCTTCATTCCAGGCATTATATAAACTGTCAGTGGCCAACGAAAAATGATCCATTCCTATATCTGTGTATCCATTACGCGTAAATAAACTTTTGCCTTTTTGGTACAATTTCATTTTTTCATCAGCAGAAGGAAGATCATTTTCATCAAATAAGCGCTGTCCACGGCTGGTCCATGGGACATGTGCATAACTGTAAAAAGCAACACGATCAGGTTTTAAGCTGATAGATTGTAAAATTGTTTTTTCAATACTTTCTTCAGTTTGCATGGGTAGTCCGTAGATCAAATCAAAATTTACAGAATCATATCCAATGGCCCTGGCATTTTCTGTTGCAAGTTTTACATTCTCAAATGGCTGAATCCTGTTGATTATGTGCTGCACTTTAGCATCATGATCCTGCACACCATAACTCACTCTGCGGAATCCAAAATCATATAGAGCCTGCAAATGTTCTTTGGTAGTGTTGTTAGGATGGCCTTCTACTCCAAATTCATGTTGCGGATGAATATCGGCATGTTTAAAAATTCCATTTAATAATTTCTGTAGATTTTCCGGGGAAAAAAAAGTGGGTGTGCCGCCTCCTAAATGTAATTCACGTATCACAGGTTTCTCACCCATAATGGCTACATACATTTCCCATTCTTTTATAATTGTTTCCAGGTAAAGTGTTTCCACGCTATGATTCGTCGTTATCTTTTTATTACAACCACAATAGGTGCAAAGTGATTCACAAAAAGGTAAATGGATATACAGGCTGATTCCTTCAGCATTATTATTTTTCAGAAATTGTTGCTGAAATAGCTGTATCCATTTTGAAACATTGATCTCCTCGTTCCAAAATGGTACAGTAGGATAGCTGGTGTATCTTGGGACAGGAACGTTGTATTTTTTTAAAAGATTAAAATCTATCTGCATCTGGAATCGTTTAGGTGCGAAGTTATTATTACTTATAAAAATAAAATATGAGCATCATCAGTTTTACCGTATTGAATGCTGCCAAGGATATATTTTTATAGTATAAAATTGATTTTTTGCAAAAATGAGTGATTCCTTTTTAGGGATTGGCAGCTAAAATCTTCTTCACGATTCCGGGGCCTTCATAAATAAACCCTGTCCATACCTGCACCAGGCTTGCACCACGTTGGAATTTTTCATTTGAATCTGAAGCTGTAAAAATTCCTCCGCTACTGATTATGGGTATTTTCGTTCTGCTATGAATGTAATGGGTCATTTCATTAGATTTTTCATTTAAAGGTTTTCCACTCAGACCTCCTGCACCCATTTTATTGATTTCATTTTCCGGGGTAATTAAATGATTGCGGCTGATCGTGGTGTTGGCAGCTACCAGCCCGTCTAAATTAATTTCCATTGCAAGGTCAATAATATCATCTAACTCGAGTTGACTAAGGTCTGGTGATATTTTTAAGAGCAATGGCCTTTGAATATTCTTGGTTTTATTAATATTTTGCAGATGGGTAAGAATCTTTTGTAAAGAATCTTTTTGTTGAAGATCTCTTAATCCCGGAGTGTTTGGCGAACTTACATTCACCACAAAATAATCAACTACATCGTGCAGTTCATTAAAGCAAATTTCATAATCTTTCCAGGCATTTTCATTAGGTGTTACTTTATTTTTCCCAATATTTCCACCGATAATAAGATTGGAATGTCTATTTAGTTGTTTAAACTTTCTTATTCTTTCTGCCACCTTTTTTACGCCGTCATTATTAAAACCCATCCTGTTAATTAGCGCTTTATCTTTTGGTAAACGAAATAATCTTGGTTTAGGATTTCCGTCCTGTGCTAAAGGAGTTACTGTGCCTGTTTCTACAAAACCAAACCCCAGTGCTTCCAGTTCGTTCAGATATTTTGCATTTTTATCAAATCCTGCTGCAAGACCTACAGGATTAGAAAAGTTGAGCCCGAAAATTTGCCTGGAAAGATTTTGTCCAACAGGGCTAAATTGTTTTTTCAAAATGTTTTTCAGGAAAGAAAATTTACAAAAGAAAGCAAGCATATTCATTGAAAAATAATGCACTTCTTCTGCGTCGAACCAAAATAAAATTTTACGAAGTAATTGATACATTGCGGCAGCGAAGATAATGATTGATTTTTTTTGAAGAAACAAAAACAACTATGCAACAATCAAAGTAAGTCGGGAATAAAATAGTTCCAGAAGAGTTGAATATTAATTTTATATATGTTGACAGTTTTAGTAATAGTATAGAGGGTAAATTTACTCTGTATCATATCTTTCCACACTTTCGATCCCAGGTAAATCCTGAAGGTTTTTTACCAGTTCTTCGAGTTCATCTTTGTCGTGAACATAAACTTTTACATTTCCTTCAAAAAGGCCCTCTTTGGCTTCTATGGTAAGCGCATTGATATTAATTTTTAAAGTGCCACTTATCAGGTTGGTAATTTTATTGATAACCCCTACATCATCTAGTCCTATAATTTTTATACCGGTTAAGAAAGAGATTTCTTTATTTTTTACCCATTTGGTTTTTACTACTCTATGCCCATAATTAGATAGCAATCTTGCTGCATTGGGACAATTGGTTCTATGAATTTTCAATCCTTCACCCTGGGTGATAAATCCAAATACATCATCGCCTGGAATAGGCTTGCAGCAATTGGCTAAAGTGTACATGATTTTATCACTACTCTCTCCAAAAATGATCAGCTCGGTATCTTTTTTATTTTGATTTTTATGGGATACATCGCTCTTCTCCTCAACAAGAGTTTTGATAATTTTGGGCGCTGATATTTTATCGCCTAATACCTGGAATTCTTTTAATTCTTTAAGGTCTATTTTTCTGACAGCAATATCATAAAGAAGGTCAAGCGAAGAGTTTAATTTATAATAGGTGGCTATTTCATCAAGGTTGGATTGGCTCATTGAAACACCCAGGTGATCTAATTTCCGGTGTAGTATGATTTTACCTTCTTCGGCAATTGCTCTTTTTTCTTCTTTTAATGAATCTTTTATTTTTGTTTTTGCTTTGGTGGTTACTACCAGTTTGAGCCATTCACTTTTTGGTTTTTGTTTCGTAGAAGTGATGATTTCTATCTGGTCACCGCTCCGCAATATGTGACCCAAAGGGACCAACTTGTGGTTTACTTTGGCCCCAATACATTTCTCTCCCACCATGGTATGAACAGCAAAAGCAAAGTCTAGTGCAGAAGCCCCACTGGGTAACATTTTTACATCTCCTTTCGGAGTGTAAACATATATTTCTTCTGCTAAAAAAGAGACTTTGAAGTCTTGGAGAAAATCAATCGAATTGGTATCCTGACTGGCAAGCATATCCCGAATTTGCTGAAACCAATTATCAAAACGGTTTTCCTCGGTGGTGCCTTCTTTATATTTCCAATGAGCTGCCAATCCTTTTTCAGCGATGTCATTCATCCGCCTTGTTCTTATCTGCACTTCCACCCATTTTCCCTGCGGTCCCATTACAGTTGTATGTAATGCTTCGTATCCATTGCTCTTTGGGTTGCTCAACCAATCGCGTAACCTTTCCGGTGCAGGAATGTATTCGTCGGTAACGAGACTGTAAACTTTCCAGCAATCTTCTTTTTCTCTTTCTGTAGGTGAATTCAGAATGATTCTAATGGCAAAAAGATCATATACTTCTTCAAAGGATACGCCTTTTTTCTTCATTTTATTCCAAATAGAATGAATACTTTTAGGCCTGCCATAGATTTCAAAGTCGAAATTGCTTTGAGATAATTTTTCTTTGATGGGCCTTATAAAATCATTTATATACCGGGTACGGTCTCTTTTTGTTTTTTCTAATTTGAGCGCGATATACCGATAACTGTCTGGCTCCATATACTTCATGGAGAGGTCTTCTAGTTCAGTCTTGATAGTATAAAGTCCCATTCGATGCGCAAGTGGTGCATATACATATACGGTTTCAGAAGCAATTTTTAATTGCTTCTCACGATTCATACTGCCCAATGTTCGCATATTATGAAGCCGGTCAGCCAGCTTAATTAATATTACTCTGGGATCATCAGTAAGTGTAAGTAGTATTTTTTTAAAATTTTCAGCTTGCTGCGATGTATTGGCGTCAAGTACATTCGCGATTTTAGTAAGCCCATCAACAATCCTGGCTATTTCGGGGCCGAATTCCCTTTTCACCACGTCTATTGTTATATCTGTGTCTTCTACAGTGTCATGTAATAAAGCACAAATAGTGCTTCGTACACCAAGCCCTATTTCTTCCACACAAATCATGGCTACAGCTATTGGATGCAAAATATAAGGTTCTCCACTTTTTCGCCGCGTATTTTTGTGTGCTTCTACGGCCATTTCAAATGCAACTCTAATATTTTCCTTATCGCCTGGTTTTAATTTTGACTTCAGGGTTCTTAATAGAGCACGATATTTTCGAAGAATTTCTTTTTTTTCTTCCTCATCGTTCATTTTATATTTTGGGATATCAAGAGTAGTTTCCATTAATTACGAATTTACATAAGAAAAGTTTATGCCCGGGATTAAAGGGTAAAATTGAGAATTTATTATTTTTTTTTTATTATTTGATATTTGAAGGATAGGGATCATCATTTTATCAAAAAAACCATTACTTTTGCCGCCCCAAAAGCGCATGTGGTGAAATTGGTAGACACGTCAGACTTAGGATCTGATGCCGCAAGGTGTGGGGGTTCGAGTCCCTCCATGCGCACTTTCTTCAACAATTTTCTAAAAAAAGAAAAGGATAAACCGTTCTATACGGTTGATAAAATTTGAGTAATGGCAAGTGTAATAAAAGAAAATATAGGCAATCTTCACGATAAACTGACAGTAAAAGTAACAAAGGAAGATTATTTCCCTGCATTTGAAAAAGCGATAAAAGAGTATACTAAAAAAGCCAATATTCCTGGTTTTAGAAAAGGAATGGTGCCTGTGGGTATGGTTAAAAAAATGTATGGTGCATCTATTTTTTACGACGAAGTAATCAAATCTGTTGAAAAGGGATTGCAGGAATATCTTGTTAAAGAAAAGCCTGAAATTTTTGCCCAGCCTTTACCCATGGAAAATGATTTGCGTGGCCTGGATATGAATAGCCCCGCAGAATATGATTTTCCGTTCGAAATCGGGTTGAAACCGGACATAACACTTGATGCCATTGCTACCGCAAAACCATTACTGCACAAAGTAAAAACTACTGCTCAAATGGTAAATGAAGAAGTAGAAAAATTGGTTACCAAGCATGGTACAATGAATGATGTGGAAACAGTTTCGGGGAATGAATCTGTTTTGAATGTTTTGTTCGAAGAAAGTGATGCAGAAGGAAATCCTGTGGCTGAAGGAATTTCAAAAGATAATTCGATTTTAGTAAAATATTTTTCAGAAGATTTCAGGCCCAAACTGGAAGGTAAAAAAGTAGAGGATTCAGTTGTTTTGCAATTGAAAGAAGCTTTTCCTGAAAAAGAAAGAGAATGGATTTTGTCTGATTTAGGTTTGGATAAAGAAGATATCTCTTCCACTGAAAAATATTTTAAAATGACCATCACTAAAATTGGTCTTATTGAAAAGAAAGAACTCAACGAAGAATTTTTTAACCAGGTTTTCCCGGGGAAAGACATTAAGACAGAAGAAGATTTTCGAAAAATTTTAGAAGAAGAAATACAAAAACAGTGGGATGCTGCCAGTCGCAATCAAATGCACGACCAGCTTTATCATAGTTTGCTGGAAACTCCTGTGCAATTTCCTGATGAATTTTTAAAAAACTGGATAGAAATTGGCGGCAAAGAAAAAAAATCTCGTGAAGAAGTAGAATCAGAGTATCCGGCATTTGTTAACCAACTAAAATGGACATTAATAAGCGACAAAATTATTAATGAAAATAAACTTGAAGTTACTGAAGAAGAGTTGAGGAATAGTATGAAAGCAGAAATAATGAATTATTTTGGGCAAATGAACCTGGGAGAGGATACCCAATGGATAGAAAGTTATATTGACAGGATGATGAAAGATGAGAACCAGGTTGATAGTACTTACCGGAGAATGATCACTGAAAAATTATTTAACTGGCTCGAAACTCAGGTAACACCTGAAGAAAAGGCAACTACTTCAGAGGAATTTTTGGCAATGCAGGAGCATCACCATCATTGAGTTTAAAAGCACAGAAGTATTGAAGAGTTGGTTCTTATCTAAAATTTCCAATTCAAAAAGGTGGTGTCCAGCCATAGGAGTCGAAAATATCCCTTCGTCATTTTGTCTTATTTTTTTTCTTAGCATAATATTTGGAACTTCACCATCTTAAATAGTATTACACTAAATTTAATTTATGAATCCAGGAAAAGAATTTGAAAAATATGCTGTAAAGCACAGAGGTATTAGCAGCAATACCCTTGATGGGTATATAAAACATAACGTAACCAATCTGACTCCCAATATTATTGAGGAAAGACCTATGAATGTGGCTGTGATGGACGTTTATAGCCGTCTTATGATGGACAGGATTATCTTTCTCGGTTATCCGGTAAATGATGAAGTTGCCAATATTATTATTGCGCAATTGCTGTTTTTAGAAAGTACTGACAGAACAAGGGATGTACAACTTTATATCAATTCCCCCGGAGGAGGCGTTTATGCCGGATTAGGATTGTATGATACTATGCAGTTTGTAACGCCCGACATTGCCACCATTTGTACAGGCATAGCGGCAAGTATGTCAGCCGTGCTAATGGCAGCAGGGGCTCCGGGCAAAAGAAGCGCTTTGCAACATTCCAGGATCATGATGCATCAACCAAGCGCAGGAGCCGCCGGTCAGGCATCAGATGTGGCAATCACGGTGAATGAAGTTCGAAAGATAAAACATGAACTTTATGATATACTGAGCATTCATACCGGGCAAACAATAGAGAAAGTGGCCAAAGATAGTAACAGGGATTTTTGGATGACCGCTGCCGAAGCTAAGGAATACGGTCTTGTTGATGAAGTATTGATTACCAATTCAAGAAAAGAAAAAAATAAAGATTAATTCAAAATATAATTTTATGAATTTTTATAAAAATAATTTAACACATCTTAACCAGGAAGACGAACCAGAAACAGGTGCTCCTGAAAACCCAATGGAAAAGATGATGGGGGGAATGATGTTTGATAAAAAATTTATTGAACAACGTAAAATTTTTCTTTGGGGAGAAGTGAATGACAAAAGTGCAAAAGATATTACTAACAGGCTTTTATTCCTGGAGGCTAAAGAACCCGGCAAAGAAATTACTTTTTATATTAACAGCCCGGGTGGTGTTATCACCAGCGGTATGGTAATTTATGATACTATGAAAATGATTTCATCTCCTGTAAGTACAGTATGCATGGGGATGGCGGCAAGTATGGGAAGCATTTTACTTAGTGGTGGCGAAAAAGGAAAACGATTTATTTTTCCACATGGCGAAGTAATGATTCATCAGCCCAGCGGAGGCGGACAGGGTACCAGTGCCGATCTTGAAATTATGGCTATTCAGATACAAAAAGCCAAGGAATTAGGGGCAAAAATATTAGCAGAAAATTGTGGCCAATCTTATGAAAAAGTTATGGAAGATTTTGACCGCGATTATTGGATGGATGCAGAAGAAAGTAAAAAATATGGTATCGTTGATGGTATTTTACAGCAATTGTAATGCATCGTTATAGCAGTTTTTGCTGTCATATTTATGTTGGCAACTGGCTTTTATTTTAAAACAGGAAATATTTATTAGAAACTCATGGCTAAACAACAAACATTACATTGCTCCTTTTGTGGTAGAAGCCGTGATGAAGTTAAAATTCTCATTGCGGGTCAGGAAGGTCATATTTGTGAAAGTTGTGTGGAACACGCGCAGGAAATTATCGTTCAGGAAATTTTACCTATGCAGGAAAAAGATGCTGCATCTTCCAATTATAAGCTTTCTGTAAAAAAACCAATTGAGTTAAAAAAATTCTTAGATGAATATATAATCGGGCAGGATGATGCCAAAAAAGTAATTGCTGTCGCAGTTTATAATCATTATAAACGTCTGAACCAAAAAGTTGAAAATGATGATGTAGAAATAGAGAAAAGCAATATCATCATGGTGGGTGAAACCGGTACAGGTAAAACATTGCTGGCAAAAACTATTGCCCGTATATTAAATGTACCGTTTGCTATTGTAGATGCTACGGTTTTTACTGAGGCTGGATATGTGGGAGAGGATGTAGAAAGTATTTTAAGCAGGCTTTTGCAGGTATGTAATTTTGATGTTACGGCTGCCCAGAAAGGAATTGTGTATATAGACGAAATAGATAAGATTGCCCGTAAAAGTGATAATCCAAGCATTACAAGAGATGTAAGTGGGGAAGGTGTGCAGCAGGGATTATTAAAATTATTGGAAGGAACTGAAGTCCTCGTTCCACCACAGGGAGGACGTAAACATCCTGAACAAAAACTGATAAAAATAAATACCAGTAATATTCTCTTTATATGCGGAGGTGCATTTGATGGTGTTGATCGTTTGATTGGCCGCAGAATCAATACCAACGCCATTGGTTTTAGTGTTAATAAAGATCTCCAGGAATACCAGAGAAAAAATCTGTTACAATTTGTAAATGCCCAGGATTTAAAATCTTTTGGCCTGATACCCGAATTATTGGGGAGGCTTCCTGTAGTTACTTATTTAAATCCACTTGATGCATCTACTTTGAGAAGTATTCTTACTGAACCCAAAAATTCATTGATCAAACAATACAAAAAATTGTTTGAACTTGAAGGAATCAATCTGGTTATCGAAAGTGAAGTGTATGATTTTATGGTTGAAAAAGCTATGGAATACAAGTTAGGTGCAAGGGGACTCAGAAGCATATGTGAAAGTATTTTAACTGATGCGATGTTTGAATTGCCTTCACAAAAAGTGAAAACATTTACTGTTAACAAAGAATATGCTGAACGTAAATTTACCATTAGTAAATTGAGTTTGCTTAAAGTAGCTTGATACCTATAGCTTTCTTGTTCTTATTTAAACAAAAAAATTAGTCTTAAATAGTCAAAGAAAAATATCCCCCAGTTTCTTTTTTTAATTTTACTTTTACCGCGTTCTTAAAATTGATGATTAAATCTATCTAAAAAAATGGTTGATGTAATTCTTGGGCTCCAATGGGGCGATGAAGGGAAAGGGAAAATTGTAGATTATTTTGCTCCCCGATATGACATTATTGCCCGTTTTCAGGGCGGCCCAAATGCCGGCCACACTCTTTATGTTGATGGGAAAAAAACAGTTTTGCACCAGGTTCCTTCAGGGATATTTCATGAAAATAAAATCAACCTGATTGGAAACGGAGTCGTACTTGATGTCATTACACTTAAGAAAGAGTGCGAAGCCATTGCTTCCTTTGGAATTGATTATAAAAAATCGCTTTTTATCAGTGAAAGAACTCATTTGATATTGCCAACGCACCGGGCTATTGACCGTGCCAGTGAAGCAGCCAAGGGGAAAGAGAAGATAGGTTCGACACTAAAGGGAATTAGCCCTGCCTATATGGATAAAACCGGAAGGAATGGCCTTCGCGTGGGCAATCTCTTAAATGATGATTTTGCTGTGCAATACCAGAAACTTCGTTCAAAGCACCAACAGATTTTGGATAATTTTTCATATGAAGAAGATATTTCAGCGTCAGAAGCTGAATTTTTTGAAGCACTGGAATTTTTAAAAACCTTAAATATTGTCAACGGGGAATATTTTATAAATGATGCAATACAAAAAGGGAGCAAAATTCTTGCAGAAGGCGCACAGGGAAGTATGCTTGATGTGGACTTTGGTACATTTCCCTATGTAACTTCTTCAAGTACTATTACCGCAGGTGTAGGTAGCGGATTAGGATTATCACCACAAAAAATCAGGGATGTAATCGGAATTACAAAAGCCTATTGTACAAGAGTAGGTAGTGGCCCGTTTCCAACCGAATTGCATGATGATATTGGTGAATTGATCAGGAAGAATGGTAATGAATTTGGAAGTACAACCGGTAGGCCGAGAAGATGTGGATGGATTGATTTAGTTGCACTGAATTTTGCCTGCATGATTAATGGTGTTACTCAATTAGTAATGACAAAAGCGGATGTTCTTGACAAATTAGACGTTCTAAAAGTGGGCGATAGTTACAATATAAACGGAAAAGAGACCAAAGAGATTCCTTTTCAAATGGAGGGGATAAAACTTGAACCTGGTTATAAAGATTTTAAAGGCTGGGAAACGGATATTACCGGGATAAAAGATTTTAAAAGCCTTCCTGCTGAAATGGATATTTATATCAATTATATCAATACGACCCTTGGGATTCCTGTAAAATACATATCAAATGGTCCCGGTACTGACCAACTTATAGTAGTATAGGAATGAAGTTTATTTATACCCCGATAATTTTTTTTAAAAAGTATTGATTATTTTTGGATAATTAAAAATCAAATTGAAATTTTACAAAAATAAATCCTTTGCAAAATATGAAAGCAACAAGTGATAAGGGAAAAGATTTTCCTACAAAGAAGCCTACTAAGACATCAACAAAGGCTTCAGGCAAAAAACAACCAAAAGATGATGTTGATGATGATGATGATTTTGATGATGACGATATACCTGTAAAAAAGGGAAAACCATCTGCAAGTAAAAAACGGAAAGATGATGACGACGATGACGATGATATTGAAGTAGATGATGATTGGGAAAAGGGTGACGATGATGATTACGATCCGGATTTTGAAGAATTTGATATACCTAAATCTAAGATTAAGAAATCTTCTCCTAAAAAAGGAAAAGAAGAAGATGATTTTGAAATTGATGATGATTTTAAAACACTTGATCTATTCGACGATGGAGATGGCCTTGATGATGATGATGATTTTTAAGCAAATTTTTTTGCGTTGATCTATAATTTTGGAAAGAACAATCACTTCATATCCTGTCACTGATTTTTATAATTTTAAATCTCAATTGCTGAACTTTGGAATAAAATTCAGCAATTTTTGTTTTTTAGATAACCATGAATACGAATTTGACAAATCGTATGAATGTATTGCAGGTGTTGGTGCTATCAGTTCTGTAATGTCAAATGATAAAGCAGGTTTAGCAGCACTGGAATTATTTCAAAAAAAAAATAAGGATTGGATTTTTGGCCATGCAGACTATGATTTGAAAAATGAAATAGAAATTCTTTCCTCTGCAAATTATGATGGTATTGAATTTCCCGACTTTCTTTTTTTTGTGCCTGAAATGGTTTTTATCCTTACAAAGAAAAGTATAAGCATCAGTGTTCCTGCTGGATACGATTCTGAAAAAATATTTCATGAAATTCTTAGGGTAAATTCTAGTAACCTGGTTACAGAAAAACCTGTGCTTAAAAGCAGGTTTTCCAGGGCAGAATATTTAGAAACTATAAAAAAACTACAGGAACATATTGCAAGAGGCGATTGTTATGAAATTTGCTTTTGCCAGGAATATTTTGCAGAGAATATTAAAATAGATCCTGTAAATGTGTTTAAGAAATTGAGCAGGCTTTCACCGAATCCATTTTCTGCATTTTATAAGTATGAAGAAAAATACCTACTATGTGCCAGCCCTGAAAGATTTTTGAAGAAAATTAATAACACTATTATTTCCCAGCCTATAAAGGGCACTTCCAAAAGAACAAAAAAAGATCTTATCAAAGATGAGGAAGAAAAGATTTCTTTACAATTGAATGAAAAGGAACGTTCGGAAAACATTATGATTGTTGACCTGGTTCGAAATGATCTTTCAAAGGTTTGTACAGAGAGTTCGGTCACTGTAAAAGAATTTTTGAAAATTTATTCTTTTCCCCAGGTTCACCAGATGATTTCGACCATTACCGGAAATCTCCGCGAGGATATTTCTTTTGCCAAAATTCTATCCGCTACATTTCCTATGGGTTCTATGACTGGTGCTCCCAAAAAAAGAGTGATGGAGTTGATAGAAGAATATGAGAGAACGAAAAGAGGACTTTTTTCCGGAACAGTTGGTTACATCAATCCTGAGGGTGATTTTGATTTTAATGTAGTAATCAGAAGTATTCTTTATAATAAAAATAATAAGTATTTATCTATACAGGCCGGCTCTGCTATCACTTTTAAAAGTGATCCTCATATGGAATATGAAGAGTGTAATATTAAAATGGAAGCCATGAAAAATGCCCTGGGATAGAAATTATTTTTTCTTGTAACCAGTTTTAGTAACTATTTCCGCACTTTCTAAAAGTTGCTGTACACACTCATTTAATATTGGATATTTATTAGCATTAAACAGCGCCATTTTATCATTGGGTAATTGCAGGTTGTAATTGTCACCTTTTAGTAGCACCTCATCAAAACCAGGATTATAGCGGTTAAAATTCTTAATATCCATATCAATATTCCTTGCTATAACCGAAGCTTTGTATCTTCCTGATACTTTCATTTGAGCCAAATTTACTTTTTCTGAATCGGATAAACTGGGAGTGGTTATGAGGCTGTCTTGTCCGGCAAGATTGGAATAATTAAATTTAGTATCTGCTAAAGTGCCATTATCGCTTCCGCCAGTTTCCATTATATAATGTGTTGCAATAAATTTTTTCACATGGTTACGCGATTCTTCCGGAAGGTAATATTGAAGATCCCAAAAATTTCGGCTACCACTTTTTTTAATGGCGCTGTAAACTCTGGCCGGGCCTCCATTGTAAGCGGCTATTACAAGAAGCCAGTCTTTGAGTTCTTTATATAGGTAGAGTAAATATCTGGCAGCAGCATTGGTGCTTTTATAATAGTCAGTCCGATCATCTTCGTTCTGATTTACCTTTAGGCCATAATCCCTGGCTGTATAAGGCATGAATTGCCATGGGCCAAGAGCGCCTGCAGACGAAAGTGCTGTTGATTTTAAATTACTTTCTATTACAGCAAGATATTTCAATTCTTTAGGTAATCCATATTGAGCCAGGATGCCATCAATTAAATTAAAATAAGGAACAGATGTTTGTTTCAGGTGCTGCAAATATTTTGTATGCGACTTCAAATAGTCCTGCATATAATTTTCTGCATAAGGATTTACCTGCGAAGAATAGGGCATTGACGCATTATAGGAATAATTCTTAAAGAGATTTTTAAAACCATATTTGGTTACCTGGCTCAGGTATTCTACTTTCTCTTTTTTTAGTGGTTTTTTAGATTCAATGACTTCATCAATGACTTTGTCTTCCTTTTTATTTACCGGTATTACTACAGTATCAATTTTTTCCTTTTGAAAATTTATTTTATTCGCAAAAATCAGCATAGGGGAAAATGATCCTATTATGATAGAAAAAAAAACTATAGAATACTTTTTTTTCATCTGCTAATACTTTTTATAATCTTTCAGCAGCAAACCAGAAAGCTCAAGTAAGGTTAATTCATTGTGTTTGTTGGTCAGAACCTGGGCGCCAAACGGCATGCCATTGCTATGTTTAAATAGTGGTAATGAAATTCCGGGAATGCCGGTAAGATTTGCGTATACGGTATAAATATCAGCCAGGTACATAGCGATAGGATCCTTTTGCATCCTTCCTGCTTCAAAAGCGGTCTGCGGAACTGTTGGCAAAAGCAATGCGTCAAAATTTTTAAAAATTTCTTTAGTTTGCGTTACTAATATATTCCTGACTTGTTGGGCTTTGGTAAAATAAGCATCGTAATATCCTTCGCTGAGTACGAAAGAGCCTAGCATAATTCGTTTTTTAACTTCTTTACCAAAACCGTTTCCACGGGTTCTTTTGTAAAAAGTGGTAAGATCTTCGTCATTATTCGTATCTCTATATCCATATCTTACACCATCATACCGGGAAAGATTGGCAGAGGCTTCAGCCGTTGTTAGTACATAATATGCAGGGACAATAAAATCAATTAATTCAAAATTGATTTCTTCTACAATATGTCCATCATCTTTTAAATTTTTCGATAAATCATAAATGCCTTTTTTTATTTCGTGATCAAGGCTTTCATGCTCCATAGCATTTTTAAATAAAGCAATTTTATATTTTTTAGAATTGCTACCCAAAGAAAAATTTTCAGATTTTTTTTGGTTTACAGTACTGTCATATTCATCTTTCCCGCTGATTACTTCTAGTACTTTAGCTGCATCTTCAACATTTTTAGAAAAAATCCCAATCTGGTCAAATGATGAAGCATAAGCAATCAGACCATGTCTCGAGATAGTTCCATATGATGGTTTCATTCCTACAATTCCACAAAAATCTGCCGGTTGTCTTACGGATCCACCGGTATCGCTCCCAAGGCTTACCATACTCAACCCAGCCTGCACTGCAACTGCAGACCCGCCCGAAGATCCTCCGGGAACTTTAGCTGGATCTAATGCATTTTTAACTCTTCCATAAACTGAATTTTCATTAGTGCTTCCCATAGCAAATTCATCACAGTTGCAATTTCCAATAATGATAGCATCTTCCTGTAATAGTTTTTCAACTGCTGTTGAACTATAAATGGAATTAAAATTTTTCAGGATTGCTGATGAGGCACTTATATTATGATCTTTGTAGCAAATAACATCTTTGAGAGCAATTACTATCCCATGAAGTTTTCCACAAGTTTTACCTTTTTTTCTTTTTTCATCCAGAGAAATAGCACGTTGCCTGCTTTCAACATCATAAATCTGTACAAATGCATTAAGATCACGGTGCTCATTTATTTTGCTTAAATAATGTTCAACAGCATCCAGGCAGGAAATAGAACCTTCAAAAAGTTGTTTTTGATATTGAGAAATATTTTGATAATAAAACAATGGAGGTAATTTTAATAAAAAAGGTTCAGATGTTCATCTATGTTTAGATGCACACCTCAACCTTCTGATAGAAATTAATTGATTAATTATTTAGGAAGTTCTGTTTCCTTTACGGCTTCACGCTGTTCAGGTGCGGGAGTTTTGTCTTTCTCTCTCATGCCTGCATCCAGTTCGTTTTTTACATTTTCTTTGGCATCGTTGAATTCTCTTACTCCTCGGCCAATTCCACGCATAAGATCAGGAATTTTTTTACCTCCAAAAAATAAAAGTACTACCAATAGAATTAACACCCATTCTGAGCCTCCGGGCATTGTTAAAAGAAATTCCGGTTTAAATAATAGAAATGTCATAGTGTTTATATTAGTTGACAAAGATACATTAATAATAATTAGGCTAACCTATACAATGTAATTTTAAACATGTTTAACAAGCAGTGGAGATTATTTAATATATCGTCCGCATTTTGCCTTTCCATGAGCTGCTTCATAGGGAGTAATTCCCTTGGCACAAGAGAATAGAATCAATGATAATACGAATGCGATTAGATAAATTTTCTTCATTTCAGTAAAAATAGGTTAGGTACATTTATCTTATTAAAGATATCAGCGTTTTATGCGGGTACAATTATATAAAATAAAAAACCGGAAAGCAAGCACTTCCCGGTTTTTTTTTATTAATATTTTATATTTTATTTCATTCTTTTTTCTTTAATACGGGCACTTTTTCCGCTTCTTTCACGTAAGAAATACAATTTAGCACGGCGAACTTTACCTACTTTATGTAATTTGATACTTTCAATGTTTGGGGAAAAGAAAGGAAATAAGCGTTCAACTCCTATGCCATCACTTATCTTACGCACTGTAAAAGTAGCAGTTCCGCCTTCGCCCTGGCGTTTTATCACGTCACCCTTAAAACTCTGGATACGTTCTTTATTACCTTCCTGTATTTTATAATTAACAGTAATATTATCACCCGCCTTAAACTTCGGGAATTCATTTTTTGTAGTCAATTGTTCGTGTACAAAAGCAATTGCATTCATGGCTTTTTTTAATTTAGGAGTGCGAAGGTAAGGCAATTTTGATAAATTGTTACAAAGTTTAATTGATTTTTTATTCCAATAGTCAGCAGGTGCAACAATTCCTAATATGTCTATTTTATAAGCAGCTTTTTATCTGGCTACATTGATAGCTCTTTTCTCCCTTATTACAGTTACTTTAATTTGACCAGGATAGGTCATTTCTGTTTGTATTTTTTGGGCTATTTCAAAACTTAATTTATCACTATCTCCATCACTCACTTTCTCTGCTTCCACTATCACGCGTAACTCCCGGCCAGCTTGTATAGCATAGGCTTTTTCCACGCCCTGGTAGGCAAGGGCAAGATTTTCTAAGTCTTTGATGCGTTGCAGGTATTGCTGCATGATTTCGCGCCTTGCTCCAGGCCTTGCACCACTCATAGAATCGCACGCCTGCACCACAGGAGATATCACATATTGCATTTCTACTTCATCATGATGAGCGCCTATAGCATTGCATACTGCCGGATTCTCACCATATTTTTCTGCCAGTTTCATTCCTAAAAGGGCATGGCTCAATTCAGTTTCTTCATCAGGAACTTTACCTATATCGTGTAATAAACCGGCGCGTTTAGCGAGTTTCGCATTCATGCCCAATTCAGCAGCCATAATACCACATAGATTGGCTACTTCGCGGCTATGCATTAATAAGTTTTGACCATAAGAAGAACGAAAACGCATTTTGCCTACAATCCTGACCAATTCTTTATGAAGTCCGTGAATCCCCAATTCAATTATGGTACGTTCTCCTATTTCCATGATCTGTTCTTCAATCTGCTTACGGGTCTTTTCTACAACTTCTTCAATGCGGGCAGGATGTATCCGGCCATCTGTTACTAATCTTTGCAATGATAGTCGTGCAATTTCACGGCGTAATGGATCAAATGAAGAAAGTATAATCGCTTCCGGAGTGTCATCAACTATAAGATCTACTCCCGTAGCGGCTTCAATAGCCCTGATATTTCTTCCTTCACGGCCAATGATTGAACCTTTTATTTCATCACTTTCAAGATTGAAAACAGTAATTGAGTTTTCTATGGCTTGTTCAGCAGCAGTTCGTTGTATGGTCTGGATAATTATTTTTCGGGCTTCTTTATTAGCGCGGAGTTTGGCATCATCAATTATTTCCTGTTGAATGATAAGCGCCTGGGAATTTGCTTCATTTTTCAGGGTTTCCAATAATTGCGTTTTGGCTTCATCTGCAGACAAACCGGCCACTTTTTCAAGCCTTTTGATGTGTTCTTCCTGGTGTTTTTCCAGTTCGGTTCGCTTAATATTCACCACTTCAATTTGGCGGTTGAGGTTTTCCTTTATTAGCTCATTTTCTTTGATAATGCGCTCAATATTCTGATCTTTCTGGTTTATGGATTGCTCTTTCTGTTTGATCCTGTTTTCAGCTTCACTGATTTTTTGGTTGCGCTGAAAAACTTCTTTATCATGCTCAGACTTTAGCTGTACAAACCTTTCTTTGGCTTCAAGCTGCTTCTCTTTTTTAAGCGTTTCAGCTTGAATTTGTGCGTCAGAAATTAATTTTTTAGCTTGTTGCTCTGCAGTCTCTAATAAATGTTTTGTGTTTTTTGCGAAAATTATTTTACCCAGTACGATGCCGGCTATTAAAGCTACAGCACCAATTATTATCGGGAGAAGTTGTTCCATCGTTTTTTAATGATTTAATTCGGTTCATAATCTATATTCCTCCTTTATTTTACAAATTCCTTTGAAAAATACGAATAGACGAAGGTAATAAAATTGTATGGAAATGAACAGTTTAGAAAGATATTAGTATTCTGTGTAGAAACAAGGATCAATTCGTTTAAAAAGAAGTAGACTATCTATTATTTTTATATTATTATTTTAAACAATGAGTTGAGTTTTACTTTGTACACCAAAATTGAAATTTGCAGGTTGTTTTAATCGCAGAAACTTAATCCTTTAAAGGGGTATGTATAAATTAAAATTCAATTTTGAAATCATATCATAACTTTATGGAATGAGGTTTTTAATTATTTCTTTGTGGTTTGTTTTTTATACTCCTTTTATCATTGCACAGGATAAAAATGATTACAGGAGCATTGATCAATATGCTTTGGATATTCCTAAAGAACAGGCGAACACTACATTAGGAATTGCTGATTATTTGAACCAACATTTTGATACAGACAGTAAAAAAGTACGTGCTGCCTATGTATGGGTAATTGCTAATATAAAATATGATAAAGACAGTATTTATCGTGTCATTCTGGATGAAGATCGTGATGAGCAAATAAGTTATTCTCTCAAAAGGAGAAAAGGCATTTGTGAAAATTTCGCTGCTATCTTTAGTGACATTTGTAATAAAAGTGGCATGAAATCTTTTGTGGTAGAAGGATATACCAAAGAGGGTGGAACAATTGACAAAGCCGGCCATGCCTGGAGTGCTGTACTGGTTAATAATAACTGGCTTTTATTTGACCCTGCCTGGGATGAAGGAGGCATAAAAGGAAGCATGTTCGCCATCCCCATAAAAACCAACTATTTTGAGGTATCTCCCTTAGATTTTATTAAGACACACTTGCCCATAGATCCTCTCTTCCAGTTTTTAAGTGATCCTTTTTCTTTTAAAGAATTTTTAAAAGGGCATAAAATTATAAATAATAATGCTCCTTATTTTAATTATGCTGACTCAATAATAGCGTATGAAAAATCGGATACTCTAACGCGATATGCAAATACTTTATCAAGGATTGAAAGTTATGGTTGGCCTGCCCACATGGTGACTACAAAACTGAAACAAATAAAATTCGAAATAGAAGTCCTATATGAGGATAGAGATATGTTTTATTATAATTCAGCAGTGGCAGATTATAATTCGGCAATAGATACTTACAATAATTTTCTCAGGTATCGTAATAATCAATTCCAGCCCGAAAAAAAACAGGATGATGTAATCGGCATGTTTAATTATATAAGAAGAAATGTGGCTGCAGCTATGATAAAATTAGATGAGGTAAGCCATTCAAAAGCAACACTGGTTTTGGATACGGGTGATATACAAAAAAAAATAGATGACCTTGCTGCTAATGTAAAACTACAGGAAGCCTTTTTTAAAAACTACATGGTTTCCTCAAGAGAAAATTGAATGTGAGGTTGCTTAAATAATGATATTGTCAATTTCACCCGGCCTCAATTTTTTACTTTGTAATTTTGTAAAAAATAAAAAAATTATGAGTAAAACAAAAGCATATGCTGCACAAACTGCGGCAACACCCTTAGAAGAATGGAGTTTAGAAAGAAGAGCACCCAAGCCTCATGATGTACAGATAGAAATTTTATACTGTGGGGTTTGTCATAGTGATTTACATACTGCCCGTAATGAATGGGGGAATACAATATTTCCTGTGGTTCCAGGCCATGAGATTGTTGGCCGCGTTACCGCAGTTGGTGATCATGTCTCAAAGTTTAAAGTAGGCCAGTTAGCCGGCATCGGTTGTCTTGTGGATAGTTGCAGGGAGTGTGATAATTGCAAAGAAGGACTTGAGCAATATTGCAGTAATGGAATGGTAGGTACCTACAACGGACAGGAAAAAGATGGCAGTGGAATTACTTATGGAGGTTATAGTAAGCAAATAGTAGCTCATGAAGATTTTGTATTGCATATTACAGACAAGCAGCCGCTTGAAGGCATAGCGCCATTGCTTTGTGCTGGTATCACTACTTATTCACCGCTAAAGCATTGGAAAGTAGGTAAAGGGGATAAAGTAGGTGTTTTAGGTTTGGGAGGCTTGGGCCATATGGGCGTAAAGCTGGCTGCTTCAATGGGAGCAGAGGTTACCATGCTGAGCCATTCACCTTCCAAGGAAGCAGATGCAAAGAAGTTGGGTGCCCACAAATTTGTGCTGACAAGTGATAAAGGCCAAACAAAACCAGTTAAGGGTTATTTTGATTTTATTTTAAATACAGTATCTGCCGATCATGATTACAATTTTTATCTTAGGATGTTGAGTACAAATGGTGTGATGGTTTGTGTGGGTGCTCCGCCTACGCCGGCAAAAATTCCTGCCTTCAATTTAATCGGTGGAAGAAAAAGTATAGCTGGTTCGAATATTGGGGGGTTGCCTGAAACTCAGGAAATGTTGGACTATTGCGCTGAGCATAATATTGTAAGCGATGTGGAGGTAATTAAAATGAGTGAAATTAATGAAGCTTACGAACGCATGTTGAAAGGTGATGTGAAATATCGGTTTGTAATTGATATGTCAACTTTATAATTCTTTTATCCGATACCAATGCTTGTGAATAGTTGGGGAATTGCTAATAATTAGGGGTATTTCCCAACTATTTTTATATATTAAAAATTTCATTTTTCGAATGAAAGTTCCTGGAAAAAATAAACTAAATTCTGCAATCGAAAATGCCAACCTTTGCTGAAAAAATAATTGCTTTTAATCAAAGTGTTGCTTTTAATGGAAAGCTGCCCAAAGGTATCAGCATAATGAACCCTTTTAAGGAAAATGCGGAAGCGTTGTTGATTTCATCTCAGTTTTATAAAAAATATTACAAGGACAATTATAAGCGGCATCTCATTTTGGGCATTAATCCCGGAAGGTTTGGCGCAGGTGTTACCGGTATCCCATTTACAGATACCAAGCGCTTATTCACTGAATGCGAAATGCAATTTCCAGGCAAAGAAACGCATGAGCCATCATCGGTTTTTGTCTATGAAGTAATTGATGCTTATGGCGGCGCCAGGGAATTTTATAAGAAATTTTATATTCAATCCGTTTGCCCGCTTGGGTTTACAGCTACCAATGATAAAGGCAGGGAGGTAAACTTTAATTATTATGATAGTAAAGAACTTACTGAAGCGGTGTACGATTTTATGATTGAAAATATACGCAAACAAATCAGTTTTGGGATCAATACTGATGTTTGTTTTTGTTTTGGGACGGGGAAAAATGAAGAATTCCTTAGAAAAATAAATGAAGAATATAATTTTTTTAAAAATATTATTGCGCTTGAACATCCCCGTTATATCATGCAATACAAAGCAAAACTAAAACCATTTTATATTAAAAAATATTTGACGGCATTTAAAGAATGTTAAAGACATTTTTTAAAAGAGGAATTATTAAAATAAAATCCTGTTACCCCTTCTGGCAATTATAAACTGTTAACTTATCGTCATTATTATTAGCAGGAAGACTACAATTTTGTAACTTTGCAACCTGTCATTTTGACTATGAAAAATTTCTGCATCAAATTTGACACAGTAATCGTTTCGACAATCATTTATTTAATCAGAACTATATATGGCAGGGATTCTCTCAATGTTATTCGGCGGTAATAAAAGTGAAAAAGATGTAAAGGTAATCAGACCTTATGTAGCCAAAATAAATGCATTTTTCGACGAATACCAGTCTATTTCAAATGATGAGTTACGTGGGAAAACAGACATTTTCCGTCAGCGTATTAATGCCCATCTTAAAGATATTGATACGGAAATAGAGTCTCAAAAATTAGAAGCTGACAAATTGGATTCTGCCGATATTTCCGGTCGCGATGCCATTTACCAACATATAGATGCCTTACGTAAAGACCGTGATAAGAACCTGGAAGTAATTCTTCTCGATATTTTGCCCGAAGCTTTTGCTGTGGTAAAAGAAACTGCCCGGCGTTTTAAAGAGAATGCCGAACTGGAATCTACAGCTACTGAGTTGGATAAAACTTTTAGCCTTACCAAAAAATATATCAGGATTGAGGGTGATAAAGTTATTTATAAAAATAAGTGGACTGCCGGTGGTACGGAAATAACGTGGAATATGGTACATTATGATGTACAGTTAATTGGTGGTATTGTGTTGCACCAGGGTAAGATTGCTGAAATGGCAACAGGTGAAGGAAAAACGCTGGTATCTACATTACCTGCTTATCTTAATGCACTGGCTGGACATGGTGTGCATATTGTTACAGTGAATGATTACCTCGCCCGTCGTGATAGCGAATGGAACGGAACTTTATTTGAATGGCTGGGGCTTACGGTCGATTGTATTGACAAACATCAACCCAATAGTGAAGAAAGAAGGAAAGCTTATGGTAGTGATATTATTTATGGCACCAATAACGAATTTGGTTTTGATTATCTCCGTGATAATATGGTTCATTCTCCCGATGAAATGGTTCAGGGAAAACACCACTTTGCCATGGTGGATGAAGTAGATAGCGTTTTGATTGATGATGCCAGAACTCCATTGATCATTTCCGGGCCTATACCACGCGGCGACCAGCAGGAATTTGACCAGCTAAAACCCCGTGTTGAACAAATACTGGAAGTACAAAGAAAAGTAACCAATAATTTTTTAATCGAAGCAAAGAAAAAAATTGCTGAAGGAAATGATGATCCTAAAGATGGCGGATTATCATTGTTTAGGGCACATCGTGGGTTACCCAAAAATAATGCACTTATAAAATATTTAAGCGAACCGGGGATGAAGGTAAAACTTCAGAAAACTGAAAACTATTACCTCGCCGACCAGCAAAAGAATATGCATATTGTGGATGATGAACTTTATTTTGTAATTGATGAAAAAAATAACCAGGTACAGCTTACCGATAAAGGGATTGCTTTAATTACGAAATCAGGGGAAGATCCGGAATTTTTTATCATGCCTGATATCGGAGTAAAGCTTGCTGAAATTGAAAAGAGTAATATTCTTCCTGAGGAAAAATTGCAGCAAAAAGAAGTTTTATTAAATGACTATTCCATAAAGGCTGAAAGAATTCATACCATTCAGCAATTATTAAAAGCATATACTCTTTTTGAAAATGATGTGGAATATGTAGTAATAGATGGACAGGTAAAAATTGTGGATGAACAAACAGGTCGTATTATGGAAGGCCGCCGTTATTCTGACGGACTGCACCAGGCTATTGAAGCAAAAGAAAATGTGAAAATAGAAAGCGCTACTCAAACATATGCCACCATTACTTTACAGAATTATTTCAGGATGTATCATAAGCTGGCGGGTATGACTGGTACTGCTGAAACAGAAGCTGCAGAATTTTGGGACATTTATAAACTGGATGTGGTTTCTATCCCTACCAATGTTCCGGTAATAAGAGATGATGTGCAGGATTTGGTATTCAAAACCAAACGTGAGAAATTCAAAGCTGTAATAGATGAAGTAGAAAAGATGAGTGCTGAAGGAAGACCCATACTGGTAGGTACTACTTCTGTTGAAGTAAGTGAATTGCTGAGCAGGATGATGAAGCAAAAAGGGATTGCTCATAATGTATTGAATGCAAAACAGCACGCTAAAGAAGCACAGGTAGTAGCAGAGGCTGGTTTGGCAGGAGCTGTTACCATTGCTACTAACATGGCGGGGCGTGGTACTGATATTAAGCTTGGTCCTGGTGTGGTAGAAGCTGGTGGCTTAGCAATATTGGGTACGGAAAGACATGAAAGTCGTCGTGTGGACAGGCAGTTGCGCGGACGTGCAGGAAGGCAGGGCGACCCCGGTTCTTCCAAATTTTTTGTTTCCCTTGAAGACGACCTGATGCGCATGTTTGGGAGCGAAAGAATTGCTTCTTTAATGGATAGAATGGGGTACAAGGAAGGTGAGGTAATTCAACACAAAATGATTTCGAATAGCATTGAGCGCGCACAAAAGAAAGTGGAAGAAAATAATTTTGGAATCAGGAAAAGATTACTGGAGTATGATGATGTAATGAATAAGCAGCGTACGGTTATTTACGGAAAACGTAACCATGCATTGTTTGGGGAAAGACTAGCGTTGGACCTGGATAATGCATTCTACTCAGTGGCTGAAGGCATTATTAATTCTTTTAAAGAAATTGATGATCACGAAGAATTTAAACTGGCAGTAATTATGAATTTCGGTGTGGACACTGCCATTACAAAAGATGACTTAGCCAAAGAAGATATTAATGTCCTGGCCAATCGTTTATATTATGAAGCAAAGGATCATTATAATTATAAGAATGAATTAATGAGCCAGCAGACACTTCCTGTAATAAAAAATATCCGTAAAGACCAGGGGGCTCATATTGTGAATGTGGCGGTTCCATTCACTGATGGTAAGAAAGCCATGCAGGCAATTGCCAATCTTGATAAAACAATTGAATCTAATGGCGCTGAACTGACTAATGCGTTGGAACGAAGTATTACACTGGCGTTGATTGATGATGCCTGGAAAGAGCATTTGCGGGCGATGGACGATTTGAGGCATAGTGTACAAACTGCCGGGTATGAACAAAAAGATCCTTTGGTAATTTATAAGATTGAAGCATTTGGAGCTTTTAAGCAAATGGACGATGAGGTGAATAAAGAAATTGTAAGTTTTCTTGCCCATTGCAACATCCCTGCAGAACAAAATCAAAGTACCCGGATCACTGAAGAAAGAAGAAGGAAAACAGATATGAGTAAAATGCGCCAGCGAAAAGAAGAATTTGTGGGTGCGGGTGCTGGTCCCGAATATCTTTCTCAGGAAAATAATTATATAGATCCTTCAGAAAATGTGAAGCAGGAACCCATAAAAGTGGGTCCTAAAATTGGCAGAAATGATCCTTGCCCATGTGGCAGTGGTAAAAAATATAAGAATTGCCATGGTAAAACGGAAAGCTAATTAACTGTTGGAGTTTTTTAAATTAATTATGCTTCTTTTCTTTGTCTTCATAAAATGGGAACACATATAAATTGATGACTTTTTTTTACTCTTAAATGATAAAAAGTATTTTCATACTTTACTAAAAAATAAGTCCTCCTGTAGAAACAGGAGGACTCTTTACGATTGCTTGATATGAGACTCTTAAATTGTTATTGTTGTGCTGAAATACAGCTTTCTAAGGAAAAAAAATGGTCACTTACCTCGTTCTATTATTACCTTCTGTTTATTTATTCCTTTCTTTAGCAAACTTACACCTGGGCTGTAAAATTAAATAATCAACTTTGCTCAATTTATATGATCGCATAACCGGTTTTTTTTATTAAAAACCCTTTGTCAGCAGGCATTTTAAAGAAAATTATTAATGATGCCTAACCTTTTTTCTTTATTACCTTTTGCTGTACTATCAAATGATACAGGAAGAACAATCAATATACTAATACTAAAGTATCGCATGTGTCAACATGAGCATTTTTCCATAAGATTGATATTCATTAGTACGGTTCATAAAATGAAAAAAAGGTTATCTTTTTGAGACAACCTTTTGTGATATCACTACCGATTTTCTGCTTTGTAAAATTCGGATTACTGAAAATGTCAGACTAAATCAAAACGATCAAGGTTCATTACTTTGTTCCATGCTGCTACAAAATCTTTTATAAATTTTTCCTGGGCATCTGCGCTCCCGTATACTTCGGAAAGGGCCCTAAGTTCCGAGTTTGAACCAAAGATCAAATCTGCCCGCGTCCCTGTCCATTTTAAATCACCAGTTGTGCGATCACGTCCTTCAAATGTTTCTTTATCCTCTGATGTTGGCTGCCAGGCAGTGCTCATGTTGAGCAGGTTAACAAAGAAATCATTGGTAAGAACTTCCGGGCGTTTAGTGAAAACACCATGTTTAGAGTTATCAAAGTTGGTGTTCATTACACGCATTCCGCCGACAAGAACAGTCATTTCAGGAGCTGTTAAGGTTAGCAGTTGGGCTTTGTCAATCAACAACTCTTCAGTGGATATTGTATATTTCGTTTTTAAATAATTGCGGAAACCATCGGCTGCTGGCTCTAACACTTCGAAAGAATCCACGTCGGTTTGTTCCTGGGATGCATCCATACGTCCCGGAGTGAATGGAACCGTTACTTCAGAACCTGCGTCTTTTGCCGCTTTTTCAACACCGGCACAACCTGCCAATACAATTAGGTCGGCAAGTGATACCTTTTTGCCATTAACCTGGGCACTGTTGAATTCTTTTTGAATACCTTCCAGCTTTTCTAATACTTTCGTCAACTGGGCAGGGTTGTTAACAGCCCAATCTTTTTGTGGAGCCAGACGAATGCGGGCACCGTTGGCGCCACCACGTTTGTCGGATCCACGGAAAGTAGAGGCAGAAGCCCATGCGGTAGATATCAACTGAGATACTGATAGTCCTGAATTCAATACCTTAACTTTTAAAGCAGCAATATCTTTTTCATCAATCAAAGCGTGATCCACGGCAGGTATCGGATCTTGCCAAATCAATTCTTCTGTAGGTACTTCGGGACCTAAGTAACGTGCCCGTGGTCCCATGTCGCGGTGAGTCAGCTTAAACCATGCACGTGCAAAAGCATCTGCAAATTCAAGAGGATGTTCATAGAAACGTCTTGAAATTTTTTCATAAACCGGATCGAAACGCAAAGAAAGGTCGGTTGTAAGCATCGTTGGTGCATGCATTTTAGACTTGTCGTGGGCGTCAGGAATAACATCACCGGCATTTTTAGCTGTCCATTGATTCGCCCCGGCGGGGCTTTTGGTTAATTCCCATTCGTATTTAAAGAGGTTTTCGAAAAAGTAATAACTCCATTTGGTCGGAGTTTGTGTCCACGTAACTTCCAATCCGCTGGTGATTGTGTCGCCTCCTTTTCCTGAGCCAAATGAACTTTTCCAACCCAGGCCTTGTTCTTCCAGGCCGGCGGCTTCGGGCTCGGGTCCAACATATGCCGCATCTCCGGCTCCGTGGGTTTTGCCAAAGGTGTGTCCACCGGCAATGAGTGCCACGGTTTCTTCATCATTCATGGCCATACGGGCAAAGGTTTCGCGAATATCTTTAGCCGCTGCAATTGGATCGGGGTTCCCGTTTGGGCCTTCCGGATTCACATAGATTAGTCCCATTTGCACAGCCGCAAGAGGATTGTCAAGGTCGCGCTCGCCGGAATAGCGGGTGTTATCTTCTAACCACTTGGTTTCGGAACCCCAGAAAACGTCTTCTTCCGGCTCCCAAACATCTTCGCGACCACCGCCAAATCCAAAGGTTTTGAATCCCATGGACTCCAGGGCTACATTACCAGTAAGGATAAAAAGGTCTGCCCAGGATATTTTACGACCATACTTTTGCTTGATCGGCCAAAGCAGCCTTCGGGCCTTGTCGAGGCTGACATTGTCGGGCCAGCTATTAAGCGGTGCAAAGCGTTGCTGTCCGCTACCTGCACCACCACGACCGTCGCCTGTGCGGTATGTACCTGCACCGTGCCATGCCATACGGATGAAAAGCGGTCCGTAATGGCCAAAATCTGCAGGCCACCAATCCTGAGAATCGGTCATTAGCTTGTGAAGGTCTTTTTTTATGGCTTCAAAATCCAGACTCTTGAATTCTTCAGCATAATTAAAATCTTTACCCATAGGGTTGGATAATGAGGAGTGTTGTCGCAGTGTGTTTAATTTTAACTGATTAGGCCACCAGTCTCTGTTTTTTGTACCGTTGGTGCCAACACTGTGTTTTTGAGTTGCCCCGTGAACAGGGCATTTGCCGACTTTGTTTGAGTTATTTTCCATTTTATTTGAGTTATTTCCGTTTATACAAATATCCTATATAGTTATGTATAAACAAAACTGATAATTTCTATCTTTGTATAGATAGAAACTATAAATATGAATATCTCCCAATTGGAATATATTATTGCTGTTGATAACAACCGTCATTTTGTAAAAGCCGCTGAATGCTGCTTTGTAACCCAGGCTACGCTGAGTATGATGATAAAAAAATTGGAAGAAGAATTAGATGTAAAAATATTTGATAGAAATAAACATCCGGTAATTCCTACACGGGAAGGGAAAGAAATTATCATTCGCGCAAGGAAAATTGTTGCAGAAATCAATGGCATGGGAGCTTATGCCAGGGAATTAAAAGAAGCTGCATCCGGGGAACTATTGTTAGGAATTATTCCAACGCTGGCGCCTTATTTGTTGCCCCTGTTTTTAAAGAATTTTACTTTGAAATATCCTAATATTAAATTAAGGATTAAAGAATTAGTAACTGCAGAAATTATTTCAAAACTAAAAAGCGGAGCACTTGATATTGGTATTTTGGCTACGCCTTTAGGAGAAGCGGGTATTGAAGAACGGCCTCTCTTTTATGAAGAATTTTTTGCTTATGTTTCCAAAAATGAAAAGCTGTCTAAGAAAAAATACCTGTTATCAGCAGAAATATATTTAAACAATTTGTGGCTGCTTGAAGAAGGACATTGTCTTCGAAACCAGGTTTTTAATTTGTGCGAATTGAAAAAACAGGATATTGCTTCAGATAATTTGCATTATGAAGCGGGCAGCATTGAAACGCTGATCAACATGGTAGATAAAAGTGACGGGATCACCATTGTGCCTTTTCTTGCTGCAAAAATGCTGAAACCCGGTCAAAAAGTAAAACTTCGTGAATTTGCTAATCCCAAGCCGGTAAGGGAAATCAGCCTTGCCTCATCAACTCATTTCCCCCGCAGAAAATTATTGGAATATCTCGCAAATGAAATAGGGAAAGTAGTACCACCTGAAATGATAAGTCCTGCAAAAAAGAAGGTGGCCAGTATTATGTTGTAAAAAATTAACTTTTATTCCGGAACTATCCGGCTAATTTCTACTTTTAATTCTTAGGTAGGTAAATGAAGGTATACATAAGTTAAATTCCTATCTTCATTTTTTTATCAACGGTTGAAAAATGAACATAGCAAAATACATTGATCACACTTTATTAAAACCTACCGCTACCAGTTCCCAGGTTGAAAATCTTTGTAAAGAAGCCATGGAGTATGGTTTTGCTGCTGTTTGTGTGCCTCCTTTGTATGTTAAAAAAGCAAAAGCAATACTGGCTGAATCAGAAGTGAAAGTAGCTACCGTAATAGGGTTTCCATTTGGCTATAGCGCTATTGAAGCGAAGGTGGCTGAAATTGTTTTGGCAATTATAGATGGCGCTGACGAACTGGATATGGTAGTCAATATTTCTGCTATTAAAAATAGTGACTGGACATTTATTGCAGATGAAATAAACACCGTGATGCCTATTATAAAAAATAAAAATAAAGTAATAAAAGTTATTATTGAAAGCGGCGTGCTAACTGATGATGAAATCATCAAATGCTGTGATATTTATGGCGCGGCTGGTGTTGATTATGTAAAAACCTCAACAGGCTATGCTGAAAAAGGAGCCTCCATTCATGCAGTAAAATTGATGAGGGCGCATCTTGCCGATTCGGTAAAAATAAAAGCCAGTGGTGGTATCAAATCTTATTCTTTTGCTAAGGAAATGATTAATGCCGGTGCCAACAGGCTGGGTTGCAGTAGCAGCATTAAGATTGTAGAAGAAAGTAAGGAGTAAGTTATCTTATCAATTTTTTAGAAAAATAATAGATACAACCAAAAGGATCAATTTGCCATCTGTTAAATCGTATCAGGATTGAAACTCTTTCAAATAAATGGTATTATTATTGCAATTTTACTTTCATAAATGATGAGCCTGACCTGATGTTAAAAGAAGTCGCAAAAATGAATCAAGTGTTTCCCCATTACGGGTATCTATCAGTTTTTTAAAAAGCAAAGCAAAATATTCAGATGAAAAAATTACTCATTATACTCTTTGTTGGTTTAGGGTATTCTTCTTTTGCCCAGCTTGCAGATTCGGCGCTTGCGAATAATGTGACCATTCATAAAGATTATCGTCTTGCTGTTCTGACAAGGAAAGAATTTGAGGTGAATACTGCCATATTAAAGATGAAAGCAAGTACAGTAAAAGGTTTCAGGTTGATGGTGCTCAATACAAGCGACAAAAATTATGCCTTTAAGGTGCGTGCCGAACTGTTACAAAAATTCCCGGAACAAAAACCCTATATGTGGTTTGCCAATCCTTATATCCGTATCAAATTTGGAAATTTCAGAACCAAGGAAGAGGCTCAGGTGTATCAAAAAGAAATAAGCCAGATGCTTGATGGCGCCACTATTTATCTAATCCCGGAAATGATTGAGGTGAAGCCGGGAAAAGATTTTGATCCGGATGCTAAAAGTAATTGAGAATAATACGATAATTATCAATTTTAAATTTGACGAATGAGTGATTATAATACTTGCCAATTGAGCGATTTTGTGGCATAATAACACATTGCCTGCCTTACAAAAAAAGACCCATTCTTGCGAATGAGCCTTTTCCTATTATTGAAAAACCGCAAACTTTTTTTTACACTGAGTGCTTTATTTTATACAAATTCCATCGATCCTTAAAAAGATAGGTAAGGATTAGTTTTCATTGTTAAAAATTAAGTAGTGTAAGAATTTAAAACTCCTCTTATTATTAAGAACTATGTTTAAAAAATATCATTTCGTCACATCTACGGGCACATTATTAAATGTGCATGTAAGCGAATGAACATCAGTGGTAGAGCCGGTACCACTTGGCCAATACATAATATTAAATATGGCATTACCGCTCATTTTATACTGGTCAGTGGTTGGTGTAATCATTTTATCATAGGTTATTGAAGTAATATTAAATGTTGAATTACTGATTCCCTGGATTCTGGTTGAATCATGCTTCATACCTGAAGCATTATAAACTTCGTACCAGCAAAAACCTTCTTTATAATCTACATCCATTTGAAAGGAACCCGGGCCAGGTGTTCTGTTCATATTTTTTAAAGCGATGGTAAAAAGCTCTTTACCACTTGGGTTGCCTGAATTTTGAAGAAACCTCGTATCGCCGGTGTTTTCAAAATACCAAACCAGGAAAGAAGGATTATTGCCAGAATAGCCCCAGGTGCCATGATAAATTTTGGTAGCTACCCATTTTTGAAATTGGGTGCGCTTATTATCAGCGTAAAAATAAACCAATGAAGGACAATCATCAAAGTAAGCCCAGGTGGAATCTCCAGCTAAAACAGGGTTATTATTATTACCATCAGGGGCCGCATCGTTTTTGGAACACATTCCGCAAATACAACCTAAACTAATAAATAGCCATGTTGCCCGTAAGAAAGATGATTTCATGTTTGTAAGTTTTAAGATGAAATGATTCTTGCCCTTTTATTTAAAATTTATTACCAGGGAAATTCCCTGCCTGCTTCCACTTATTGTTAAGGCCTGTTGCCCACTAATTATTCCTCTGGTGTGTTTTTATTTTGTTTTTCCAATTTCTTTCTATTTTTCTTTTCCATATTTTTTTGCAGCCCTCCAAAGCGCATCCCGAAAAACAGATCGGCCTGTTTGGAACTGCCCAGCACCGCAGAAAGAACACTGCCCGAACCCACAAAGAAAGGGCCCAGCCGCAGGGAAACACCAGACGTGATTTTAGTAAGTGCATTATACGCAAAGGGAACATAGATGCCGAAAGCCCTTCCCTCAAATCGTGGAGTAATGGCAATTGCATTAAAGTACTGACTGTTGAAGGCTTTGGAGCTATTCTTTGTCAGGGCCAGTTGCCCCGCCAGACTTATGTAAAAACCTTCGTGTAAATGATAATCTGCATCTACCTGGAGGGTGGTGGGCAGGGATACCCGGTAGGAAGAAGAACCTGCTGATGCATCTGCCGTAAAAAATTGCGGGTATTTATCCAGGGTATCTTTAAAATTATCCACACCTGTATTGGAAAGGGAAGAAAAATAAAAACGCTGTCCATTTGGAATATGGATACTGTAAGCCCCGCTCCTGGCTATATCTCTTTTATAATTGATGCTGCCAATATCAAGTAAGGCCAGGCCCAGCCTGAATTTATATTTATTCATATCCCGGCGATAGTCGCCGGTTTCAGAAAGACGGGTACTATTGCTATCAGGTCGAAACTCATATACAAAACCTATATCCCCTCCAATGCCGGTGCTTTTGAATTTCAACAGGTCCTGGGCATTCAGGTCAGAAATATTGATACCACCAAAGTCTAACCCGATTTTCCCGTTGGCATTGGTCATAAAGGCACTATTAGCCGGGTCATTGTCAATGGTGGTATTTAGCTTGTCAATATTTATATAAGCATTAGCCGCTCCGTCAAGATATTTTAAGGTAATTCCGCCTTTAAAAAAATGAGGGCCTTCATCATGGATCACCCTGGCATAACTAAGCCCAAACTCTGTCCAGCCATTTACATTTAAAATCATTTTCTGTGAAGAAGAAAGGGTGTACGGAAAGTCAGTGTTATTGTTTGCGTCATTGATTATTTGGTTAGCCAGTTTACCATCAATATCAGTAATATTTACCATGGCCCTGGCACGGGTCGAGAGCGCTATAGATGATTTTTTATTGAGATTAAAAAGTAAAGAAGGCCCGTTTACCACAAAAGAGGCCATGCCACTGGATGGACCCGACTTGTCGGAGAATACCTGGTTTTTAATACTGTCGGTATTAATGGTTTTGCCAAAATCCTTCAGCTTGAACGAAGCTTTATTATTACCAAAAGAAGTGCTGATGCTGAACAGGTTAAAATCCCATCGGTAGCGGCTGTCAGCAATATTAGCCGGGTTAAAGAATACTCCGTTGACCCCGGTGTAATTACCAGAACGGTAACCACTAAAATCCTGGGCGAAGGACACAGTGGAAATAAAAATAAATACGAAAATAGTGGTGGAAATTTTAAGCATTTTTAGTGGTTTGATGATGATGAAGGTTTAATGAAATAATTGTTAAGGATTGTAAATAAAAAAGGTATTGGCGAAAGAAATAGTTTTAAAAAAGGCTTTATGTTTTGAGTTATTTGCTTTTCATTTTTTGCATACCTTTTATCCGGCTCTTCACAACTGCTGATGATCAGATATGCTGCCATCGCGATTTCTATCATCATCCAGGTTTTTTGTTTTGTTAGTTTCATGAATTTGATTTTTTAAATCATAATCGATATAACCCAGGGTGAAAGACGAACGTTATTTTTCAGGCAGGGTCTTCACAGCATCAACATTAAAATTTAAAAGAACTATTGTGAGACCCGATACCGAAAAATGAATAATTATAGCAATGTCTATTTTCAGAAGTCTAAAAACATTCTATTTTTTCCAAAAGTTATTGGCCATTTCTTTGTTTACAAATGTTAACTGATTCGCCATTTATCCTTTTGATCCATACTAACTATTGTTTTAAAAACTGTTTTCTTTCATTCATTGATTCCCCTTTAAGTTCCAGGTAATACATCCCTTTTGCCAGTTTACTTACATCAATAGCAATGACCATACTTCCGGCAACAACATTCAACTGCTGTTGATGAACAATCCTTCCTGCATTATCAATTATCCTTGCCTGTATTTTATCTGGCCTGGTAGCTGTTATGGTCAGGTTGACATCATTGATAGCAGGATTAGGATAAAGCAATAGGATGTTTTTATTATCCACAGATAAAGCAATGATCATTGAATAAGTGATACGTCCGTCTATATCTTTTTGCAGAAGGCGATAATAAACAACCGGCGATGCTAATGAAACAATATTGGGATCGGTGAAATTATAATTGCTGGTGCCCGATCTGTTCAATGCATCTACGCTACCTACTGCTGTAAATGAAATGCCATCGGTACTTCTTTCTACAATAAAACGGTCAGTATTGATTTCGTTTTCTGTTTTCCAGTTTAGAATAGCATTATTGCTTTGCAGGTGACCGTTAAATTCCAAAAGTGTTAATGGCAATGCAGAGGTACTGGTCTGTACAATAAACCCGCTGAAACCCGTTACATCAAAACTTACTTCCCAGCGGCTAAGACTGCTGTTCCATACAATATTTGCATCGTCAGGATCAATTACAGTAACACCAGATGAATACGAATCCGGCAAACCTGATCCATCACTGCTGACACCCGAGTATTTTCCAATACGCAGGTTGGCCTTGCCGGTTGCATCTCCCGGACCTGTTGGCAAATTATCAACACTGCCTGCCGCTGCATTAAAATCAGTAAACTCCTGTTGGGTGAAATACAAAGTAACACTGGCCGTTGCCGTATTTGGGTTTGTTGCCGGCGTTATTTGATAATGCCTTGCTACAAATGGCTGACCAGCATAGGTAGGCACACTGCTTTCTATCCAGACTTGTACATTAACAGTGTCACTCACCGGGTTGGCGCCATTAGGAGTAATGTCTGCTAAAAGCCGGCAACCGCCGTCGGTAATATCCGTTTCGCCGGAAACATAAGCCAAACCCGGTGTTGAAACTGTTGTTAATACAGCCGATGAACACTCTGAGTATTTACCTATAAAAATATCACGGAAATTTAATGATGTTAAATTATAGACCCCCGCACCGGGGTCAAAATCGGCTGTGTCATAATAATTGCCCATTATATATACATTGCTGCTGCCATCCACTGCCAGGCTTGAGGCAGCCTCATAACCTATGCCTCCCATACTTTTTGCATATACATAATTTCCCGTTGCATCGTATTTGGCAATGAAAACATCAAGACCTCCTGCACTTACCAGGTTGGCTACACCTGCACCGGGGTCAAAATCAACTGTGTCCTGAAATAATCCAGTAATATATGTATTACCGCTGCCATCCAATGCCAGGTAGGAGCTTTGATCAGTACCTATGCCTCCCATACTTTTTGCATATATGTAATTGCCCGCTGCATCGTATTTGGCAATGAAAATATCCTCGCTCCCAGCATTATTTACCAGGTTCGCTACACCGGCGCCGGGGTCAAAATCAGCTGTGTCCTGAAAATATCCCGTAACATATACATTGCCGCTGCCGTCCACTGCCAGGCAGTTTCCCCGATCATAACCAGTTCCTCCCATACTTTTTGCATATACATAATTTCCTGTTGCATCGTATTTGGCAATAAAAATATCATCATCCCCTGCACTTACCAGATTGGTCACCCCGGTGCCGGGGTCAAAATCAACTGTGTCCGCAAAAAATCCCGTTACATATACATTGCCGCTGCCATCCACTGCTAGGCTGCTTCCGTAATTATTACCAGTACCCCCCATACTTTTTGCATATACATAATTTCCCGTTGCATCGTATTTGGCAATGAAAACATCAAGACCTCCTGCACTTACCAGGTTGGCCACCCCGGTGCCGGGGTCAAAATCAGCAGTGTATTCAAAAAATCCCGTAATATATACATTGCCACTGCCGTCCACCACGAGTCCGTTTGCCCGATCATAACCTGTGCCTCCCATACTTTTTGCATATACATAATTGCCCGCAGCATCGTATTTGGCAATAAAAATATCATAATCCCCTGCACTTACCAGGTTGGCCACCCCGGCGCCGGGGTCAAAATCAACAGTGCCCTGAAAATATCCCGTTACATATACATTGCCGCTGCCGTCCACTGCCAGACTTGAGCTATAACTATAATAACCTGTGCCTCCCATACTTTTTGCATATACATAATTACCCGCAGCATCGTATTTGGCAATAAAAATATCATAAACCCCTGCACTTACCAGGTTGGCCACTCCGGCACCTGGGTCAAAATCAATTGTGCCACTAAAATATCCCGTCACATATACATTGCCGCTGCCATCCACTGCAATAGAGGAACTAAAAACATTTCCACTACCTGCCTGGCCGTTGTTTAATCCTTTAACCCAATTAAGACCTAGGTTGGTTTGTGCATTAGTTGTAAAAGTGGCAAATAGAAAAATGGCTGCAAAAAGTAAATGGGGTGACGTAAGAAGTGTAAAATCTTTTTTCATAAAAAAAATTATTTGATAAAAAATAGCAGTTCAACCTTGAAAAATTGGATATAATAAGCCGGTTAAATATTTTTTTATTAAATGCTGTTTAGCTTTTAATTCTTTGTGTTGCGTGCTTTCAAATAATGCAAACAAGTCAACTATCTCATATGCCTCTGCCTTATGCCATATAATCTCTACACAACGAGGTTGTTAATGAATAGGGTTAAAACAAGGATGGATAATCAGAGAATATTGACTTTTCAAATGTAGTTTTTGGCTTTTCAAAAAAAAATAGCAATTTCTTGTCATTTTTATATTTTAACCTTAGTTTTATACCACGTTGATTATTAATATTTACCACCTATCCAAAACACTGTATCCTCATCCCGTATTTCTGATTTAAACTATTTACATGCCAAGGCAACACACATCCTGGCTGGGCTACATAGGTGGGCTTCAGCAAAGAAATTTTTCTAAAGAAGAATTGCATATTGAGAATATAGAACAGGTGCTTAATATTATGCAGGTAACTACCCCGGTATTTAATCAGACTATCCCCTAGATGTACCTGCTGGATTATACCACCGGCAAATACATAGCTGTTTCCAATTCAATGCAAAAAATGCTGGGATATAAGACCAAAGCATTTTTAGAAGGAGGTATCAATTTTACTCTTGAAAAGTATGAAAAAAAACATCTTCAGCTTCTTAATGAAGAAATTTTCCCTGACAGGTTGAAAATACTGAAAAAAATTCCTTACCAGGAACATCCTAATTATATTTTTAGTCATAATTTTCAATTCAAAAACAGGAAGGGCGAATGCATTAACCTGCTGCAACGAAACACTTTTATTAAGAGTGATAAAAACAACAACCCATTAATGAGTTTTGGCGTGATCACCAATGTCAATCATTTTAAAAGTGAAATACCCATTATTCAGGTAGTTGAGAAAATAAATTCATCCGATACTTTAGAAGACGCTGAAACGGTTTTTAAAAAATCCTACTTCCCCAACCAGGAAGGAAGGTTATTTACCCGGCGGGAAAAAGAAATATTACTTTACTTAGCCAATGGCTTAAGCAGTAAAGAAATTGCCAATAAATTAAACCTAAGCGAATTTACCGTTATCAATCACCGCCGAAATATGATGATGAAAGCCGGAAGTAAAAATGTTACTCAACTCATAAGTTATGCGCTCAGGAATTGTATTATTTGACTGGCTGATGTTTTTTATTAGGAAGGGATTTTTTTAAAATGACATTTTATGATAAAAAATCAATTTAGTACGTGGCTGGAATATGTAGATTTTGCAACGCGTAAAAACTTAATTAACCCAAGTTGCTAATTAAAAAGGACATCGATAAAGAATAATTTTGAGTTACGACACTTAAAAAATCTTTACCGATGCTTAATGAAGATAAAATTATAGCAATTTTCTGTTTAGTGGATGATCTGCTAAAAG
>JAUZOE010000017.1 GCA_030706605.1 Bacteroidota bacterium
CATTAAAGCTTGTGGCTGTTGAGATGTAAATTTCGGCTTCTGTTGCATTTCTTATTCCCAACGTACTGTCACTTTTCAGAAGGCTGCCGTCACTATTTTTAATTTTAAATAAGGAGGTAAACCTTATGCCCTTGTGTTCATCAAACAACAACTTTGGCATCCTTCCGCCCTTGAAATCATAAGGAGCATATCCCCTTGCCTGCAGCATATGATTGGAGACAGCAACCTTGTATTTCAGCAAGCTTTCAAATCTCAGGTCAAAATTCAATGCTCCCTTTTGACTGGCTTTAAGCTTTATCACCATAACCTGGTCAGGGTATGAAATAAAGTATTCCCGGGTATATGTAGTTCCGTTTATTTTATAACTCACTTTAGAAACAGCATCACTAATGTTCAATTCACGGTAATATTTTTCAGGTATACCGCTTTGTTTATAGTCAATTAAAAGTGTTCCAAGCGGTTCGTACGACTGTGAAAAGGGCCCCTGGAGTTTTTTATTTAGCGAGTCTGCCAACCTGTAGTTTTCATTCCTGAGTGCTTCTCTTACAGCAGGAAGATTCTTATAGGTTTCCGTATTCACATTTTCATCTACAGGCTCCCCGGACCACAATGTGGCATCATTCAGATAAATAGTATCAGTATCTATCCCACCAAAAACCGAGGCTCCCATTTTACCGTTCCCGAGCACCATACTTTCCTGAAAATTTTCTGCAGGCTGTTTATACCATAAAGTATTATCGGATTGGGAAAAAGCAACTTGTCCAAATAATAACATACAAAAGAAAGTAACTATTTTAATTAGGATGTTTATATTCATATATCTTTCCATCGTTTAATATTTTTAGGTTAAAAATATTATTCCAGCATTTTAGTACTTGTGCTTATTTTTTCATTTATGCAAAGGATTCAAATACCCCTTTTCAATGAAAGACATAAAAGTTAACAAAGCGCCCCAATGATAAAACCCATCAGCACTCCCTACATCATCACCCTGTCCGGTTGTCCCGTTATAATTTTCATAAATGGAGCCGTCTTCATTCCACGATTTCATTAGTAAAGCCTTCGATTTATCAACCATTACCTTTTGAGCTTGGGGTAGTTTGTAATTTTGCATCCCAAGAAAAACCAAAAAATTCATCGGAGCCCAAATCCGTCCTCTCCAATAATCATTGTCCCTAAAAGCAGGATCATCCCGTGCAATAGAAGGCATTATATATGTTCCGTAAAATTCATTGGGATTAAAGAAGTGCTTAGTCATCATGATTTCTGCCTGCTTTTGTGTGCATACTTTTGCCAGCATAGGGTAGAAGTTAGTGGGAGATAGGCGATATGATTTTTCCCCGTTATCAAGCCGTTTATTAAGAAATATTCCGGTACTGTCATCCCATAAATTTTTTAATTTTTCACCATATTCTGCTGAACGTTCCCTAAGCTCTTTTTCATCTGCCTTTTTACCCATGATATCTGCTATTGTTGCCAGGGAATTGCAATCCATTACATAAAAGCTCATAAGTCCAACATCAGCATATTCCATTTTCCCGCTTTGCTTATTAAAGGGAACATCGTCGTACATAGGCGAATTATCCAATCCAGATTCATATTTAGCTCCCTGCATCGTATTGATACTATTATCAGGATGGTATAAATTTTCCGGCACTTTATCAGAGCCCCAGGCAAGATAGCCGTCCACATCCCGGTGTTTTGGCCACCAGCGATTCCATGTAAGTAATTCGTTGTACACTTCTTCTAAAAACCATTTCTCCCGGTACCGGTTGTAAATAGCCAATATAACGGTGCTGCCTATAGGCGGTTGGGAGCGATCCCAGGATGAATAATCAAAAGGCGCCTCGAAGTTAGGAATAAACCCTGAAGGAGTAATTGCTTTTGTAATCTCAATAGCATTAGCATACGCAAGATCCTTATCAAAAAGAGAAAGCATATAACTTGCGAAATAAGTATCCCAATCAAACAAAACAAATCCGCCCCAGCCCTTGCTCCAGTTCCTGCTCACTGGCGAAATAACACGATGGTTCGGAGCATCGTAAATGGTATTCCAGGCAAGAATAGTTTGCATGGCTTTAAAGGGTTGTGCCAGATCTCCATATTGAGCCACCCTCTTTTCCTGTTCATCTCTTTTTCCCCTGATAATATTTTTGATTTCATCCAGGGTTCTTTCTTTGCCCGTATAGATACCAACTTCCTTTTTAAGTGAAACAATTAAAAACGGATCCGTACTGGTTACATACGCATCTTTAACCCGCTGCCCTGTTGTTCCAACTGAAATGTTACGCGACGGGAATTCCCCAATAATGGTATTATCCTTTCTGCCAATAACGCCATTACTTCCCCATAGCAATCCCGCTTCAATGACCAGTTGGTTTTTCGATACCTGTTTGGGTGAAACGAGTATCAATTCGTCATTACCATCGGTAGCGCTCTGGACTTCATAAACCTCATTCATATACGTAAGCTCAAGACTTGTATAACTGCCATCATCGGCACGCAATCCAAGGCTCACCTTTTCCGGCCTTTTGGCAAATTTGGAAGTCTTCAATATTTCTTTTAAATAGCTATCATTCCCTGGCAAGGAGATACACAGATTTATTGAAAATCCTTGAGGCAAAAGGACATGCGACATCTCACTGTTGTTGTACCAGGTATTCCAACCCTTACCCAGGTTTTCCTGGAGTTCCCGATATTCTTTTGTCCTAATATTCCGCGAAACTGTTTGAGCATTTGTCCAACACTCTATCAGCATTAACAGGGATATTATCAAAAAAAGTTTTTTCATCATTTTATCATTTAAATAACTTGAATAGTGGTTTTTATTATAGCCGGGTATCGAAAAAGAAAAATCAATCGCTTTTGTTGTTTTTTAAATTTGTGCGCTGGTCAAATTTTTTTTATAATATTACCCCCAAATATCTATTGAACATGAAACATCCTAAGCAAAACAACTCCATGATAACGGATATCAGTTTTATATGATCCATTAAATACACCTAAATCTTTTTGCCTCCATAGATCTCTCAATTTCCATTTTCCTTCTAAACCCACTTTACGAAAATCGAATACAAATGATTTTGGTTTTTCATTGCCCCAGCGGAAATAAGATTGCGGCGTGATGCCGTAATCGTCAGTATTAAACAATCCCACTGCATACGATCCATCTTCCATTGGCTTTACCCACATCTGCACTCCATTTTCGTCTGCTAATAATCTCGCAGGTTTACCAAGAGGATCCTGGTTAACCTCTATCACTTCATCATTGGAAAGCAAATTCAATGTAAAAGTATCAAGATCATCAAGACGGCATCCTATAAGCATTGGTGCTGCCAGCAAACTGTATATACTGATATGGCTATATTGTTCATCCGGAGTTAACCGTGTGGGATGAAGTTTTGCACCGGTTGCAATATTCCCTACAATCATCATATCCGGATCATTCCAATGACCGGGGCCACCATAAGGTCCCCATTTATCTAATGTGAACGCCAGCATATAAAGATCGTTCCAGCTATCTCTTATATCCGGTCCTGTACGATACATATTTGATACACGAATCCAATCTTTTACTTTTTCAAACGGAGCATTGTTGGACAAACTAAAGACAATATCTCTTCCTGATTGCTTTAATTCATCCTGCATTCGTTCTGCTGAAGTAACATCAATGCGCCAGTCATATTTTAGAAAATCAAAACCCCATTCGGCCATTTGTTTCGCATCATTTTTTTCAAACCTGTATTTTCCTATATGCATGTAAGGCTGATGATCGACCTTAATTAAGTTATGTGTTTCTCCTCCATGAGGAAATTCGGACGAACCTCCCACATAACTGCCATAGCTGGAAATATAAGGTGTGGAATAAATTCCAGCTTTTAATCCCAGTGAATGAATTTCATCCACCATTGCCTTAATATTGCTGAAGTTTTCATTTGGTTGAAGCGCATCCAAAGGGCCCCCTCTTCTTCCCTGCCAGCTATCATCTATGTTAATATAGCTCCAGCCATGATTTCGTAAACCTGTTGTTACCATTGCATGAGCAGAAGCCATTACGTTTTCTTTATTTAAGTGTCCTGCCAATGCATTCCATCCGTTCCAGCCAAGAGGAGGAGTAAGCGCAATAGTATCGCCAATTTTTATAGTTAAAATCGTTTTGGCTTCGCCAAAAACATTTTTTGCTATAAGGGTAACAAAATAATCACCTCTGCGATTAACCTTTCCAGTTATGATTCCTGTTTTGGGGTCAACGGAAAGCCCTCCTGGCAAATTTTCTGCTGAAAAATACATTGGGCGTTTACCGGTTGCCGCAATAGTATAAAGAAAAGGATTGCCCGGTGTGGCGCCAAATACTTTTGCTGAATTGATCCGGGGTGGTTTTGGCGGAGGCGGTGTCAGGATATATCTTTTTCCATTATTGGAAAGATGCTCCGGCAGATGATAGCCGTACATTTCCAGTTGCGCATTAGCCCAATCGCAATAGGTTCTTTTATTTCGGATGCCACCAATTGGATCAATAACCAACAGACCAAGTTCTGCAATTCCGTTAAGGTCAACATCTACTTTTTGTGGCGCATCTCCGACTTTCATTTCCCTACTTTCAAAAAGAATTTTTCTATCACCGATAACATAAAACTTAATGGGGATATCCTTATTACCTTTGTCATCTGCTCCCACCATCGCTGTAAACCGCTTAGCCTGTTTATCAAGGTAAAAAGTAAGAATACATACAGATTGAGCCCCCACTCCCCTTTTATAAGAAAGTCCGTTTATGCTGATAGGATCGTGACTATAATTTGTTTTTACCTGCACGGGGCGGATACTTGCAGAAAAAGTTTGGACATCCAGGTCATCCAGCCAAACCTTATTAGTTTTCTGTGAAAAACCAGCTATTGGAATTAATAAAAGTAGCACCGTAACTACATGTGACAATTTATACATATCTTTTTTTTTATTTTATCGAAAACATACGTAGCATAACAACCCCGTGATGACGAATATATGTTTTATAAATTCCGTCAAATTCCCCCAAATCCTTTTGCTTCCAAACATCCCGAAGTTTCCATTTTCCTTTTAATCCAATATTATTGAAGTCAAATTCAAATGATCTTGCTTTTTCATCTCCCCAATGAAAATACGATTGCGGCGTTGCACCATATCCATCTATGTTAAATAATCCTACTGCATAGGATCCATCATGCAATGGTTTAAGCCAGACCTGCACATCATTTTCATCCAATAATAACCTGGCAGGTTTGCCCAACGGATCCTGGTCGACTGCAATTACTTCATCATTAGAAAGTAAATTCAATGTAAATGCATCGAGCTTTTCAATAGGGCAGCCAATAATAAGAGGTGCCGACAACAAACTGAAAATACTGACATGGCTGTATTGTTCATCAGGTGTGAGCCTTGTGGGATGAAGTTTGGATCCGGTGGTAACATTACCAAGGATCAACATATCGGGATCGTTCCAATGGCCGGGACCAGCATAAGGCGCCCATTTATCAATGGTAAAAGCAGAGACATACAGACTTAACCAGCTATCCCTGATATCAGGACCGGTACGCCATGCATTGGCAATACGTTCCCAATCCTTCGCCAAAGCAAAAGGCGCAGAATTAGATAAGCTATAAAAAATATCCCTGCCGGAATGCCTTAAAGCTTCCGACATTCTCTCTGCGGAAGACAATTCTATATGCCAGTCATATTTCAGATAATCTACCCCCCAATCTGCCATTTGCAGTGCATCATTTTTTTCAAAACGATATTTACCGATGTATCGGTATGCACGTTTGTTCTCTCTTATAGAATCAGGATAGGCGCCGTCTTTAAAATTAGAAGAACCGCCAACATAACCTGCATAACTTGAAATCCACGGTGTAGAGTACACGCCAAATTTTAGACCTTTGGAATGTATATAATCAATCATCGTTTTAAAGCGGGGAAATTTATCATTAGGCTGAATAGCGTGGTACTTTCCGCCTCTTAGCCCCTGCCAGGCATCATCTACATTGATGTAAGTCCAGCCATGATTACTTAGGCCGGAAGACACCATAGCGTTTGCCGAAGCGATTACTTTATCTTTGTCAATATTCTTTGCCCATGAGTTCCAACCATTCCAGCCTATAGGTGGGGTAAGTGCAATGGTATCACCGATCTTTATAATTAGCTGTTTTGCAGTTCTACCCATCTTGTTAAAAGCTTCCATTGTTAACACATAAGTTCCTCTTTTATTAACTACTCCTGTTATAATTCCCGTGACAGGATCAAGAGAAAGGCCTTTGGGTAATTTTTTTACAGTGAACTGCATAGGACGTTCACCTGTTGCAGCGATAGTATAAAAAAACGGATTTCCTGGGGTAGCACCAAATATAGACGCAGAGTTGATCCTGGGAAATTTAGCAGGTTGTGGTGTTAAAATATACTTTTTGCCATCATTAGGCATTGGTTTCGGTATTGCGTTATCCTGCATTTCAAATTGCGCATTCACCCAGTCAGAATATACTCTTCTTGCACCCGAGTCAGAAATAGTGACCAGTAAACCTAATCGCTTAATCCCCCTAAGATCGATATTCACGTTTTCAGACACATCGCCCGGTTTCATATTCCCGCTCTCAAATAGAATTTTTCTATCCCCAATCACATAAAATTTAGATGAAGTCACCTTGTTTCCTTTATCATCCGCGCCTACTACTGCTATAAATTTATTTGCCTTACCATCAAGAAAAAAAGAAAGAACACTTAATGATTGTACGCCAATGCCCCGGTTATAATAAATACCCTGCAATTTGATAGAATCACCACCAGCATTGGTTTTTACGGACACCCCTGGTATTCCTTCAGAAAAGGAAGATATATGCATATCATCTAACCATACATGATTAACCGACTGCGCACGAAGCCCGGAAATTACAGAAAGGAAAATGAAAGAGATAATAAGTGGCTTTATCACATTAGTCGTTTTAAAATTTCATTCAAATTTTATAAAATATAATTCTTCCGCTCTTTATATGGTTCGTTAAAAAAATCATCTACCTTCTTAATAAACTCATCTGTATGTTCTCTCATAGTTCCATGGCCTGAATTAGGAACCACCCACAAATAGGCCCTAGGAATGTGATGATAAATCTGCAGGGCATGTTCTACCTTAAACATGTCATGATCGCCACTAATAACAAGAGCTGGGCACCGGATAGCCTGCAATGCTTCGAATGGAATATCAGGCTGCCTCCAATCCAGCATTTTTACTTTCCAATGATTTTTTTCGTTTTCGGTTGCGAATGTTTTGTTTATATTTTCATCATAAAATTTCTTTTCATTTAGCCATGATGAATGAACGACGGCTATGCCTGTAGAATCCGGAACAAGGTCAGCACCTGTTTCTGCCAACTTAATCACTTTATCCGGGTGTCGCATAGCGAGCACCAATGCAACGATGCCCCCGTCGCTGGTACCAAGCACATAAGCTGAGTCGATATGCATTGCATCCAATAAGGCCGTCTCATCATCCGCTATCATTTCAAAACTTAAAGAGTCGCCGGTATCAACAGACTTTCCCTGGGCCCTGCTATCAGCAATAATTACCCGGTAATTCTTAGAAAAATAAGGAATAACTTGTTTAAAAGATTGGCCGGAACCGCCATTGCCATGAATCATGAGCAAAGGCATTCCTTTTCCATATTCTTCTGCATAAATTTTTATCCCCCTGATATTATAATACCTCCCCACCTCAGGATTATTGCCATAAGGTATCGTTACAGTATCAACCATTCCTGAATTGGCAGCCTGGCCAAATACACCGGCTGAAATAAGCAATATAAAAAATAAATTAATCGTGCTTGTCATCATTTTTGGTATTATTGTTTTTAATATTGTTCTTTTAAAACATCATTTTATCTTTCCCTGAAAGGAGTTCTGAAAAAATTATCTACCAGCCTGTTAAAATCGTCTGAATGTTCATGCAATGTACCATGTCCAGAATCAGGAACAATCCACAGGTAAGCTCTTGGAATATGTTGATAGATCTGCATAGGGTGTTCTATCTTGAACATATCATGATCGCCTCCAATAATCAACGCCGGACATTTAATGGAGTGTAAAGCCGACAATGGGATATTGGGCTGCATCCAATCCAGCATCCTCACCTTCCAATGATTTTTTTCTTCCGGCGTAGTGAAGGTTTTATCTTTATTTTCTTCATAATATTTTTTTTCTCTTGCCCATGATCGGGGAACAATTGCTATCCCGGTAGAATCAGGAACGAGGTCTGCCCCGCTCTCTGCCAGTTTAATCACTTTATCGGGATGACGCATGGCTAATGCCAAGGCAACAATTCCTCCATCGCTCCACCCGATCACATAAGCCGAATCAATATGCATTGCATCGAACAAAGCGGCCTCATCATCAGCAATCATTTCAAAACTAAGTGAATCTCCTGAGTCAACAGACTTTCCCTGTGCACGGCTATCGGCTATGATTACCCTGTAATGTTTTTCAAAATAAGGTATATTCTTTTTAAAAGCTTTGCCAGACCCGCCATTACCATGAATCATAAGAAGCGGTGCCCCATTTCCATATTCTTCTGCATATATTTTAATGCCTCTTACTTTATAATATTTTCCTGCTGCGGGATTGTCCCCATAAGGAACAATAGTAGTGTCAGCTGAACTTTGAGGATAAGATTGGCTAAATCCAACTGCGGAAATACATAACACAAAAAAAAGATTAATAGACTTCTTTATCATTGGTTTTAAATTTTATATAACTATTAAGAATACACTATTTCATAAATTATAACGACTGATGAACTGCCAGTTTTATATGCCTATCTTTTAATCCGCTGCTATTCTGAATGGTAAAATCATCTACTTTATGCAAAACAAAAGCAGGCACTCCCTGCATTTTCTGAACTTTAATATACCGGAAATTTGCATCTTTTACATCATTCAAAATAAATGGGGGACGAAAATCATCATTTAAAAAGCTGACACTAACATCATGCATAACGACATTTTTTACATGCCTGATAAAAAAGCCATAAGCGGGAATGATTCCAAATTTATTGGGATCAGGATACCTTTTTTCAAACTCCGGCACATTCACTTCAGCCAGTTCCTTAGTACCGCCTCCTTTATAATAAATATGGATATCGCTCATTTCCAGGTTTTCAATTTCATGCCCGGGAATCCCGCTGATGATGGAAGCCGAACTGTCATCCATAGCATTTGCATTATACACATTTACATTACTAATAAAAATCCTCCTGCATTTTCCTATTGCCAGGCTATCGGGTGCCCGCATCCTGGCACCCAGGCGGATAAAAAACGGAGAATTGGTAATATCCCGCATGGTGATATTGCTCACAGTTATATCTTCAAGTAAAGCTCCATCTACAGATTCTAATGCCAGTCCACGACAATGATCAAATACGCAATTAGAAATCGCAATATTCTGGAAACCGCCATTTGACTCTGTGCCCATTTTTATTCTGCCGGTAGGCGCTTTTCTATAGTCTTTTTTGTAAGTCCCATCCAATACACTTCCCTCAAAGTAGCCACTTACGATACAATTAGTAATTGTCACATTTTTGGTGGGCCTTGCATAGCCAAGCGCAAAAGAACTCTTCAGGCAAATGCCGTCATCTGAAGGTGAATTGACAGTGCAATTTGAAATGTGAACCCACTGGCAACAGTCGATATCCATTCCATCGCGGTTAGTATCCATCATTACATTATCAATGTTCAAATGATCAACACCGGTTGCCAATATACCAAACCATCCGCCATGTTTTATAGTAACATCACGTATAATTACATTACGGCATAATAACAAAGCAATCGATTTATTGGCATAATTACTTCCTCCCTTCTTTTCGCCCCCCAGTAAACCCTTTCCCCAAATCATACCACTGCCCAAAATGGATATATCATGCAAATTTTCTCCCCAGATAAGGCTGTTATGAAAATGGCTATGACCCAAATCCTGGTACTTATCATTAATAGCTGGTTCAAGTTTATCATACTCTGATGAGTCTTCTGCAGGAGCTGCAATAATAGTTGCCCCCCGGTCAATATATAAAGTGATATTATTTTCCAGATGAATAGAGCCAGTCAGGTAATTCCCTGCAGAGAAATAAACAGTACCTCCGCCTAGAGCCGAAACCGCTTCAATAGTGGAATTAATTGCTTTTGTATCTAAAGTAGTTCCGTCTCCTTTTGCTCCATAATCTTTTACATTGTAAAATGTAATTTTACTAAGCTGCGCTGCATTTACAGTTAATGAAATAGCTATCAGTAAAAGAAGATTTACTACTTTCCATTTTTTTAATAATTTCATTTGCTTATTTTTTAAAAGTTACAAAATATTCTGAACCGGATCGTGGATTCTATTTACCCTGGAATATTTTTATTGATTTTGTTGGATCGGCAATAGTTACATTCATCTTCTCATTTTGGACAGAAATAAAAATATCAGCAAACTTACTCAAATGCAGTATTTCTTTACCATTCCTTGAAAGTGATAAAAAGCCTGTTGCAGCAAGTTTTTGCAGGTTTCCTCCAGCGTTTACTTTAATGGCGGCTAATCCTTTGTAAATACCATTAAAGGTATTGCCATGATCAGTGAAAGAGAAAGTCACCGGGGTGTCTTTTTGTAATGATTCAATACTGGTGAAAGTGTATACTCCTTCTCCATTAGGAACACCATCAATAAGATTATTTTTCGGCACACCCAGTTTCTTTACATTATCCAAAGAGAAAGAGGTAGCCACAGCTTTGCTTTCAATATTTTTCCATGTATTGGTAATATCATTACCATAATAGTCATTGGTAAAATTTCCTTCCACCAATAACTTTCCTCCTTTATTTACATATTGTTGAAAAAATTTTGTAGTGCTTTTTTTTGAATACTGAGGATCAAGAAAAATAACAGCATCAAATGTATATCCATGGAGAACGGGCTTGCCATCAGTATTTAATTTTAAACGCCCATCTTCTATTTCATCCGTTGGAATTGCTGCATTCAAATAGCCATTTTTCCATAATTGAATTGATTTTTGTTCCATTCCAAGTTTGTCATTAATATCATACAGTCCTCTATCAGCTTTATTGGGATACCAATTATACATAGCCTCCATGCCATACACCACAAGTAATTTAATGGCAGGAAAAGGTGGATTAAAACGATTTAGCAACCTGGCACAGTTCTCCACTTTATTAATTTTTTCCAGCGCCGCAGGTTTATCAATAGAAACACCCCACCCTTGTACATCATTGGCAGCATGATAATGCGTACGAACTCCATAACGCAGGTCATACAACGCTTTTGTCCATATTCTTTCAAGGCTTTTATTATAATACATATTATACATCGCATTCTCTCTATTGGACATTCCTATCCCTATCTGAATAGGTGTCGAAGTTTCTTCATCCGTATGGCCATAATCTCTTTTTATATTCCACCAACTCACACCGGTTTGCCATACCTCATCTCCATCAAGATTGTTGTGAAAGGTATCGTGTAAACCAATAAAAGTATTTTTGCCATACATCTTCTTACCAAGATCATACATTGCAGCTTCTATTTTTAATGTAGCAGTTCTTAAAAGACTCATATATTCATTGATGGCTTTAATACGAACAGAAGGTTTTCCTTCAGGAGCATAGCGCATGTCAAAAAGCACGCGGCTCATATCCATACCCGTTGTAGCTTTCATTCTTTTAGCCATCGCAATTGAATATAACCGTTCTCTAAATGTATCATGGTTTTTTTTAAGTACTGGTTCTCTTGCAATCAATAGATTTTTGTATTCATCCAAACCTATCCCATCGAATGGAATATCAGCATAAGCCTTGAAAGCATTCAATATCATTGATTTGGCCTGTCCAGAAAAATTGCTGCAATAATTATAATAATGCTGGGTAAGAATATAGGCTGTATAGCCTTTCAGTTTATTACCTGCATTTATAGTTACTTTTACTTCTGTTTTGCTTGTATCAGCTTTTGCAAGATTCGTTATATCCTTTAATGTTGAAGGATCGTAGAATCCTTCTGAAGTTTTTTTAAAAGCATATACTTTAAACAATTCACTTTTAATAAGCCCACTCATATTTCGTGCACCCTTTGCTGTGACCCTATAATTTGCGTGGCCATTTTCATTCAATACTACCTCTTCTTCCTGCATCAGGCGATCCGTATTCTCAACACGGGTACCAAAGTCTCTTTTCCATATTTGCAATCCTATTTTTAAACCTTTTTGATGCGCATAAGCAACGAGATCTTTGAAAATCGGGTGCATTGTTTTAGAGTCGTAAAAGTTACAACCATTCCGTTCTGTAAGAAAGATCAATGTGTACTTGCTATACCTGGCAAAGCTGTCAATCTTTCCTTTATAAGCCGATTTAGACATCATATTGCTGGCAAAGAACCAATAGGCAACTTCAGGATGATTAATGTTTTGGAAAGAATTTACATAGTTAACTTTCATCTCCTGCGCATAATTTCCCGAGTGGAAAATTATTAAAAATGAAATCATCAAGATCAGCTTCTTTTTCATTTTGATTTTTTATTCTGAATATTTAATTTTTATAGATTATTAATCGAAAAGGATCGAACCTTACCAATATTTTTGTCACCTATCTCCTGCTTCCAAGAACATCGCTTTGGGAGATAGCTTCAGGAAAAAGACTGTCCCCTGTCTTTTATTTCTTTTAAAAGCTAAATCAATTTTTTATTGCTGATTTACCCTATAAAGAAATTTAACTATTTTCTATTTACTCTTTTCATCTACTCTTTCTCTTATCAAAGTAAGTACACCTTTATCACTCCATTCCTGCATATGACCGGCCATTGCGGTAAATATTATTTTTGCGTCAGACTTTGGATTGGTGGTGGTATCTAAAAATGCTTTCAGAAACCTTGTGGCCACATTAGAATAAATTCGGTCCATATCACCCGTCCATACCCAAATCTTTCCCTGAAGCCTGGGCCCCAATATTGCCCAATTTTTTTCCAATACTTTTTTTAGATCATACTTCTCCCATTGTTTGGCAATTAAATGATCTATTTTACCCGTAAAAGGATCAAAGAGTAATGAAGGAAGACCGTCTTGCCCCCGGGGGCTCCAGGCAGCATTATAAGCACCAAATTGCCCGCCGGAAAGCATGTAATTACCCGTTTTACTTCCAAGGTTTTCGGCCTCAATCCTGTCTTTTATTGTTCTTTTAATATCTCCATATATGGTACGGTCAGAAGGAGTTAAATATCCAAACCTGTTATAAAAAATGGATTCGTCTTTATATATGTTAGTGAGGCCAAAATGTTCAAAATCAACAGGGTCCGGACTATAAGACCAACACCCATCAAAAAAATCAGGATAGAAAATCTGTAATCCTAAGGCCACCCAGCCACCTGTTGAATACCCTGTAAGGAAGCGCATGTTGGTTTTCGAATTGTAGTGAACCAGTTTTTCAACTTCAGGTATCAGTTCCTCTGTCAGGGCTTTTCCACAAGGACCATTGTTATCCGAATCTACCTGGTACGTGTCCCCATAGGGTCCTCGAGAATCTAGGAATACATAGATAATCTGTGGGCCGGCTTTTGAAAACCACCAATCAGAGAATGGCTTGTTATTCAAAACCTCGTTCACTTGGTTATATCGTCCATTCAACCCGGCAGCCCTGTAACAAATAGGATAGGATTTGCCAGGATGATCAAAATATCCGGATGGAAGCAGGATGGAAGCCCTCAGGTAACGGGCTCTGCCAAAGAACTCAGAGAGATATTTGCTCCGGATAACAACCGTTTTTACAAATTTATTATTTACAATTTTGTAAGGCTGAATGACATTTTTTAGTGTAAGTGCAACTTCGGTATTAGTGGGAAATTCGAAGGAATCTACATCACTATTCAGGTTTCCGGGCACATTTTCTCCCGCATCATCCGGGTTCTGTTTATAAATTACCTGGCAATAATATTTTTCTGCTGTATACCCTTTTAGCTCTTCCAACCCACGACTCATAACATTTCTATTTTTTGTATCAATGGTAAAAGCGGAGGATGGATCCCAATTTGCAGGGGTGACTCCAATTGAAATTCCTGGGCGATCCTGAATTTCACTTTTCAAATGAAGTATCAATCTTCCTCCTTTAAGAAAAGAATCTTTCACCATGGGTGAAACTGAAATTTTTACTTTCAAAGGAGGAATCTTCTGTGCGCTGGTATGTATGCCTATGAGACATAAGGTAAGGAACAGAAAAATGGAAATATTGCAAGCCGATAATTTTCCTTTCATTAAATTTTTTTTAATAACATTTTGATCTATTTTAAAAATTACAGAAGCTGTTCACTCAACATTTCTTTCGAATTCTCCTCATAGCTATTCTGATCATTACTGATTCTGAATTACCTTAAAGTATCCTAAACTTTGTATCCAGCAAAATTTATTGATTGAAGTGTTTGAAATAGTATTTGTTTTATTATCATAATTCAAGCTTTTGCTTTAATCGTATATCCTCTGATGATGCCCCAACCATAATATCATAAGTACCTTTTGGAGTAATAAACTTATCCTGCTTTTCATCCCAATAATTGAGTTGTGATTTTTCAATCTCTACTTGCACGGAAACTGTTTTACCATGCAGGACGTAGACACGGTCAAATCCTTTTAGTTGTTTTATCGGAGTAGGAATATCAAGATCAGGAAGCTTCACATAGACTTGCGTTACTTCATCACCATCTGTCTTGCCCACATTTTTAACTGTATAGCTCACCTGGAGTTTTGAGCCAATATCTTTCACCTGCAGATTACTGTAGGTGAAAGTTGTGTAGCTTAGCCCATACCCGAATGGATACAGTGGTTTCCCCTTATAATATTGATAGGTTCTTCCTTTTGTAATGTCATAATCATCCATAGATGGCAAATCATCCAGGCTACGGTAGAAGGTGAGTGGTAATCTTCCTGCCGGATTATAGTCCCCGAAAAGCACTTCAGCTACTGCAGTGCCACCTTCCTGCCCGGGATACCAGGCATCCAGTATTGCGGGAATACTATCATTGATCCAATTTATTGCGATGGAATTACCGGATTCAAGAACAACTATCGTATTTGGATTAGCCCGGTATATTTCTTTTATAAATTCTTCCTGATCTTTTGATAAACGTATACTTTCACCATCCTGGCCTTCCCGCTGAAAGTCATAATTGACCGCCAAAACAGCTACGGTCATATCGCAATTTTTTGCACTTTGAACAGCTCCCTTAAATAAGTCTGTAAAGTTTTTTTGTTCATCAGGGCCTTTCCAAAAAAGCTTTGCTGTTGCTTTCCGGGCATGATTAAAATTATCTACCTCTATGTTGTATTCATTGCCAGCTTCCAAAGTTGTTTCAGCGACGTCTGTTATAAGTGATTTGTTTCTCCAGGAATCAATAAGTGTCTTTCCGTTAATAATTAACCGGGAGCCATCATGGGCTAATAAACCAAAACTATATTTTCCGGAAATAGAGGGTTTGATCTTGCCCACCCACCGAACAGAAAAAGGACTATTCGGAATAAATGGATCGGGAGCCTGGTTGGAAGGATCAAAATTGATATTGCTTTCCCTCCTTATTTTGGGTTTACCATCTAAATCCATATTAGTATAATATTCAGCCCGCAACCCGTCAGGAAAGAAATCTTTCGAAATAAGTTGAAATCCTTCCAATCCATTTACAGGCTTCCATGGAGCATATACAATTTTCACTTTCTTACCTACCCTGTTTTGAATTCCTTCCAGAAGAGAAACCGGTTTACCTGCAGGCATACCACTGTAGGCGCCAAATTCTGTATTGGCTGCATTAATGCCAACCACCGCAATTGATTTGATTCTCTTTAAATTGACCGGCAGCGTATGGTTTTTATTTTTTAGCAATACGATACTTTCCTTTGCTGCTTCCAAAGCCAATGCTTTATGTTCTGCATCACCAATAACAGAAGGTAAAATTTTATTGTATGGATTTTCTTTAGAATTGTCAAATAAGCCAAGTTCCATTCTAGCCCGTAATATCCTGTAAGCCGCTGTATCAATATCAGTCTCGGAAACCATTCCTGATTTGTATGCATTCATCAGTGGTTGAGTATAGATATCGTCACCACACTCTAAATCCAGGCCAGCCTTAATCGAAACCATTGCAGCCAGTTCCTTTGTCTTTACATAATGATGGCCATCGATAAGATGATCAGGGGCGCCACAATCAGAAACCACATATCCTTTGAATCCCCATTCATCGCGAAGCACTTTTGTTAACAGCCAGGTATTCGCAGTACAGGGAACTCCATTAACTGCATTGTATGATGACATAATAGCGGCAGCTTTCCCTTCCTGTATACAGGCCTTAAATGCGGGGAAATAATATTCCCGTAGTGACCTCATTGGAACTAAAGCATTATTTGAATAGCGATCACGTTCTTTATTATAAGCAACAAAATGCTTTGGCGTGGCTACCACTTTAAGGTACTTAGGATCATCTCCCTGTAATCCTTTCACAAATTGAACACCCAGCACCGAAGACAAGTAGGGATCTTCTCCATATGTCTCCCCTGTGCGACCCCAGCGCTGATCACGTGCCATGTTGACGACAGGCGACCAAAAAGTAAGCAGATCGTTAAATGGCTCCTTTTGTTTTTTCCCCTGCTCCAATTCATTCCATCGGCCTCTTGCCTCATCTGATATAGCGGTAGCTATTTTAAATTGAAGTCCCGGATTCCACATGCTTGCCAAACCGATAGCTTGTGGAAATACAGTAAACTTTCCCGGACGCACTACGCCATGTAATGCTTCATTTCCATGATAATATTTATCAATGTTCAGGCGGGGTATACCGGGTGAACTGGCGATAAGGAGGCTAACCTTTTCTTCAACTGTAAGCCTGTTAAGGAGATCATTGATGCGTTCATTTTGTGATGCATTTTCATCAAGATATAAAGGTGAAGACTGACCGAAAACCTGATTTAAAAATAAAGTCGACAGGAAAACTAAAAGAACTTTCCTAAAGAAACAAGTATAGTTTCTAATCTCCAAAATTTATAATTTAGATTTTATTTATAATTCGTTTTCATAATACCCTGGGTCTCACTTACAGGCATATCGATATTTTTAATTACTATATCAGAGGTGTTATTAAAAAGTACAACAGGCATATCTTTAGCCGTAGGGATATCCACTCCATTCATTTCAACTCCTTTTACATCATCAAAAACAAAAGCAGGCCTAAAATCACTCTCAAGATATTTTACGGTAATATTTTTGAACTTTATACCTTTTGCATGGCGCACATAAAATCCCCACGCAGGCAACTCTCCAAACATGGAAAACTCAGGGTACTGTGACGCATTTTCAGGAATTGACGTAATAGAATCCAACGGAATGTAAGCAATATCTTTACTGGCTCTTCCGCCATAAGTAATTTCAATATTTTCGAGGGTAACATCCTCAACAGGGTATCCGGGGATGCCAACAATAGAAGAAGGAACGAGATTATACGGCAACCAGGGATGACCAAAAATGTGATAACTCCCGGGGCGTTTGGGCATCTTATCTATACCTGGACGAATATGGTCAGGTGGGCCTTCAGTTGGATATCCCTGGTCTGGTTTATAAAGCGGAACATCCACTTTTACGTTGGCTATATAAACACCTTTGAGTGTACCCACCTTACCATTTTTATTCCTTTGGCCCCGGCGAATAAAAATAGCATTGCCGGTATTCCTGGCAAGAATATTTTGAATATCAATATTTTCCAGGTCACCCCCATCCACACATTCGATAGCAATTGCAGAACGGTAGGTATCAAAAATATTCAGGTTGCGAACCTTGATATTTTTAAAGCCGCCCCCTGACGCAGTGCCCAGCTTAAAAGCGCTTGCACTTGACCGTATGGTACAGCTATCCACAAATATATTTTCGCAATAAAAGTTTGGATTCCCGGATTTAAGGCAAATGCCATCATCAGCAGAATTAATAAAACAGTTTTTAATTATTACGTTTTTAGAATCCGTTACATCTAACCCATCGTTATTCCAGTAAGCGGTACTTTGCACTTTAATGCCTTCAATGGTAAGGTTGTTACACTCTGTATAATTTTGAACCCAGGCTGATGAATTTTTAAGTGTAATACCAGAAATGTGCACATCCGTGCAATTATCAATTGAAAGGATAAATGTCCTTTCACCTTCGCCAGGTCTCTTTACTAACCAGGTGGAGTCTTTATGATTTATTTCGCCACTTCTCAATTTTTTAAAAATATCCAACAACAGTTCATGTGCCTGGCCATCAATAATTCCCGGCCCCGTAATAGAAATATTTTTTTGGCTCTTTGCCTCAATCAGTCCGCCCCGTTCACCTGTGTACTCGTTTCTATCCGTGGGACCAAGTAAACAAGCTCCCTGTTCTAAATGCAAATCTACTCCTGACTTCAAAAAAATAGTACCGGTCATAAAATTGCCCAGCGGAACAATTACCCTCCCCCCTCCTTTGGCAGCAACCACGTCTATGGCCTTTTGAATGTACCTGGCATTATTTGTTATCCCATCTGCAAGAGCTCCATATGATGTGATTCTCGTATCATTATTATTAGTAAATCCTGTCAATAAATAAAGTGACAGGATTGCGCTCAACCAGGTGGTTTTCATTATTATTTCTTTTTAAAAGTTAATCGGCTAATTTATCTATTAATGGTTGTATGCTATGTGTACTATCTTTTACAATCACATTTACTTTACCATTTTGCCGGGTAATAAACACATTAACCGGATCTTTAAAACCAAGAATTACTTTCCCGTTTTTACTTAATTCTTTAAATCCGTTGGCAGCAAATTTTTTCAGGCCACTTTTTTTATCCGCACTTATAATCGCTAATCCTTTATAACTGCCTGAATAAGTATCACCATCTATATCTACCGAAAATGTAGTATCGCTACCAGCTATGAGAGAATTGAAATTCGTAAAAACATAGGAACCATCTTCATTTTTACAGCCATCAGGCAACTTGTTTTTTTGAAGGCCAAGCTCAGAAAGATTTCCTATTGAATAACCTCTAACAGTTGCTTTATTATAAATCGCCTTAAATCTTTTTGAAATTTCATTAGCATTGAAATCATGATCAGCATTTCCTTCTATCATTAACTTGCCGCCTTTGCTTTCATATTCTTCCATGAATTTAAGTTCTGATTCTTTGGCATATTGAGGATTGAGATACAATACCGCATCAAACGTATGCCCATTCATTACAGGTTTACCATCCTTTCCAATCTTTAAAATATTATGCTCAATGAGATCAGAAGGAACCAATGCATTGAGATAGCCCGCATTCCATATATCCACAGCTTTAGCTTCAATACCTTGCTTATCATTAATATCATAAACACCTCTGTCTGCTTCATTTGGATACCAGTTTTCAAGAGCTTCCATTCCAAAAATCACTAATAAATTTATTTTAGGCAGTAATGGATTGAACTTATTTAAAAGCCGGGAACAATTTTCCACTTTATTGATTTCTGCGATGGCCACAGGATCGAGGAGATCAGAACGATTCACACGCTTATCGTTCATGGCATGATAATGTGTACGCACGCCATATCTCAAATCTGATAAGGCCTTTTCCTGGACTACAGAAAACACGATATTATAAAATTGATTATACATCGCATTCTCTGTGTGTGCCATGGCAACGCCCATCTGAGTAGGCAGAAAAGTCTTTTCATCTGTCTGTCCGTAAGCACGTGGCAAAAGCCACCACGAAATGCCATTGGCCCATATTTCATCATTGATTAAACTATTGTGATAAGTATCATGTATCCCATTAAAAATTGCTTCCCCATAAACTTTGCGTGAATAATCATACACTGCTTTTTCTACTCTCAAAGCTCCGCCACGCATAAAATCCATATATTGATTAATGGCCTTCATTCTTACTTCCGGTTTTCCTTCAGGCGCATAACGGCCATCAAACAAAGTTTTCACCAAAGAGTTTCCGGTTGCTTTTTTATATGCTTCTGCCATTGCATTTGAATACCATCTGCCCCTGAAAGGATTAGCAGAAGTTAAATCAAATATTCTTTCAACAAATTTATTTCCGTATTCATCTAACGCAACTCCATCAAAAGGAATATCGGAATATTTATTCATGGCTTCTTTAAACCCGTTAATTTCAACATCGCCCCACATACTGCTCTGGCTGCAATATTCCTGGGTCATCACACACGCTGTTAATCCTCTCTCCAATGCTCCTCCATTGATTTTTATTTCGACTGTAGTCTTATCAGGTAAAGATGTTTCACATTTCGCGGTTATATCTTTTAAAGTAGCGGGATCATAAAAGCCATCGGAAGTTTTCTTAAAAGCATACACTTTGAATAAATCTGTTTTCAGCAAACGATCGGGGAACCGGATAAATTTTGCTTTAGCGGTATAAAAAGCATTTCCGGATTGATCTAATTGAACTTCATTCTCAACAATCATTCTTTGTACTCCGGCAATAGATTTATCATTATAATTTCCCCAAAGCTGTAAACCTATTTTCAATCCATGCTGGTGAGCCATTGCTACTATTTTTTGAAAAGCAGGGTGCATGGTTTTGTAATCGTAAAAGTTGGCGCCTGCACGTGCCGTTAAGAATACCAAAGTATAAGGACATTGATGGATTATCGAATCCAATTCCTCAACATATTGTCCATTGTTTAAAAGGTCTGGCGATATAAACCAATAACCTATTTCAGGATGATTTTCATCAGCAAATTTTGTCACATGTTTTATTGACTGTGACACTGAAAAATAAAAATTTAAAACCAGTAATAAAAATGAGATTGCAATTCTTTTCATGAACGAATTTTTTTTAATAAGAATAATAGAACTTAATAACTTTCGAAGATTACTCTGACGACATAGATGGAGGGGCCATTTTCGGATTACTTCCCCATGATTTATTGGGCGTTTTTCCCATTTGTAAAACTAATTTTCCACCTTTTACCAGTTCTTCATGATAAATCCAGGGTTTATTAAAAGGATGACCATTTAATTGAGCTGATTGAATATAGAAATCATTCAACCCATTATTTTTTGTTTCAATTATGAATTGTTTGCCCGGATAGTATTTTGGATTTAGATGGATAATTATTCTACTAAAAACAGGGCTGCATATTTCATAATAAGGTTTTTCAGAAGTACCTCCGTTTGTTGAAAAAATACCCATTCTTAATAAGACAGACAAAGTCCCCATTAACCCCTGGTCTTCATCACCTCCATATCCCTTCTGAGGTGAAATGCCACTATAAACAGAATCAATAAGTTGTCTTGTCCAATATTGAGTAAGCCATGGAGCACCTGAGAAATTGAACAGGAATGGCGTTTCCATACAAGGCTGGTTACCATAATTAATATAAACCCGCCTTTCACGTTTTTGCTCCTCTTTATTTTTTGCACTTCCTGAAACAAAGCCATGAGATCGTGCTTTTTCAAAAGATTCATTCAGTTTATTTGTAAAATTGTCAGCGCCGCCCATCAAGCCAATTAACCCTTTTACATCATGCGGAACAAACCATGTATATTGAGCGGCATTCCCTTCCTCCCATCCATTTTCATAACGGAGAATATCAACGGGCTGCTCCCAATTACCTTCCCTGTTTTTCAACCACATCCAACCTATTTCCTTATCAAAAAGGTTTTTATAATTCTGTGCCCTTCTACTAAAAAGATTATAATCATCTTTCTTTCCTAAGGCTTTTGCCATTTGAGACATTGCATAGTCCTGGTAAGCATACTCTAAAGTTTGCGCCCCGCCATCCTGGTGATAACCATATCTTTTTTCTGAAAGAGGAAAAGGAACATAACCATCCTTAATATAATATTCAATGCCGCCACCGATGCTTGTATTAAATTCATAGCCGGTTTTGCTCATCATTCCTCCAGGAAAATGATCTTTCCTCATTCCTGCGTATGCCTTTGTTATATCAAATCCGCGAATGCCTTTCATATAGGCACTTACAATAAAAGGGGTGGTAGTAGCTCCTGTCATCACATAAGTATAGTTACCTCCTGATGGCCCCCGGGGAATCAATCCTCCATCATCGTACATTGACAACAGGGAATTGATAAACGATTCTGTTACCTCCGGATATACTAAATCCCAAAGCGTATTCAATGACCATTGAGCCCCCCAAAAAGAATCCGAATTATATTCATTGAATTTTGGCTTTCCATTTTTATCCAATGGAATTTGCCTTACAACAGGATTGGGACCTGTGTTATCAATATAAGTTCCGCTATAATCACTTACTATTCTTCTTCCTTGCAGTGCATGCCATAGATCTGTATAAAATCTTCTTCTCTCAACTAATGTCCCTCCTTCCACATCTATCCTGCTTAAATATTGATTCCATACAGAACGGGATTCTTTCACTACACGATCAAAATTCCAGTGAGGCAATTCTCTATTAAGGTTATTTCTTGCCTGCGCAATGCTAACATAAGAAATAGCTACCTTCATTAATCTTACATCATTTTTAGTAGTAGTAAAATTTACAAAAGCGCCTGTATGTTCTCCTCGAATAACATTTTTTACAGGAATAATTTTACCGTCTTTCCAACCTCCAAAAGTTTGAAATGGCTTATCAAATTCTACAACAAAATAAACAGTTAACGGTTTTGGCCGCCGCGGTGTAGCCGACATTACCACCTGGCCTTCCAATTGAGTGTTACTAATTTTCCGCGTAACCGCACTATCTGTTTTGGAGGACCCCAGATCGGTCGTAAAATCAAAAAGAATATGGCTTTCATTGGATTTGGGAAAAGTGTAGCGATGAAACCCTACACGATCAGTGGAAGTTAATTCCGCCGTAATATGGTAATCTTTCAAAACTATTTTATGATATCCGGGTTGGGCAATTTCATCTTTATGAGAATAAGAAGAACCGTATTTGTCTGGTCCTAATTGCCCTTTAAAGTTACCTGTTGTAGGTAATACCGGTATACCTGAAAGTTCCCAGCCATGGATATGACTAAAACACTTTATGGTGTCTTCATTATAACGATAACCACTACCCCAGGTTCCGTTCAACACCATATCGGGGCTTAAATTAACCATTCCAAAAGGCCTACATGCTGAACTAAAGAAGAAAAACCGGGAATTAGCCGCATCCACCATTGGCTCCACGAGATCAACTTTTTCCATTTTGGAAATATGATGGTCTTGTGAATACAAAAAAGAAACTTTAAGCAAGACTATTCCTGTTAAAATAAAAATCTTTCTAAAATTCATCAGATGGATTTGAAGTATTCGTTATTTTTTAAAAGTCTATATTCTCTTTATGAAAAAGGGTTTATATAATAATAGCCAACCACATTATCATATAAACCCTTTTTTTAAAGAACTAAAAATTAATACCCGGGATTTTGCTCTATCCGAGGATTAGAATTATCCAACATTCCCTGTGGTATTGGTCTTAAATAATCATGAGCGTCTATTAAAGGAGTTCCATTTTGTCCATAGGCAATCCATGGATTATACTTTTCACCACGTGAAATTAAAGTACCTGTACGTTTTAAATCATACCATCTTTCATTTCCTTCACCCAACAACTCTCTTGCTCTTTCATCAAGGATCATATCAATAGAAATATTACCGGGAGTAGCCCTATAACCGGCAGTAGAAAGATCAGCAACATCTCCGGGATTAGCAGCACATTGAGGATCCATACCTGCATTAGATCCTAATGCTCTATCCAAAACAATATTGTAATAAACGTCCGCTCCACCCAATTGAGCCCCGGTAGCGCCTTTTACAATGGCTTCAGCGGCCATCAGGTAGACTTCTGCGGAACGAAATAATGGATCGTTAAATGTAGAATAACCGTCACCGTAGTCTAATTTTGGCTGCCAAAATTTCCAGAACATTGGAGCGCCCCAGGCTAATACATCAACAACTGGTTTTGAACCTACATATCCTAATCCAATATACTCATCGGCATTTATTACTGAATAATTTTTAGTACCTCCGGGTATATCCACCCCTCTTTCAGCCACTGTAGTTGCAGGATTATTCCACGCTCTTGCAACAGCAGTAGTATCATTTACATTATAATTAAGCGTAATGTTTTGCGGATTCGGAAAATTATTGGCTAGTGAAATGCTACCTGTAGTAGTAGCGTAACTTACACTATTAAAAGTCCCTTTATATCGAACATCCATATTGGGATCAAACAGTCGATAGGCTGCCCAGGTACAAATTTGAGTAGGCAGGAACCTATTATAAGTACCTGTTCTGGGCTGCTGAGCAGTATTACTCGGTCCGTTTCCAAACATTTCATGCATATTATTACCAATTGTTTTGTTACCTACACTTGGATCTCCATAGTAAGCAGATGGATTTGCATATTGAACTGCAAAAATTACTTCCTTGCTATGATTAGCAATAGCAACTGAAGAAGTTGCAGTTGCTGTTTCAAGATTTGGATTGGTATTGTGTATAGGCCATAAATTATTCCAGTTAGATTCTAAGGGATATTTACCCGAAGCAATGATCTGGTCACAAAGTTGAAGGGCACTGGTAAAATCAGCAGCTGAACCTCCTAAGGAATTATTGAAGTTCCATCCACGGGTTAAATAAACACGTGCCAATAAAAATTTGGCGGCGCCCTGTGTTGCCCTTCCAACATCAGTTGCGTCAACCGGCAAAGTCGTCACACATTCATTAAGGTCTTTTATGATTTGAGTATAAATATCTTTTGATGGCGTTTTGGTTACTACCAAGCTGGCTTTAGTGGTTTCCGTTAAAGGCATAGGAATATCGCCCCATTGTTGAACAGCCCAGAAATAACAGAGAGAACGCAAAAACTTGGCTTCACATACCCTGACATTTTTCACGGCATCAGGTTCATCGGTAATTGCAGGCGCCCTGCTTACTACGGTATTACACCTGTTGATTTCATTGTATAACATATCCCAAAGTGTTTGAAGTTCTCCTGCAGAAGCATTTAACCTGATATCATATTGGTCATATGGGCTGCCCTGTGGATTAGGTTGATTATAATAAATACCTCCCCAGCCACCTGCTGCAAATACGTCAGTACCCACAAATTCTAACACTCTTTGTTGGGTAATATCTCTTAGCAAAGGATAACATGACGTAACCAGGCTTTCAAAACCTGCAGCATCCACATAGTAATTATCAGTAGTTTGGTTGGAAGGATTATATTCCTTGAGGAAACTTTTTTTACAACTCATTCCCAAAACACAAATCAATAAGATGTATATCGAAATGAGTTTTATATTTTTAAAATTATTCATAAAATTTATTTTAAAAGTGATATTTTATTTGTTTAGAATCCAAGATTTAAACCAAATGTGTAAATGGTGAATGGTACATCATCACGATAAGTATTGGAATTATATTCAGGATCCAAGCTTTTATATTTCGTAAAGACAAATGGGTTGGTTACCTGTAGGTAAACCCTTAGTCTGTCAATACCCCATTGATCTAACTTAGGTTTCGGCAAGGTATATCCTGCTGTTATATCTGACACTCTTAAAAAACTGGCATCTTGGTATGCTAATGCATTTCTATATGGCTGTGAAATTCCAACGCCATACATGGTGTTTGATGGATTATTCCTGGTCCAGTAGTCCAATACTATGTGTTCGTAACGTGTATTGGTATAATCTGCCATTGTACCACCCCCAAATAAACCATTCTGGAATAATGATCCATTACGGTAATATAATAAGAAGGAAAGGTCAAAATCTTTATAAGTAAAATAATTAGTCATGCCCATGATGTAATTAGGTAATTGGGTACCAAGTACCTGCCTGTCATCTTTACCTGTAGAAGTTGAAATAGCCTTATCCCCATTGGTATCTACCACTCTTACTTGCCCTGGAAGTTGATGATAAACAGCCGCCTGAACGCTATCAGCTATTTGCCATATTCCATCAGCTTTATAATCATAGTAGGATTTTACAGGCTTTCCAACAAAAAGGTTATTACCAATAATAGCATCTACTCCATTGGCTAAAGCCTCAATTCTGTTGATATTTTTGGAAAAATTATAACTTGTGGTCCAGGTAAAGTTCTTGGTAACGATATTCTGAGAGTTTAAAAGTAACTCAATGCCTTTGTTTGAAATTTTCCCAACATTTGCAGTTACAATATTAAACCCTGTTGATGTAGGCAAATTCTCCTGCAAGATCAAATCCTTTGTATTCTTTTTATAAAGTTCAATAGTTCCAGTGATCCTGTTATTTAAAACACCGAAGTCTAATCCAAGGTTAAATTCTTCACTTCTTTCCCACTTCAAATCTGAATTACCTAAATTACCCGGAGCAAATCCATTACCCACTGACTGGTCATAACTATAAATTGTATTCAAGATTTGCGCCTGTGTGCTATAAGGCGATACATTGGCATTACCCACCTGCCCGTAACTTAAACGTAATTTTAAGTTAGAGATAATTTTTGATCCCGAAAGAAATTTTTCATCACTAACACGCCATGCAAAAGCCCCGGATGGAAAGAATGCCCATTTATTTCCATTAGCCAATTGCGATGCACCATCACCACGGCCGGTTAATGTAATCAGGTATTTATCATTGAAAGAATAGTTAATCCTACCCATATAGGATTCTAAAGTATTTTGCTGGTAACTGCTGCTTACCCCTGTTACATTTGAAAGTCCAGCGGTCCCCAAATTATACCAGACAGAAGCATAAGGCAGGTTTTGAACGCTGATAGAATAAGATTCGGCTATACTTTTATACGCACTTTGCAGGGCAGTAACACTAAGTTTATGTTTACCTTGAGTATAATCGTATGTTAATTGATTATCCAGGGTATAACTGGCCATATCCTGAGTTGAATAAGTAGCTCTTGGCAGATTTACATTTTTACGATCTTTAGTATGAGTACCGCGATAATCTCCGTTACGTGTATCAATAATAGATGCAGAAATAGAAGACTTAAATTTCAGGCCTTTCATCAAAGTGATTTCTGCAAATGCATTCCCCATTTGATTGGCAGCTTTGGTTTCATATTGATAATTGGCAGGATTGGCTTCAACCAATGGATTCAAAACCTGGTTATCTTTAATTCCCATCCACACGGCATATCCATTCCATGGACCAGCAGAGAGGTCATAACCATCGCCAGGATTAACTAATTGGTTATAATATATAACTCCCGTAGGGCGAACACGAAATGCAGACCGCAACGCTTCAAAGGATCCTGTAGGATTATCATTATAGTTCATATAAGCCGTAAATCCCAATCTAAGAAAATGATTAATCCTGCTATCGATAGCTCCGTTAAAACTATACTTCTTCCAGGTACTATTGGGAATATTCCCATCTTCCTGTGTATAATTTCCAGAAAGACGATAGGTAGTTCCGGAACTACCACCGCTAAGGGCAACTGTGGTACCCGTTTGGATACCCGGCTTTGTTAATGCGGTAACCCAGTTTACAGACTTACCATTATTGATTTGATTGAGCTCATTAGTGGAGAAAGTTGCAGGAGAACCGTTATTCAAAATAATATCAGTGTACTCGCTTTTGTAAAACTGCTGTGCAGTTTGCATTTGAGGCAAATGAGAAGGAGTCTTTTGCCCGATATAAGTATCAAGCGTTAATTTAGCTTTTCCACTTTGTCCTTTCTTTGAAGTAATAATTACAACACCGTTTGCCCCCCTTGATCCATAAATCGCTGTTGAAGAAGCATCTTTTAAGATATCAATACTTTGTATATCGGCAGGGTTAATATCCCGTAACCTTCCGCCAACAACCCCATCTATTACGACGAGAGGCTCAGTAACACCTGTAATGGTACTTTCACCACGAATATCAATACTAAAGTCTTTTCCAGGTTCGTTACTTGCTTTTGTAATAACAACCCCAGGAACCTGGCCTTGCATAGCAAGCGTTGCATCCGCAGGATTCGCTCTTACGACATTGGATGAGCTGATAGTACCTACGGCACCAGTCAAATCTTTTCGTCTAACGGCACCGTAACCAATAACTACCACATCGCTAAGTTGGTTAACTTCCTGAACAAGTTTTACCGTAATTGAAGTTTGATTTCCCAGGTCAACCTGCTGGTCAGTATAACCTGTATGTGATATATCTAATTTAACTCTTCCCTTTGTGGGAACATCCAGGTTAAATCTTCCATTTTGATCCGTAAGAGTACCATGACTCGTTCCACTTTCCATGACACTAACATCTGTTAAAGGACTCCCCGTCTTGTCATCAAGCACCTGACCTGATATCTTCCTGGTTTGCGCACTGACTGTGGATATAAAAAACCAGAGCAGCACTGAAAGCATTAAAAATTTTTTCATAAAAAGTTTTTTTGTTTGGAAAATTGCAATACGTTTTGGTGATTATAAAGCAATCATAATGATAAATTCACCGGAACAAACTTATATTTTTCAATACAAAATCAAAGATTAAATTACGCAAACGTTTGCACTTAATTCATAGTCAAAAACTTGAAATATTGTAATATTTGACTAGTTAAATGCAGCTATTAATATTAAAGCCACCGTCAACGTTTATCGTAGCCCCGGTTACAAACTTCGATGCATTACTCAATAACCAGACAAGTATTCCTTTTAATTCATGAGGCTCTCCAAAACGTTTAAACGGAGTATGACGGAGAATCTCAATTCCCCGTTGCGTATTAATTCCATTTGATTCCATAAATAATGTTCTATTTTCTTTGGTTAAAAAAAAACCCGGAACAATTGCATTCATTTTTATAGCATCCCCATACCTGCGGCTTAATTCAATCGCAAACCATTTGGTAAATATCTCAACTGAAGCTTTAGCCATACTATAGCCTAAAACTTTACTAACAACCTGATTGGCAGCAATTGAAGAAATATTTACAATACTCCCTTCGCCGTGGTGAGCAATTGCGTCTCCAAAAATTTGCGTTGGCAAAATAGTACCCCATAAATTCAAATCCATCACTTTTTTCAACCCTCCCATGTTTAAATTAAAAATGTCCTGATGAGACTCCACAGTTCCTTCCTGCATATTGCCCCCGGCAGCATTTACCAATCCATCAATTTTGCCGTAACTGTCTAATAGCATTTTTTTTGCATTGACCAAATCATTCTTATTAGTAACATCAGCACAAAGAGCGATCGCTTTTCCTCCTTCTCGATTTATTTTTGTGGCTCTTTCCTCTGCTATTTTACGATTTCTCCCCAATATACCAACAGTGCCTCCCGCTTCAGCTATTCCATCTATAAATGAATTCCCCAAAAAACCAGTACCACCTGTAATTACAATAACTTTCTCTTTCAGTGAGAATAAATGATTCATTATGTTACGATTTAGAATAATAAAATCTTAAAAAATTGCAACTTAATTCATGTTCCAAATTACACAACTGATAAAAATATAATAGATTTATACCACCCCCTTAATTACACAGGTCGTAAACCACACAAAGTAGAATTCAAAATTTAGTTTTTAAGCTAACTTTAAAATTGGATTTCTCACATAATTCACAATTAATTTCAAATTACTTCAGCAAGGTCATATGCTTTATGAATTTGACATAAAGTTTTTAAATTTTTTATTGCCAATAGACATATTTTTACGAAAACGTTTTCGAAAATAGTTGCATATGTGCCGATTCAGAACTAAAATTATGAAAATGAGGCCCTATGATTAGGCAAAGTTTTGTTACAATCTCAGTCTTGTTAGAGGTATATTTTATTTTATGAAACAGAGTAAAATAACTGGCTGTAATATGGATTTATAAAAAAATAAAGGAATAAACTTTCCTTATCTTCCTAATAACTTCTTATAAATTTAAGCCTGTAGTTGATTTTATTCAATTCTTATATTGCCGTACTTCCTCTTGGAATCAATGTCGATTTTAAGATTATTTTTTCATGGACATTCATCATATTTTTCTTTTCCAGGTACCGGAATAATTGCAGGGCAGCTTGTTTACCTATTTCAAAGGCAGGTTGAGTTATAGTAGTAAGACTGGGATTAAGAAGGGAAGAAATTTCGAGGTTAGAAAAACTGATAATTTTCAATTGTTTGGGAATATTGATATTAAGCCTTTGGCAAACATTATAAGTGGCTATAGCTAATTTCTCAACAGAAGCAAATACTCCATCGGGCTTTTCAGCCCCAGAGAGAACCCTAACAATTTGTTCTTCATTAGCAGCAATATTATTAGTAAAACGCATTATCAGACGCTCATCAATACTTATATTATGTTTTACCAATGCTGCAATATACCCCTGCATTCTTTTATTAGAATTAGACAGATACCTCGACAAATCCAGGTAGGCAATTTTTTTACATCCACGCTGAATTAAGTGTTCAGTCGCATTAAAGCCTCCTTCAAAATCATCTGTTGTGATGGAACTACTTTCAATAGCTTCACATATTCTATCAAAAAAAACCAGCGGAACTTCTTTCTTTTTAAGCTCTATCAAATGATCATAATTATTGGTTTCTGCAGAAATAGACATCAACATTCCATCTATTCTGCCATTTTGCAGATGGCTGGCAAATCCAATCTCTTTCTTAATATTTTCATGCGTAAGATAGATAAGCACATGGTATTCTTTTTCCTGAGCCACATATTCTATTCCATTTATGGCAAGGGCAAAAAAATTATTGGTTATTTCAGGAATTACTACAGCAATGGTCTTGCTTTTGTGTTTCCGCAGACTACTGGCATAAGGGTTAGGCTGATAATTTAATTTTGCTGCCATCTCCTTCACCCGTAGTTTCGTTTTATCACTAATTTCATAACTATCCCGCAAGGCACGTGAAATAGTGCTAATAGATAAATTGAGATTCTTGGCAAGCGTTTTAATATCTACACTCATATCAGCTATTTATTTAAATTAGTAAAACTTATTGCGATTGCAATAGGTTTCTGTTTAATCCAGAATGGATAAATTCTATTGTAATCGTATTTTTAATACTACAATCATATTTGTGTAAATAAAAATCGTCTTTAATTCATTTCAATATTACAAGAATATAAACATAGAAAAACTTAATGACATAAATTTACGAAAACGTTTTCGCAAATAAAAGACGAAAAGAAATATCCAAACAAATATTGAGTTAAGATTTGAAAGTTAGCTCTAAGATAAAAGCGCTAATATATTGTGTAAAATTTGGCAACCAGTCTTTTACAAAATACACATATACAATAAGTTATAAAATAATCTATACCAATATTCTATTTGAATTAAAAGTGTAAGTGCCATAATAACTCTTTGAATTTCCGAATTTTTTACATTAATACTATCGATGGTATATTTAAAATAGTCGGGAAGGGGCAACCGACCCCCATTGTGCTCAACTATTCCTAAGTTCTATTTTTTATCAGCCCTGTCTGATAAAAAGATAATATAAACAGAACGTAGAAAGACTTTTATAGGTAAATAATTATTTTTCTTTTGCAATACAATTCTTTTATTAGCAGAATATCCTGAAATAAAAAAAAGAAAAGTATGGATCAATCGAGGCCAAATGTATTTTCCATTGCTTTCATCATTCCTTTGGTAGACCATTGGCCCGGGACGATCATCCTGCGGATGGTGTATAAAGGTTCTGTAGGATCGCGTTTAGTTGATAAACTAAACGCCATTTTATAGCCGGCCTTTTTTAATTCAGGAAAAGCTGCCTTGTTCCAAAGTCCAAAAGGATAAGCAAAATATTTAGCAGATTTTCCGGTAATTTCTTCTACTTTTTTCTTAGGTAATACCAATTGCTTTTCCCAGTCATCGCCCTGGTATTTAGTTACCATGTGATGATCCCATGTGTGAGCCTCCACAGCATTTCCTTCATCAGACAATTGCTTTAATTGCTCTTTAGTCATATAATGTGGACGATTAATCGAAACAGTCATAATAAAGAACACACCCTTAAAACCATATTTTCCCATTTCCTTAGCACCAATTGTAAATTGATCTTCATCAGTATCATCAAATGTAAGCATTACTGGTTTTGCAGGAAGTGCCGTTCCATGAACCAGGTAATTATACAATTGGTCGGGCAGGATTGTTTCATAACCGCTGTCCTTAAGCGCCTTCATATGCTCTGCAAATTGTTCCGGTGAAACTGAATAAGTTTTCATCATTTCACCATCCCCCGGCTGGGGTTCCCGAATATGATGATAGCATAATACAGGCACTTGCTTTTTAGCAAGCATAGTTGCCAGATCAGCAACAGGACCATCTGCAACAGAGTCCTGGGTAACAGTTTTTGAAGAGATTGCATTTGATGAATCATCTTCTTTTTTTGTTGCGGAATTTGAAGAACACGCGGCTATAAAGCACAATAAGAAAATGAAGACAATAATATTCTTTTTCATATATATAGTACTACAAAATTATTGGTATTGAATGTAAATTGGTTTGGGAACAAATTTTAATAATTCCTGCGGAGTATACAATTGGTCACTACCAGTCTTGGTATCATTTTTATAAAATAATTTAAATCCTGAAAATTCTACAGGCTCTCTATAAACATAACGGAGATAACTGGATCGTTTTAAAGTTTTATCACCCCAGCCATCCATATCAATGACGACCTGCACTTCAGGCACTTTTTTAATTTGCTTGTAATTGGTAAGCATTCCTTGTGTAAAACGATGTACTACTAATATTTTCGGAGGCAGATTATACTTTTTTACTGTTTTGACAAGAAAATCGATAGCATCATTCACATCATCAGCACTAAAAGTTCCGATTTTTGTACCAGGAACGTTCCCTCCTTTCATGGAAAATTCAGGATCAATTCCCAAATGAACCTGAGGCAATTTTAAAAATTTTTCTAACGGAGGCACTTCTTCTCTTACTGTACTATGCCCCACCTGGATATCTAAGAAAACCAACCCATTAATTTCCTTTGCCCAATTAATGATCGTATCTATTTGATGAGCCGGCATGCGCAATCTGTGTTTATTATCTTTCCCGGGAGATCCCTGGGCTGTAACAGCTACGTAATGTAAAGCAGGAATTACAGGAAGAGAAGGATCGGCAGCCTGCCATTTAGCCACTTCACCTTTCAATTTTTTCAACATTTCATTTTTGGGCAATTCTCCTAAAATGCCCATTTTTTTAGAATACAAATTCCCATAAAAAGCAACGATCCTGTTAAAAGGTAAAACGGCACCTTCTAAAGGATATGGTGCCTTTACCGGCCACAAGCCTGTAGTATCGTGATTTGCCAAATTATGTATCAGCCTGTTGTACTTGGCAGTATCAAGTTTTATTTGATCATATACATTTGGAACTTTCTCACTTTTTTTACCGTCAGAATCAGAAGAAATTTTTTCCGCAGAAGATGAGGCATTATTGCAACCTGTACAAAAGATAAATGAAGAAGCAATCAAGGTAACTAAAACCGGGTAGCGATTTGTTTTCATATATGCGAAGATATCTTAAAAAGTATTTCACAAAATGTTCTTTTGCAAGATTCTTTCAAAGTTTATGGCAATTAAATTAGAATTTACGATTTTGGTTAAAGAAAAGGAATTAGAATTTATTTCGAATTTATATAACTATCCAGGTGAGCAATAGTTTGCTGTTGCGAAATAATTGTTTCGCTTACGACATCACTTATAGAAATAATTCCTTTCAACTCTTTCTTCTCAAAAACCGGCAGGTAACGGATGTTATTATCTGAAAGAAGTTCCATACAGTGCTCCACGGTATCGTCAGGTTTTAAATCGGGAAAATCAGAAGTCATAATTTCACTTACTTTAGTATTGGTAGAGTTTTTCCCTTTTAAAACTACTTTACGGGAATAATCTCTTTCGGTAATAATACCCAGGAATTTTTTATCCTGCATTACAACGACAGAACCAATGTTATTTTCTGCCATTACTTTTAAAGCATCCAACACAGAAGTATCAGGTAAAACAGAAATGGCTCTTGAGCCTTTCCGGAAAAGAATGTTGCTGATTTTATTCATATCTAAAAGTTGAAATTGTAATTTACGAAAAGAAAACACACTAACAAAATATCAAATTACAATAAATACTTGCTATTTTAAATTAAACATACTACTTTTGTACTAATCCTGTCTCTCAGAAATATTTTTTTCCAATTCCTTTCAAATTCCTGCTAATATTTATTCACTTAAAACTGTAGGTTATGAAAAAAATTTACTCTGTAGAATTCGCTGACACATTAGTCGCAATCGGTATTATCTTAGGCTTTTTTGCATTAATGGCTGGTATAGCATTATTGACAGGCATGTAAAGATATTCTGGAAAATGAATTTCAAAAGGCACAAGTTACTCGTGCCTTTTTTTAATTTCAGTTATTAGTTATCATTACAAAAATGATCCTTTTATGGAAAAAAAATAAAATTTCCGATTTTTAGTCCCATAATATCAAACTTCAGATACATCCCCATCATTTTGTAATTTTATAAAAAAAATCATGGAACATAAGAAAATATTAGAAGACCTTAATAAGCAATCGCTCGAAAAAATTGATGCCTATCTCCAATCAAAAGGCACTATGAATAAGGAGCACCATGAAAAAATAAATGAAGCCAAGAAAAAATGGCAAAATTCATGGAGCGACTTTATGGATGTTCTTATGTTTTTGGAAAGAATTGAATTGTAAGTTCATCAATCTTATTCAAGTATTATTTCTATTAATTTATCACCATTTATTTTCCTAAAAAATAAATGGTGATAAATTATGCTTAATGATAAATGTGAAAAAAATCGAAAATTTAATTCAATTTCATTTCAAATAATTTGGGCCAATCCTTACCTGTTATATATAATTTCTTTGTAGCACTATCATAGGCAATTCCATTAAGAACTGCGCCATCGCTAACCTTAACTCCGGGATCATATTGAGACAACAAACCTTGTAAGTGCAAAACACCCGTCACGTGACCATTTGATGTATCAATTTTTTCTATATCATCCGTAAGCCAGCGGTTGGCATATACTGAGCCATCAATTAATTCAAGTTCATTAAGGCTGTCTACTTCTCCCCGATTATTAACAACAGTAAGAATCTTATTTATTTTCATCTCTTTTCTGTTTTCATCCGGCTGTACAAAAAATAATTTTGAAGATCCGTCACTAATTATAATCTGGTTACCGTCATTGGTAGCGCCCCACCCTTGCCGACTCCAATTAAAAGTACTAATCGGGTGTGTTATGTCATTAAGACTGTAGACAAATATTTTATTACTTTGCCAGGTAAGTTGATAAATTTTATTTTTAAAGATAGTAATGCCCTCTCCGAAAACAGAACTATCAGGAATCTTATATTCTTTTTCAACTTTTCCTGTTTTAATATCAACAATGCGTAAGCTGGATTGCTTATACTCGCCTGTGCCTTCATACAATTTTCCCTTATAAAATTCAAGACCTTGTGTGAATGCTTGCGGATCATGAGGATAAACTGCATCTACTGAAAACATAATAGGGGCAGGAGCTTCAATGTTGTTTGATTTCGGAACCGGGAGAGAAGAATCATAATCCGAACCAGAATTATTATTACACGAAATCAGCAGGAAAAGAATAGCAATAAAAAGTAACTTATTAATCATTTTTTAGTTTTAGAATTGTAAAAATAGCAAACCAAAAGTTTATGCATGTTAACTACTTTATAAAAAACATTGCATAAAATTTCCACGTGTCAATTATTTTATCGTTATTTGTGTTCTTAAACCTCTGTTACCAAAAATAACACACTATTACCTATTGTTATTTTTAGGTACAAAACACGGGTTATATTGATTCCTCAATGTATTTTCATTATCCCATGTATTAATTATCACGCTAGGCCTATGTAATCCCGCTAATGTTGGTTCGCTCAAAATTGGGTTTAATAACTGGGAATACATGAAAATTACTTTTACATTCTTTTTGCTATTTTTTGCTTTTTGTGCCAAAGCTCAGCGTTGTGCCACTTCTGAATATTCGAGGCTTCATCCGGTAACCTTAATGCGCCCATCAGGTGCTGGCGTTTCATCAACTAAAACTGCCGGCCGCGATACACTAAATAATGAAGTGATTATCATACCTGTTGTAATTCATATATTATATAATACAAATGATCAAAATATCAGCGACAAGCAGGTCCTTTCCCAAATTACTTCATTAAATAATGATTATAGAAGACTTAATACTGATACTGTAAATACTCCCGCACCTTTTAAGAGTATAGCGGCAGACACGAGAATTGTTTTTTGTCTTGCAAAAGTAGATCCGGAAGGAAATTACACTACCGGAATCATTCGCAAATACACTCACGAATCTAATTTTCTTTCAGATGACGCCATGAAGTTTTCCTCAAGCGGAGGGGATGATGGATGGGACGCTTCCAGGTATTTAAATATTTGGGTTTGTAATCTCTTTGGCCGCACTTTGGGTTATTCCACATTGCCAGGATGCCCGGCAGAAAGAGATGGCATTGTTATAAAATATAATGCTTTTGGCACTACCGGTTTAATAACTGCTCCCTATAATAAAGGAAGAACTACAACTCATGAAATAGGCCACTGGCTTGGACTACGGCATTTGTGGGGTGATGCCAATTGTGGTGATGACGGAATTGCAGATACACCACCCCAGGAAACTAGCAACAGTTATTGCCCTGTTTTTCCACACCTTTCTTCTTGTTCAATCAATAGTTATGGCGATATGTTCATGGACTATATGGATTTTACCGATGATGCATGTATGAATATGTTTACCCAGGGACAAAAATCTGAAATGCGCAGTTTATTTGCTTTAGGAAATGCCAGAAATTCATTTCTCAATTCTTCAGTATGTGATAGTTCAAATGCTCAGGGAGGCCCCTTACCTTCAACACCACCTAAAGACAGTATAACTATTTCGGCTCCACTTACCATCACTACTTATCCAAATCCATTTTACAGTGATTTAACCGTTGCTGCTTCGGATGAGTCTGCAGTTATAGGCAAAGTTTTAAAATTATACAACATCACCGGTAAATTAATTACAAGCAGGATACTTCAATCGCAAAAAACAGTTCTTCATATAGGAGAACTTCCTTCAGGTATATATTTCATAAAAATTGAAGGAAATAAAAGCCCTCTAGTTTACAAGCTAATCAAGCAGTCAGGAGTTTCCAGATAAAATGGGCATATGCCCGAATGTCCTTAGATAGGTTTTAGCAAAGTATTTTAAAATAGTTTAAGCATTTTTTAAAACCTTTAATAGCTTTGTTACGTTTATAATGCAAAACTTATTACCATGAAAAAGATAATTTATCTGTTGGGCATTATAGTATGCTCTTTAATTACCAATTGTTCTCAATCGCAAACCAGTCAAAATATAAAAAATTATCCTTCGCCTGAAATTGTACCTAACCATGATAATTTTCCGATAAAATTGTCTGATGCTACATGGAAACAAAAATTAACACCTGCTCAATATTTTATTCTACGTCAACGTGGAACGGAAAGGCCATTTTCCGGTAAATATGATCATTTTTACAAAAAGGGAACATATTATTCTGCAGCATCGTTGCAACCTATATTTAGTTCAGAAACTAAATTTAATTCTGGCACAGGATGGCCAAGTTTTTATGCACCAATTAATAAAGATGCTGTTAAATTGGTCAAAGACGAATCTGAAGGAATGATAAGGCTGGAAGTAGTTGATTCTAAAACGGGCTCTCATCTGGGGCATGTATTTGACGATGGCCCTCCTCCTACTCATAAAAGATATTGTCTGGATTCGGATGCATTAATTTTTGTTCCGGAAGGAGGGAAAGCTCCCACCAGCTCAAAGTGAAAATAAATTATACTGATTATGTTTTACTGGTTCAAAAACTGATCACAAAAATGATGCTACAAGGGAGTAATAAAATCAATAATGAATCACTTTGAAAATATCCGGCATAGCATCAATCATGAATTTCCTTTGTTTCATATCACCAGCATAAAAAAAATTGGTGAAGGTGATAACAACAAAGCATTTTTAATAAATCAAAATTATATTTTCAGGTTTCCTAAAAGAAAAGAAGTAGAAAAAACACTGACAAAAGAAATTGGATTATTGCCTAAAATCAGGAATCAATTCAATCTTGAAATTCCTGATTTTAGCTTTATATCAAAAGATATGAACTTTGTCGGCTACAAAAGTATCAGGGGGGAATTTTTAACCCCTGCAATTTATTATTCACTAACGAATGAACTTCAATTACAAATTCAAGTAGCTCTTTCTGAATTCCTTTCAAAATTGCATGCTACCAACTTATCAATGATAAAAGAATGCAATCTGGAAATAGTGAACCTGGAAGAAGAATATTCAGATGATTTCAAAAACATTCAGCAATTAATTTTCCCCTACATCCACCGGCATCAATGTCTGTTGATCGATCAATTTTTTACAACTTATCTTGGCAATCCCGAAAACTTTGAATACACGCCTGCGCTCATTCATAACGATTTTAGCACTGACCATATATTATATGAAATATCAACTAAAAAAATAAATGGAATAATTGACTTTGGTGATTCAGCAATTGGAGACCCTTACTATGATTTTAAGTATTTACTGGATAGTTTCGGGGCCAGTTTTATTGAAGATATATTCAGGTTTTATCAACACGCCAACCAAAAAATTAATTGGAGAAAATTATATTTCTTTTCACTGGCCAATAAATTGCAAATTATTGTAGAAAGCATAAAAGATAAAGATAAATATGCAGCAAAGGATGCATACCGTAATTTAGAAAAATGGATGCATCACTATGAAAATAAAGATCTATATCTTTTTGAAAATTAAATACGGTTTAATCATACATTATCTTTTCGGATGCAATTTTCTTCCGGCCACATATTTTTCCCTGATGATTTCATAGATCGGCTTATCATATATTTTGCTCTCTAACCACGAAATAATATCCAGGTAAGAAAAAGCTCTTTCTTCAAACTTACTGGATTCAAATTGCTTGATGGTATTCAATAATTTCTCAAATTCAGGTTTTAGTTTTCTTGCCGATAAATAAAATGATTTACGCAGGAATTTAAAAATTTCTTCTTCAACAAGGCTCAGGTTCTGCATCTTCGACATAAAACGATACACAGATTTGATAAGATATTCGAGCAATTGAAAATTGCCTAATTCATAATGGGCAATCAGGTGAAGCAATCTGGCATAGCATTGCAAATCACTTCTGAGCGATACTTTCCAGTTGATTATTTTATTCAGATAATCGATTGCATTATTATAATCACCCGCGCCAAAATAAAGTGACGCAATTTTATAATAAAAAATCAGCGTGCGATGTTGATCCAAATAAAGTTCATATTTCTTAAGCTGGTAAGTAATTTCGTCTACTATTTTTAATCCTGACTGGAAAGTGCCTTCTAAAAAATGACGATTAATCTTTGATATGTAGAGATAAACAAAAACCTGGATTTTATTATTATCGTTGAGTTTTACAATATCCGATTTGCCAAAATCCTCCAGAACTGAAAGTGTCTTTTCAAATGCCAGGTAATTTCTTAAAGTAAAATGCGCATTTAATAAATTATGCAACCCTTTTATATAATTACCTGTTTCAATTTTAATCATGAAAGGTTCATCCGTAAATAAATCTACCCATTTTTGGGTATGCCGGTAATACATCAAAAAGTCCTGTCGTATGAATTCATACCAGCAATAACTCTGGTGATAATAAAGTTTTTCATAAAACCCTTGAGGGTATTTAATTTCTTCTGTAAAATGCTGTTGAAAATAATCTACTACTTCCTTTTCATCAGCCATATTTCTTGCGAGACCATTCTTTATATACCAACCATAAAGCTGGAGTGCAAGATTGGAAAGCTTCGATTCCCTGGCAAGGCGTCTATTAGTGTCATCAGTTTCTCCAGTCAAAATATCAGCCCTATCCTGTATACTTCGCGTAATATGCAAAGTCTCTATTTTTTTTTCAATGACCAACACCTCTGTCAGAAAAATAACCTGGTTATTCGATTTCGCTGTTTCTTTTATCTTTTCAAGTATTTTCAGGCTTTGGTGATATAGCCCTTTATTGTATAGAATAATAGCAAAATCGAGTTGTTCATGCAGTTGGATATCAATATTTTCATTGCTTTCCAGAAGCCGTAAACTTCCCAGTATTTGTTTATATAGATGCGCTTTGATATTAGGAAGCTGCTGCCTTTTTATTGAGGCAGTTTTGGTGATTAGCGCGTTTTCATCATACACAGACATCTTATCAATCGCGTCAAACAATTGTACTACCTTAAGATCATTGTTGGATGAATTTCTCTGAACGTATAGTTTAAAATTTCTCTTTTCAGACTTTTGAAGAGAATGAATCAATTGAAATAATGAATCTGTTGACCTGTTGGGCATCGTAATTAATTTAAACACAATAGCAGTGGTATCAATGCTTTCACAAAAATACCCTCTACTTTGGAAGTGTAAATTTCCCACATTTTATTCACAAAGCGTTAGTAAAATCGATTACTTTCGAAGGTATAAAAAAACAATAACTCTCTATTTACCTTTTTCTTTTAAATTAATGCTATGGATAAGATTATAATTTTTGATACTACTTTACGCGATGGAGAACAAGTTCCAGGGTGTAAATTAAATACCAATGAAAAAATTGAACTGGCATTAGAACTGGAAAGTCTTGGAGTAGATGTTATTGAAGCCGGTTTTCCCATATCAAGCCCCGGAGATTTTTCTTCAGTGATGGAAATTTCAAAAAGCATTACCAATGCCACCGTTTGTGCTTTATCACGTGCGGTAGAAAAAGACATTGACGTTGCCGGACAAGCTTTAAAATATGCAAAGCGACCCCGCATACATACTGGCATAGGTACTTCTGATTTTCATATAAAGAGTAAATTCAATTCTAATCGTGAAGATATTTTAGCGCGTGCCATGCAATGTATAAAATGGGCCAGGAAGTATACGGATGATATAGAATTCTATGCAGAAGATGCGGGAAGAACAGATAATGAATACCTGGCCAAAGTAGTGGAAGCCGTCATAAAAGCGGGTGCTACTACAGTTAATATCCCGGATACTACCGGCTATTGTTTACCCCATCAATACGGCGAAAAAATTGCTTTCCTCAAAAATAATGTAAGCAATATCGACAAGGCTGTTATCTCCTGTCATTGCCATAATGATTTAGGACTTGCTACCGCCAATTCTATTTCGGGCATCATAAACGGTGCAAGACAAATTGAATGTACAATTAACGGACTGGGTGAAAGAGCAGGAAACACTTCTTTAGAAGAAGTAGTGATGATTATTAAACAACACAAAAATTTAGGTTTTTATACTAATATTGATGCTACAAAATTGTACCCATTAAGCAGATTGGTTTCTGACACAATGCGTATGCCGGTTCAACCTAATAAAGCAATTGTAGGTAGCAACGCATTTTCACATTCATCAGGAATACACCAGGACGGTTTTTTGAAAAATACATTGACTTATGAAATAATAAATCCTGAAGAAGTAGGCGCTGACAGTTCCAGGATAGTGCTAACAGCAAGAAGTGGACGAAGTGCTTTGGCTTATCGTTTCCAAAAACTTGGTTATGAATTCAACAGGAATGATGTAGATATTTTATATGATCGTTTTTTGAAAATAGCGGATCATAAAAAAGAAATTGAAGATGAAGATCTTTCAGAAATAGCTGAAGCCTACCAACAAAAAACAGTCAGCTACTCTAAATAATTGAAATTTCAAATTCAACAGGAATGTGTAAATTATTAAAGAAAAATCTGAAAATATATTAGCGTAATACCCAACCCATGATAAAGAATATTGCTGTAATACCAGGAGACGGCATTGGACCTGAAGTTACCCGTGAAACTATTAAAGTGCTGAATGCTGTAGCATTAAAATTTCATCACCAGTTTAATTTCACTGAATGCCTAATGGGTGCTGTAGCCATTGACAACGCGGGAGATCCTCTGCCACAGAATACTATTGACACCTGTCTTAAAAGTGATGCTGTTTTGCTGGGAGCCATCGGGCATCCCAAATATGACAACGACTCTAATATAACAGTCCGTCCGTTAGATGGCTTACTACGATTGAGGAAAGAATTACAATTATTTGCAAATATCAGGCCGCTGACAACTTACAAATCTTTACACCATTTGTCTCCGATAAAAGATAACCAATTAAACGGTGTTGATTTTGTCATTTATCGTGAATTAACCGGGGGAATTTATTTTGGAAAAAAGGAAATGAATGAAGAAGGTACTCAGGCATCTGATCTTTGTATTTATCAAAAATTTGAAATTGAGCGAATTGCAAAATTAGCCTTTGCTGCCGCGCAAAAAAGAAGAAACAAATTAACCCTTATTGATAAAGCGAATGTACTGATCACATCAAGTCTATGGAGAAAGACAGTCCAGGAAATAGCTATCGGTTATCCTGAAGTGAAAGTGGATTATCTCTATGTAGATAATGCCGCCAAGCAATTAATTATTAATCCAAAACAGTTTGATGTCATTCTTACAGAAAATATGTTTGGAGATATCCTGAGTGATGAAGCCACAGCATTAAGCGGTTCATTAGGCTTATTGCCATCGTCTTCCATTGGAGAAAAGAATGCTCTTTTTGAACCGATTCATGGTTCGTATCCCCAGGCTGCCGGAAAAGATATTGCCAATCCTATTGGTTCCATTTTATCCGGAGCTTTAATGATGGAACACTTTGGATTATTTGAAGAAGCAAAATCCATTAAAGATGCTGTAGAATGGACGCTGGCTCATGGTTTTGTAACAAAAGATATTGATTCAATAAACTCATATTTCACTTCTACGATTGGTGAATTGATTAGTGATTATATCAGTAATGATATGCCTCAAAATTTGAATACCATTAACATGGCTTTCGGTCAGGCAACAATAATTTAATAAAAAGTTCTTTGTTTTTTAAAAGGAGTACACTAAGTTTGCTATTCAATTATTCACCAATGTTGAAAGGCAAATTTAGTAATGACATCAAAAATATTTCAGCAATACTGATTGCTGTCATAGTCATTATTACATCCTTTGAAGGAGGTGGAATTACTATTTAAAAAAATTAATTATTCAAAAATAGCCCCGCCTCCAAAAGAAGCGGGGTTTTTTATTGTAAACCCTTTTCAAACAAAAATTATGTATTACAACGACAACACTTTTATTTATTGGCAGGGAGAAATCGTAAAAGCCAGTGAGACTAAGACTGATCTGTATGGTCAAACCCTTCACTATGGTTATGGTGTTTTTGAAGGTATCCGGTCTTATAAAACAGCCTCCGGTATTACAAAAATTTTTAAAGAAGTGGAACATTTTGAAAGATTACAAAAATCTGCTGAAGCTTTGAATCTTCCCTATACATGGGCAGCCGATCAATTAATAAAAGCAAGCTATGAAGTTTTAATCCGTAATAATTTGCAAGACGCTTATATCAGGCCATTGGTTTATGCTCCTGCTAATATGAGTTTCAATCCCAATAAAGAATCTTTTATCGTAATTGAAGCATGGGAAATGCAACCTTTTCTGGGAGAAAAACTGTTAAGCGTTATGACATCTTCTTTTCAGCGTCCCAACCCGAAAGCATTTAAAATTGAAGCAAAGGCAACAGGCCATTATGTAAATTCCATCCTTGCCAGCCAGGAAGCAAAAGCAAACGGGTTTGACGAAGCATTACTAAAAGATATAAATGGAAATATTGCGGAAGGGCCCGGCGCTAATATTTTCATAGAAAAAGAAGGAGTTCTTTATACTCCCCAACCAGGCAGTATTCTTCCCGGAATCACCAGGGCTGCTGTTTTGGAAATATGTAAAAAACTGAACATTTCTGTTATTGAAAAAGAAATTTCACCAAAGGAAATGCAAGAAGCAGATAGTGCTTTCTTCTGCGGAACTGCTGCAGAAATCATAGGAATCGCCTCTCTTGATAAAGTCGCTTTCACAAAACCATGGAACGAAACACACGGGGCTAAAATTCAAAAAGCATATAAAGACCTCGTAACAGAAAAGAGTACACTAAAAGTATTTCAACCTGCATAAATAGATTTATATTAATAACTATTCCGATAAAACTAAAAAATGAGTAACGATTCCAAAAATTTAGACGAATTAAATAAATACAGTAAAACACTTACCCAGGATGAAACACAACCCGGCGCGCAGGCTATGTATTATGCCATAGGTTTCAAAGAAGAAGATTTTAATAAAGCACAGGTTGGAATCGTAAGTATGGGCTGGGATGGCAACCCCTGCAACATGCATTTAAATGACCTTGCAACTGATGTAAAGAAAAGTGTGAATGCCGTGGATGGCTTATTGGGGTTACGTTTCTACACGATAGGTGTAAGTGATGGCATCAGCATGGGAACAGATGGAATGCGTTTTAGTTTGGTAAGTCGTGACTTAATCGCAGACAGTATCGAAACAAATGCCAGTTCACAATATTATGATGCCATCGTTGCTATTCCTGGTTGTGATAAAAATATGCCGGGATCAATAATGGCAATGGGAAGATTGAACCGTCCGTCCATTATGTTGTATGGTGGCACTATTGCCCCCGGGCATTATAAAGGAGAAGACCTAAACATTGTATCTGCTTTTGAAGCATTGGGCCAAAAAATTGCGGGCAATTTAGATGAAGCTGATTTTAAAGGAATCGTTCGCCATTCATGTCCTGGAGCAGGCGCTTGCGGAGGCATGTACACTGCCAATACGATGGCGAGCGCGATTGAAGCTTTAGGAATGAGTTTGCCCTATTCGTCCAGCAACCCTGCGTTGAGCGAAGACAAGGAGAAAGAATGCGCAGCTATTGGCGCAGCAATAAAAAATATATTGCAAAAAGATATCAAACCAAAAGATATCATGACGCGCAAAGCATTTGACAATGCAATAACGGTTGTAATAGTTCTTGGTGGAAGCACCAATGCAGTATTGCATTTGATTGCTATGGCAAAAAGTGTTGACATACAATTATCTCCTGATGATTTTCAAAGTATTAGTAATAAAATTCCGATGCTCGCTGATTTTAAACCCAGCGGAAAATATTTAATGGAAGATTTGCACAAGCACGGAGGTGTACCGGCTGTGATGAAATATTTATTAAACAAAGGTTTACTTCATGGCGATTGCATAACAGTAACAGGAAAAACAATTGCAGAGAATATAAAAGAGGCCCCTGATTTGGATTTCGAAAAACAGGATATTATTCACCCATTAGAAAATCCGATTAAAGCCACAGGGCATTTGCAAATATTATATGGCAATCTTGCTGAAAAAGGAAGTGTTGCAAAAATTACAGGAAAAGAAGGTACCCGTTTCGAAGGCACCGCAAGAGTATTTGAAGGTGAAAAACATTTGATAGAGGGACTGGAAAGCGGGCGTGTTCATGCCGGAGATGTAGTAGTGATAAGAAACATCGGGCCTAAAGGTGCACCGGGAATGCCGGAAATGCTGAAACCAACAGGAGCCATTATCGGCGCTGGTTTGGGTAAGTCAGTTGCGTTAATTACTGATGGAAGGTTTAGTGGCGGTACACATGGATTTGTCGTCGGACACATCACTCCTGAAGCATTTGAAGGCGGATTATTAGGATTGGTAGAAGACAATGATATTATTGAAATAGATGCGGCGAAAAACACATTGAACTTAAAAGTAAGTGAAAAAGAAATTGCCAAACGAAAAGCCGCATGGAAACAACCTGCCTCAAAAGCCACAAAAGGAGTTTTATATAAATACGCAAAGTTTGTAAAAAATGCAAGTGAGGGATGTGTGACGGATGAGGAATAAATAGGGTTTAAAAATTAGTATTAAAAATTAAAAATCGTTATTATGAATACACTTGAATTAGAAGAAGAAAAAAAAGTAAAAACATCTTCTCCAAAATCAGAAAACATTACCGGCAGTAAAGCACTTCTGGAAATTTTCCTGGCTGAAAAAGTGGAAACTATCTTTGGTTATCCGGGCGGAGCCATAATGCCTATTTATGACGCATTGTACGATTACCAGGAAAAAATAAATCACATTTTAGTGCGCCATGAACAAGGAGGCATTCATGCTGCACAGGGATATGCAAGAACTTCAGGCCGGGTAGGTGTGGTATTCGCTACCAGCGGGCCGGGCGCTACTAACCTCGTAACAGGTTTGGCCGATGCAATGATAGACAGTACTCCCCTGGTTTGTATTACCGGGCAGGTATTCGCACATCTCTTAGGTACCGACGCATTCCAGGAAACAGATGTGATCAACATGACAACACCTGTTACCAAATGGAATTACCAGATAACAGATGCAACTGAAATTCCTTCTGTTTTAGCTAAGGCATTTTACATTGCCAAAAGTGGCAGGCCGGGACCGGTATTAATTGATATTACCAAAAATGCACAATTACAAAAATTCGACTTCGAAGGATATACAAAATGCACTCATATACGTAGCTACCGCCCTAAACCCATCGTAAGGCCAGAATATATTAAAGAGGCTGCTAAACTGATCAATGAGGCTAAAAAGCCTTTTGTAATTTTTGGACAGGGAATAATTTTGGGCAAAGCAGAAAAAGAATTTAAAGCATTTATTGAAAAAGGTAACCTGCCTGCAGCCTGGACTGTTCTCGGATTAAGTGCTCTCCCAACTGATCATCCGCTGAACGTAGGAATGCTTGGCATGCATGGAAATTATGGCCCCAACGTTTTGACAAATGATTGTGACGTATTAATTGCTGTAGGTATGCGTTTCGATGATCGGGTTACAGGAAGACTGGATAAATATGCCAAACAGGCAAAAATAATCCATCTTGATATTGACCCATCCGAGATTGATAAAAATGTAAAAACAACAGTGGCTGTATGGGGAGATTGCAAAGAAACCCTTCCATTACTAAACGAACTGATTGAACAAAAAAAACATACACAGTGGTTACAGAAATTTGAAGAATATAAACAAAAAGAAATTGAAAGTTGCATAAAAAAAGACTTATATCCTACTTCAGAACAGTTAAGTATGGGAGAGGTAGTTAATGCGCTTAACGACTTAACAGGTGGCAACGCAGTTATTGTTACAGATGTAGGTCAACACCAGATGGTTGGGTGTCGTTATGCAAAATTTAACCAATCCAAAAGCAATGTTACTTCGGGCGGCTTAGGCACTATGGGTTTTGCTTTGCCGGCAGCCATCGGTGCAAAATTTGGCGCACCTGAAAGAACGGTAGTGGCAATAATAGGTGATGGAGGTTTTCAAATGACATTGCAGGAATTAGGCACTATTATGCAAAATAACGTCAATGTAAAAATAATCATTCTCAATAATAGTTACCTGGGCATGGTACGCCAATGGCAGGAATTATTTAACGAAAGAAGATATTCTTTTACCAACATTGAAAGCCCTGATTTTGTAGCGTTAGCAAATTCTTATCATATAAAAAGTCAGAAAGTTACCGACAGGGATGTATTAAAAAATGTATTAAAAGAAATGCTGGACCACCAGGGCGCCTATTTACTGGAAGTAATAGTAGCTAAAGAAGATAATGTCTTTCCTATGGTTCCGCAAGGGTGCAGTGTTTCTGAAATACGTTTAGCTTAAAAACAATTCCTTTAACGGGAATTCAATAAAATTTCAAATATGAACAATCAACAAAAGAAAGAGGCCCCTGCTGACACTATACAAGCACCAGGTAAGCAGGAGTATACTATTACAGCCTATACAGAAAACCAGATTGGTATCCTCAACCGGATTTCTATTATTTTTTCTCGTAGAAAAATTAATATACAAAGTTTGAATACTTCTCCTTCTGAAGTGCCCGGCATTCATCGGTTTAATATAGTGATTGATGAAACTGAAGAAGTAGTAAAAAAACTGGCGCGCCAGATTGAGAAACAGGTAGATGTTTTAAAGGCATACTATAACACCAATGATGAGATTATCTGGCAGGAAATGAGTTTATATAAAATACCTACAGATGCTATTACTGAAAAAGTAAAAGTAGAAAGATTGCTAAGAGAATTTGGCGCCAGGGCGGTTGCTATTCGCAAAGATTACACGGTATTTGAAACTACCGGCCACCGTGAAGAAACAGATAAACTTATTAAATTCCTGGAACCATTTGGGTTAATTGAATTTGTAAGAAGTGCGAGAGTCGCTATTATAAAGGACAGCAACGGTTTTCATGAAAAAGTAAAGGAATTCGAAAGAAGAGAACCCGGTGAAGAAGTAGTGGAAAATGAATATTTAGATAAACAGGAAGAAGTATTCAGTATGTAACCTCAACTCTACGTTGAAAGAAGTTAAGAAATTCTGACTACAAAAATATCATAATTAGGGATAGAAATGTAATACTAAATTTAAAGATGATAATATAAAAATAGAGTATCACAAAAAGTATAATTGAAAATAACAGACTTTTACAAACAAAATAAACAGAACTTAAAACTTTAAACAAAAATTAAAACATGGCAACATTAAATTTTGCAGGTACGCAGGAAAACGTAGTAACAAGGGAAGAATTCCCATTATCAAAAGCGCAGGAAATTCTCAAGGATGAAGTAGTAGCTGTTATCGGGTATGGTGTACAAGGTCCGGGGCAGGCGCTCAATCAAAAAGATAATGGTATCAACGTAATAGTAGGACAAAGAAAAAATTCAAAGAGTTGGGATAAAGCCGTAAGTGATGGTTTCGTAGAAGGACAGACTTTATTTGAAATAGAAGAAGCACTGGCAAAAGGAACCATCATTTGTTATTTACTAAGCGATGCTGCGCAAATTGCTTTGTGGCCAACAGTAAAAAAACATTTAACTCCGGGCAAAGCGCTATATTTTTCTCATGGCTTTGGAATTACTTATAATGACCAAACCGGCATCGTTCCTCCAAAAGATGTGGATGTATTTTTAGTAGCTCCTAAAGGTTCCGGTACTTCATTACGCAGAATGTTTTTACAGGGGCGTGGACTCAACAGCAGTTATGCCATTTTCCAGGATGCTACCGGCAAAGCATTTGAAAGAGTAGTTTCTCTTGGTATTGCTATAGGTTCAGGTTATCTATTTGAAACCAATTTTAAGAAAGAAGTTTATAGTGATCTTACAGGTGAGCGTGGTACCTTGATGGGTGCTATACAGGGAATTTTTGCCGCACAGTTTGAAGTACTTCGTAAAAATGGCCACTCCCCTTCTGAAGCATTTAATGAAACTGTAGAAGAACTCACCCAATCATTAATGCCGCTCGTTGCTGAAAACGGGATGGACTGGATGTATGCCAACTGTTCTACAACTGCGCAACGCGGTGCATTGGATTGGTGGAAAAAATTCCGTGATGCTACCTTACCGGTATTCTCAGATTTATATGAAAGTGTTGCTACCGGCAAAGAGGCTGCCCTTTCTATAGAAAGCAATAGCAAACCTGATTACAGGGTAAAATTAGAAGCTGAGTTGAAAGAACTTAGAGATAGTGAATTATGGCAGGCCGGAAAAACGGTTCGCAGCTTAAGGCCCGAAAATCAGCCTTCAAAAGTTTAGGTAAACAAATCAGTATAGCCCTATCAGTGGCTATACTGATTAAAAATAAGAGTTATGAATGAGTTTTTATCGTTAAATCAATCTTTACAAAACTCTTCAGAAAATGAAGCTACCAATTTCCAGACAGGAGTTGGTAGCTTTTTAGTTCCTGAAGGTATTCTCTCTGCTTCTAAAAAACTGAAAGATGTCATTAACAGGACACCCCTCATATACAATCTTAATTTATCAAAAAAATACCAATGCAATGTCTATCTCAAACGAGAAGACTTGCAAATTGTACGTTCTTATAAATTAAGAGGAGCTTACAATATGATGAGTAGTTTGTCTGCAGAACAACTTCAGCAAGGTGTAGTATGCGCCAGTGCCGGGAATCATGCACAGGGCTTTGCCTATTCCTGCAAAAAATTAAATTGTAAAGGCATTGTGTTTATGCCGGTGATCACCCCGAGGCAAAAAGTGAACCAGACAAAAATGTTTGGTGAAAATTATATAGAAATAATACTTACCGGAGATTCATTTGAAGAATGCGCAGAGGTAGCAAAACAATATACCCGGGAAAATAATAAAATATTTATCCCACCTTTTGATAATTATAAAATTATAGAGGGGCAGGCAACAGTGGGCCTTGAAATTCTCGAAGACCAGCCGAAAGTTGATTTACTTTTTGTGCCTGTTGGTGGCGGAGGGTTGGCCGCTGGCATAGGCACTTATTTTAAATTTTTTTCTCCGCAAACCCGAATCATCGGAGTAGAACCAGTAGGTGCGCCTTCCATGTCAGAAGCATTTAAAGCAGGACACCCTGTTACTTTAAGCCATATCGATCATTTTGTAGATGGAGCATCAGTAAACAGGGTTGGCGATATTACTTATTCAATCTGCAAAGAGGTGCTTACTGAAATGCATTTAGTTCCGGAAGGAAAAGTTTGTACCACTATTTTAAAATTATACAATGAAGATGCGATAGTAGCTGAACCTGCAGGAGCTCTTTCTATTGCTGCCTTAGATGATTATAGCGAAGAAATTAAAGGTAAGAATATTGTATGTGTACTCAGTGGTGGCAATAATGACATTGACCGCATGCAGGAGATTAAGGAGCGATCTTTGCAATATGAAGGGTTAAAACATTATTTCCTGATCCGCTTTGTTCAAAAGCCGGGAGCATTAAAACAATTTGTAAATGAAGTTCTGGGACCAACAGACGATATAGCCCGGTTTGAATATATAAAGAAACACAACAAAGAATCCGGCCCCGCATTAGTGGGCATTGAACTAAGATCAAAAAAAGACTATGATGCATTATTGAATAATTTTCATTTATTCAATATCAACTATACCGAGTTGAAAAAAAACGATGACGCATTTGGATACTTAGTTTAAAATAAAAATTACAGACATCCATTTTTATTTTAAATACCCCTTTGACAATAGGCCATTACTGGCTTTTACAATAATAGATAAAAAAATATTGCTTATATAATGCTACAAATCAATTGATTGAAATTAAAATAGTAAAAAAATAAATGAGAATTATACCTTTAATGTTATAACTTTATAAATCTCTTATCGATTTTTACGATTTGACAAAAATCAAATAAAATTTCGTGACAAGACCCAAATTAAACCATTAGCTCTTAAGGCTATATTTAAGACTGAAATAGTTATTTTATGCCTGATATTTTAATTGTTGATGACCACTCCATTGTAAGGACAGGATTAAAAATGGTGATTGAGAACTACCTTCCTCATTGTAAAACTGAGGAAGCAACAGATGGAGACTCAGCCTTTGAAAAAATAAAGAAACATAATTTTGACCTTATTATTATGGATGTAAACATGCCCAATACTGACTCATTTGGCATAGTCAATACCATCCTTTCATTTAGACCCGAAGCAAAGATCATTATGTTCAGCATGAATTCAGAAGATATTTATGCAAAAAGATATTTAAAAATCGGAGCCATGGGATATTTGAGAAAAGATGCGCCTGCAAGCGAAATAAGAAAAGCGATTGAAACTGTATTGGATAACAAAAGATATATAAGTGCTGAATTGAGTCAAAAATTATTAGTTGATTTACAATCTAACCGCAATTCAGAAAATCCATTTGACCGTTTGTCACCCAGGGAATTTGAAATTGTTCAACATCTTACTACAGGAGAGTCTGTTGCCGAAATATCTAAAAAACTTAATCTTCATACTTCAACAGTAGGTACACATAAAGCAAGGATTTTTGAGAAATTACAATGCCATAATATTATAGATATTAACAAACTTGCCAAACTTCACAACATCATTTTCCCGTCATAACAATACTTTTCTACATTTTTGATGAAATTAGAAAATATTAACGAATGCCATTTTTTAATAAAAAATTGATTACCAGTTGTTTTATGTAGTCAAGTTCCTCCTCTTTCAATTGTAAATTACCGTTGGGCATCATTATCTAAATATCTGCCAATCCGCCACTACAAAGGAATCCATTCATTTATTGACCTATTCAGGACTCTAAAATACCTTACAAATTGGTTTGTTCTCAATTTTTAGTAGCTATAATTTTGCATTTAATTTAAAGTGGTGTAAGAATATTAAAACGCAAACCCTGATGAATTCAAGAAATATAATGCTTTTTAAGCGTGTTAGATTGGTAATACAACCAATTAATTCTACCGATCTTGCAGTCTCATACTATAATCGGACTGCTTTGTTAAGAATATATCGTATTGCCACCAGTACTTTTTTCTTTATTGCCGGGTTTACATTTGCCACCTGGGCAAGTCGTATACCCGAAATCCAAGGCAAATTACATTTAACTGATGGCGGTTTGGGAGCTGTGTTGTTTGCTTTGCCCGTTGGCCTAATGGTCAGCCTGCCCCTATCAGGCTGGCTTGTTTCCAGGTATGGAAGCAGGCAAATGGTTATTCTAGGAGCACTAGTCTATCCGTTAATTTTACTTTTTCTTGCTTTGTCGTCATCCGTTCTCCAATTAACGATAGCCTTATTTATATTTGGGATAACAGACAACCTTCTTAATATCGCAATGAATACACAGGCGGTAGGTGTAGAAACATTATATGGAAGATCTGTAATGGCTTCATTTCATGGTTTATGGAGTATTGGTGGTTTCAGTGGTGCAATCGTCGGTACCTTTTTTATTTCTTCAGGTATCTCTCCGCTAATTCATTTTTTAGTTATTTGTATAATAACCGGGATACTTGTTTTGGCTGCCAATAAATTCACCCTGCCTCATGATGAAGGAAAAAGGCAGGCACAACCTATATGGATAAAACCTGACCAAAAAATTTTATTACTGGGCCTCATTGCATTTTGTTGCATGGTATGTGAAGGAGCTATGGTAGACTGGAGCGGTGTATATTTTAAGAAAATTGTACAGGCACCTGTTTCCTATATTACTATTGGTTATGTTGCTTTTACAGGGACTATGGCTTTGGGCAGATTCCTGGGAGATGGCCTGGTAACAAGATTTGGGATAAAAAGAATATTGCAAATGAGTGGTGCTGTTATTTCTACTGGCTTATTAATTGCCATCATATTCCCTTATTTAGTAACGGCAACTGTAGGTTTTTTTCTTGTTGGTTTTGGAGTTTCTTCAGTTGTGCCAATCGTATATGGATTAGCAGGCAAATCAACTACCATGTCAGCGAGTACGGCTTTGGCAGCAGTGTCCACAATAGGTTTTCTTGGATTCTTAATTGGGCCTCCTGTCATAGGATTTATTGCCCAGGCGGTCAATTTGCGTTGGTCATTTACCCTTATTGCTTTGTTGGGTTTTGGCACCACCCTATTAGCCGGCAAACTAAAAAAGAACAATATTATTCAATAATATTAATAAACTATTTCATGAAACATAAATTAAAAAAGAATAAAAGCAGGCACCAGGAGAGACGGAAGAAAAGTATTTTTTTAATACCTGCCATGAACCATGCAAAATATAATATCAATCATGCGCACAAGGAATTAAAAGAAGGATTTGTAGCCTGGCCTGAAAGCGGATTACCGCATGTTGATAAAGATAAGAAATCAGAAGGACGCTCCAGGAGCGGTGGATACGTAGCATATCCCGTATCTAAAGAATCTGTAGTAAATGGATAACCAAAATCTATCATGCGTGACATTGATGTTGGTTAATCTGCAAAGACTTCGGTATAATAAATGCGCCCCTGGCTGTCTTTTGCAACCCCGATACCGGTGTATTGATACTGTCCCAGCATATTACGCCGATGGCCTGGTGAGCTTTCCCACATGGTGATCACTTCCTTACCCGATGTAGCGCCATATGCCACATTTTCGGCAAAACTATGCATGTCTTTGATCTCTTTTTGGGCTACCGCATTTCTTTCCTCAAAACCATCGTGCCCAAACCCCACACGACCACTTGCCATGTCTTCGCTATGTTTTTGAGCAAGTACATTCAAATCTTTTCGGATAACTAATTTTGCTAGCCCTTCCGATTTTCTGAATTGATTGGTTTCGGTAAAAACTTCCTGGACCAGACCTTTGTTGTCATTTGAAAAAAAAGAACTAAGACCTATAAAAAAGAATAAAATAAGTACAAGGGCGAATAAAAAATTACGTTTCATTTATGTGCGGATATATTGGTTTTAGATGCAAGTTTTGTACCAAAGATTAAATGACTAAATTGCTCTAATGATTAGTTGCAAAAAAGAAAAGGCTCATTCATTATCTAAATTGTGAATACCAGAAGAAATCTCTGACCAATCTTTTATTTATACTCAAAGAAATTTATCTTTCATTTTCTTTTTCAAATCTAAATTCTCAGAAAGATGTTTACAAACAAAACCTGGCACCAGGTATACCAGGAAAAATTAACTGTTGGCCAACGACTTGCAGATAGAGTAGCTCATAGTATGGGTTCTTGGGCTTTTATTATTATACAGACTGTTTTCGTAGTGATATGGATGGCAATCAATGTCGTTGGTTTTATGTATCACTGGGATGTGTACCCGTTTATTTTGCTGAACCTGCTTTTTTCCACGCAGGCTGCTTATGCAGCGCCAATCATCATGATGTCGCAAAACAGGCAAAATGAAAGAGACAGGATGGAAGCGCAGAAAGATTATGAGACCAATACTGAAGCCAAGAGGGAAATAGAGGCATTGCAGCTTAAGTTAAATTCAATTGAAGTTGATAAGTTAGATAAAATAATTCTTTTGCTGGAAGAATTGAAAAAACAATAAAGTGTTCTTTCTTATTCAATCATTTAGTAAATCTTATTTTTATACTTAATTGAAATTTACTGGCACTAATTATACTGAAACTTTTAATTATTTTATTATTAAAAGTGTAAACCAAAAATGTTTATGAAACAATCGCTGATCCTTAGCTTAATATGCATCGTACTTTTTAGTTGTAACAATCAACCTGAATCTTCTTCTCCAGAAACATCCAACTCTGCCAAAAAAGATACTATAGCATACCCTTTTACGCCCAAATATTCTTTGAACTGGCAACCAGGTGACGAAAAAAATGCATTACTTGTTTTGGATTGCCTGAAGAAATATGTTGCCGGTGACATCAAGGGTTGTATGTCTTATATGGCCGATTCAGTTGAGTTTATTGCCGATCGCTTTCATTTCATTGGAAGTAGAGACAGCCTTGAAAGCTTCATTGCTGCCTTGCGAAATGCATCCACTTCTGTCTCCAAGAATTTTGACACCTGGATTACTACTTATTATCCCGAAACAAATGAAACCTGGGTCACTTTATGGTATACGGAAGTAATGACTGACAAAAAAGGAAAAACAGATTCAATCTATTATACTGATGACGTGATGTTAAAAAACGGGAAGATTGGTATATATGATGAGAAGCAGCGGCAATTCCCGTTCCGGAAATGAAATAGAAATCTTATACCTAAAAAAATCTGTCAGATAATTACTTGCGCTAAAACTGCCTCTCATCTACCATCCAACATAATCAGGAGGCTTAATTCCATTAAGTCTTAAATAAACAATAATTTGCCCCTGGTGATGGGTTTGATGATCGCTAAGAAGGTTAATGATCTGTAATTTATTCATCGGCCCCGCAAAGAAAGAAACAGTATCGGCAAGGTCGTTCGCATCAAAATGTTGTAATACATCAATGGCAAAATCATAGGTTTTATCTAATGCTAACAGGATATCTTTTTTATTAGTAAGTTTTGCATCTTCTTTTGAAAAAGGGTTTTGACGGGTACTGAGATATGAAGAACATAACCATCCCATATTGGAAGCAATGTGCAGCAATTGACCTCCAAAACTCATTTCCACAGGATTGGCTTTGAATGAATATTTATCTTCAGGCATCAGGGATGCCATTTCCATTGTATATTGCTTTGCATGTTTCAGTTTTAAAATGGCAGCATCTAAGAAAAGAGCCTCCGTTTTTTGAGCCTGCGCAGCAAAACTGAAAAGTAATAATGGCCCCAGGCTTTTGAGGAATAAAAATTTCATTGTATTTTTTATTCAACAAAAATAGACATATCCTGCAGGATATACCCTAAAAATAAAAAGATTTGATTAAAATAAAAACAGGACAGGCTTACAAACACCTGTCCCCTTTGGGTTCGTTACGCTGATAACAACGCGTATGCATTACATTTATTTTTTAAAATCAAACGGGATATTGATCTTGAAACCAATATTCCTTCCCATTTCATATACGCCGGTTCTTCCCGTCGCATTATTGGGATCACCATATTTAAGGCGGCTCATATTACTCTGGTAAGCTACATTGGCAATGTTGCGGGCATAAATATTGACAGAGAAAAGCGTTTTACCTTTTGAAGTAATATCGGCCCCCACACCAATGTTAAGTAGTGTGTAAGCAGGCGTTACGGTTTCGTCGCCAAACTTATAATATATTTTATCCTGCTTAAAACAATGTTCTACATCAAAGCGTGCAGAAAGGTTAGCAAAAGTATTTCCCGCTTTCTTTGACAGGAACTCTACTCCAGAGACTAATTTATAAGGCGGTGTATAGGGCAGGTATTTAGTTGAATCAGATTGCTTCTTTTGGATTGCGTTAATCACTGAAAAAGTATTATCAAAATGAAACCAGGTTGCATTTTGGGGATGGATATGTAAAGTCAGTTCACCGCCACTTAATACAGCATCGCCCGATATATATTTAAAAGTAGGCCCGTCACTTGCCGCCATTACATCGGTGCGTATAGAGTCGCCGCCCAAAACACTGGCTAGCTTTACCGGGAAAATATAATTTTTAATATTGTTATCAAATACCGTCAGCTCTGCAGAAATATCTTTCGTATTTACGCCAAGCGTTATATCAGTCTGCCAGCTATGCTCAGGCTTCAATGAAGGATCGCCTATTTCATAAAATGGAGTACCGTCATGTATACCGTTGCTACCACTTTCTGCTATATTGGGCGCCCTGAAAGCCCTGGAGAAATTAATTTTTCCGTAGAGCGCCCGTGTAAAATCATATGTAACGCCTATACTTCCCGAGATACCTGAAAAGTCAGAATGGTAAGCTGTAAAGCGATGCACTGCTTCCGAAGTGCCTGGTGGAACTTTGATGCCACTGCTGTCGAGGAAAAGATCATCTCCATGAAGAGTTCGGTTATCAAAGCGCAGCCCTCCTGCAATAGAAAGTTTGTAATACGTTTTTTTAGCTACTGCAAATGCACCTATGTCAAAAAGATGGTAGGCAGGGACTAAAAGCAACATACCCCTGTTTTGCGAAGACTGCTGCATTCCGTTGGCCCCAACCGAAAGATCAAAATGATTCTTTTGAGCCATTGTGTAGCGCACATCGTAGTTAAGGGTGTTTAAAAAATAATAGATGTTGTACACATTGCCCAAGGTGGCATCATTGGCTTCCTGGCGCTGGTTTTGCTGAAAACCAATGCGCACGCCAAGGCGCCCTGTGCCTATGGCAAAACTATTATCCCATACCACTTTGTAATGACGCACATGCTGATGAATGATTAAATCATGTGAGTACGATTTCAATTCCGACTCAGGAACTATTACCACACTGTCGCTGCCGTCCGATGCCATTACATGCCTGTTAAACTGACCCGTTATTTCATCGCGACCGCCTTCTACTATGCCTAGTTTTAAATCAAAACTACTCAGGATAATTCTTGAATAACCCCAATCGCGGTTGATACCAATACTTCCTTTTAAATTATTTTCTCCATAGCCTGAATTAAAAACATAGCCGTCATATTTATTTTTGAACGCATGTCCATCTGTGTAAGTATAACGGGCATCGTAAGTGATACCATTGGTGTTGCCGGCAATATCAGCAGAACCGCCATACATACCATTATTGGTTTGATAGAGTCCCTGTATATTTCCTTTCAACTGTCCTTCAGGAAGTGTGGGCGCCGAAATCATATTGATCACACCGGCCATTGCATCTGAGCCATAACTAAGGCTGGCGGGGCCGCGCATAATTTCTACTTTATTTACGGTGTAAGGATCTATCTCTATCCCGAACTCGTCCCCAAACTGTTGCCCTTCCTGGCGAATACCATCATTCACCACTACTACACGATTGTAGCCCAGCCCCCTTATCACGGGTTTCGAAATGGCAGGACCTTCTGTGATTTGTGAAACGCCAGGTGAATTCCTGAGAGCATCTATAATATTATCAGATAGGGTTTCAGTAAAAGCATTTTGCGAAACAATGCTCACCGGTGCAGGATTGGTCTTTTCCTCTGTCGCCGACGGTACTCCCGTCACCACCACTTCAGGTGATTCTAAAGACGACTCATGCAATACAAAATTGACCGTTGAATGGCCTTTTACAGTAATCTCTTTAGTTTGAGAAGCATAGCCTACAAAACTTACTTCCACCAGGTAAGTTCCGTTGGGAATATTTTTTATTTCATAGCGGCCATCGGGTTGTGTAACCGCTCCCAATTTAATGTCCGGAATGTAAACAGAAGCACCACTAAGAGCTTCATGGCGACTGCGTTCCGTGATTTTTCCGCTGAGAGATACCTGGCCCATGGCCACCAGTTGAATACCGGAAAGCAGAGAGCATAAAAACAGGCATCTCTTGGTATTATTGATTGCTTTCATTATTTAAAATTGGTACTTTGATAAAATGTGACATGCATTCATTACATGCCAACAAACTCTCCTACTTCATATCATAAACAGGAAGTGCATTGAAAACGTTGTAAACAAAATCAGGACAATAAAGAATCTGGAGGCGGAACGAAAATAATTTTTAACGGTGATGCATACAGGAAGCAATCATTGATAGTTTTTATATCAGTACTGCTATGCAAGTATGAAAGAGCCGGTGAAACAGGCAGTTTTTCCATCCTGAAATATTTGGCAAGTTCAGGGCGGGTGGTTTTGCCGGGCAAAGGATTATCGGGAGAATTGTTTTTCCCCCAGTCGGCCAGGTCCTTTACATCCTTGTCTTCCTCTTGATCGTGCAGTGCATAATATAGCGTAACTCCATTACGGATTTCAGTCTTTACAATGTCATATAGTTTACCATCCGCCAATATTTCTCTTTTACCAACCAGTTGAAAGCCCCGTGTGTCCGATGAAAATACAGTAAGAGAAGCGGCAGGCAGGTTATCATCATCGGCAAAGACATCTGCCCTTATTTTACAAAGCTGTATCTGTCCCCAATAGAAAAAAAACAGTCCGAAGGAATTGAACCCGAGTAAAAAAATGAGGAATATGGAAATGGTCTTTTTGATAACAGCTAAAATACTAAATAATAATAAGGTGTATCATGTCAATTCCCTCTACCAACTGCTCATGGTTGATTAGAGTTTAAAAAAGAGTATCACCTTTGACAGAAAAGGAAAGCTATTTTTTTAATAATTCTTCTTCATCCAGGCGCTTCAATTCCAGTTTAAACCATATCCTTGTCATCGCAACAATGATTACAAAAAAAATGCAAAAGATAAGCCCCATGTAAAATAAGAAGGATAATTTTCCGAAGAAAAAAGTAATCAATAAAATACAAAGACCTGATGAGATAATGAGAAGCCGCATGATTTTTCCGGATGCATTATATTCTTTAGGGTAATGAAGATGAAGGCTAATGGCCCAAATGCTCAAAAGAAAGACAAAAAGGCTTACCCCAAATAATTCTTTTAAAAATAAAGGAGCAGCCGGAAAGCTATCAATATTTTTGATCAACATTGAAAAAATGGCGCCTATTATTCCGAGAGAAGCCAGTGCTGGTATGTAAAGCATAGACATAATCTGTCCCCTTATAAAACCACTCTTAATTTCCCTGTCTGCAATGAGCGAAAAAAATATCCACCACAAAGCAAAGACAATTAATATGCCCATACCGAAGCCTTCCCAAACATGAGCATTCAAATCCGCCGCATCACTTGCCCCATTGATAACCCCAAGGATGGCTTCACCAAAAACTATAATGGTGAATAAACCCAGCCGCTCTGCCATGCTGGGGGAAAGATTTAAATTCAAATTTCTTTTACCGAAATGGAAAGCTGCAAAAAAAGGCGGGAGGTAATTAAATACCAGGGCAAGCCCGAACAGTATTCTCTTATAAGGCTGGGAAACATACAGCGTAATAAAAATCAGGCTGAGCGCTATCAAATAGCAAAATGTATAAGGGCGGTTGAGTTTCCTGTGATTTTTATCATAAATGCCCACGCTCCACCACAGGTAAGTAATGTAGAACTGTAAAAATATAAGAGCGATGGTACCCCGGTTAACAAAAAGTTCAGGCGGCCCACTCATAGTTACGGCCAATGCAGCAACCGCCATCATTTGCCAAAGGGTCATAAACCGGGTACGTATTCCCAGCGAGCCATGCAGATCGTGATACATGCTTCCGTTGATCCATCCCCAAAAAATCATCAGGAAAAGCAAAAAATAATCAACAATTCCCTCTGTGCAAGGGTTGGTAGCCAGGTGATGAGTAATCCGTGAAATAACGATCACATAAACCAGGTCGTAAAAAAGTTCCAGCCAGCTGATCTTTCTCTCTTCAATGCTGGTAGAAAATTTTCGTGGTGGTCCCCACCAGATGTTGTGTTTTCTGCCGGTATAATTATTCATTAAAGTAAAATAATATGATAACTTATAAAGACAAATGTATTTATTTTACTTCCACTAATAATGGGCAAAAAGAAATTAATCATCCTGAACTAATGCCGGTAACTATAATCAGAAGATTAAATTTTCAAGGAAATTAAAAAGGAAGCATAAAACACATAATCTGTCTTTTATGTATCTTCATCCGGCAGTATAAAATCTTTTCAATTGAATACTATTGGTAATCTTATCTGGCTCATCTTTGGTGGCTTTTTTGCCGCTCTTGGTTATTTTTTCGGTGGCATTATTTTGTGCATCACTGTGGTGGGCATACCCTGGGGCCTGCAATGTTTTAAGCTAGCAGGGCTGGTATTGTGGCCTTTTGGTAAAGAAGTAATTAGCAGTTCATCAAATACGGGTTGCCTCTCCACACTTTTTAATATTATATGGTTGGTATGTGGTGGATTATATACGGCATTGGTGCATGTATTCTTTGGCTTGTTGCTCACCATTACTATCATTGGCATTCCCTTTGCACGCCAGCATTTCAAGCTGATAGAAATTTCGATGATGCCTTTTGGAAAAACAATCCGGTGATCTTTTTTACCAAAGATTTCCCTTAAAAATACAGCTTAATCTTTTAAAAAAACTACTGCAATCGATGATTGCAGTAGCACATGTGAATCGAGAAAGTAGCCTTTTCTAAATATGATCTTAATATCGGTCATGGTCACGATAATGATCATGATCATGATCGTGCTGGTAATGATGATAATGTGGACGTTCGTAACTTCTTTCATAATAACAACCGCTTACTGCAAACCCCAACACAACTGCCAGGGTAACAAAAAACAGGGACATTTTTTTCATAAAATAGTTTTTTGATTTTCTTAAAATGTTTTTTCATTGCTAGGACGGAATTAGCCATTTTAAGTTTACAGGAAAAATGCTGAATTTTGGTAACATGCTGTTAAAACAATCCGGCACAGCAGTCCGCGTCATAAGGAGCGTGACATGAAACCCTGCCAGGACACAAAACTTTTCTTCAATTATTAATAATCCTTCGTAAAACTTCTCCTTATATTTTAATTTTCATTTCCTTTACACTTCTTTTAATTAATTAAACAGTTAAGGGGAAATTAAATGACTTTGCCTAAATTAAATCAGCAGCCTTTTTATTTTAAACTGGCAATGGTGCTTTTAGCTATTATTGCAACTGGCTACCTGAGTATTTTAGGCAAAGAAGTATTGAGTCCTCTTTTATTTGGCTTGTTATTTTCAATATTGCTTCTGCCCATAGCCAGGTTCTTTGAGAGAAAAATGAAATTACACCGAAGTGCTGCCTCAGCTTTTTCAGTTTTGATAATGCTCATCATTATTGCAGGCGTCATCTTTCTTGTAGGTTCACAAATCTCCCGAATTTCAGCAGACCTTCCGATTTTGAAACAGCAGGTTATTGCTTCGCTTCATAATTTCCAGGTATGGATATCTGCAAAATTTGATGTGAATGTAGAAAAACAAATGGCCTATGTAAATTCAGCAACCTCGAAACTTGAAACTGCATCTCCTAATGTAATTGGAGCCACAGTACTTTCTCTCTCTTCTTATTTATTGTTTCTTGTTTTTGTAATCCTGGATACCTTTTTCTTACTTTTTTACAGGAGCAGGCTTCTTCAATTTCTTGTAGAGGTTTTTGGAGAAAAAAATACAAATACAGTTCATGATATTGTAGCAACCGTACAATCTATTATCAGGAAATATATTATAGGTCTTTTGATTGAAATGAGTACTGTGGCTATTGTATGTTGCAGTGTTTTCCTTTTCATTGGCATTAAGTATGCCATCCTGCTGGGATTGATTACTGCACTGTTTAATATTGTTCCATACATAGGGATATTTACAGCATTATTCTTAAATATAATTATCACTTTTGCATCAACGGCCATTACAACCAAAGTGTTACTGGTAGTAATAACGGTTGTATCCATGCACCTTATAGACAGCAATGTATTGCTTCCGCTGATTGTTGGCTCCAAAGTAAGGATCAATGCTTTTATTACCCTTTTAGGTGTCGTCGTTGGAGAAATGATTTGGGGTATCCCGGGTATGTTTCTCTCAATACCTGTAATTGCCATTGCCAAAATTATTTTTGACAGAATTGAAAGTCTTCATCCCTGGGGGCATTTATTAGGCGACGAAAAATTTGAAAGTAGATCTATTACCCATATTAATAAGACAAAAAAGAGAAAATCCATTAGTGATTCTTAACTCATTTCCACCAACACGTTTACGTGCAGGCATACTTTACGCTTTTATTCTTACTACCGTGGCATAGCTTTTATAATAAGGACAGGCAGACGCGTGTCATAAAATCCCACCGTGACGGAATCAATCATAATAAGTAAAAAAGGGCTGTGTTACCACAAGCCCTTGATATTTTTCTTTTATCAGTAATCTTTTACTTCTTCTGTAGAATAGTAACCTCTGGTTTGCTGATAACCCCGGCAGCTTGCATATCAGCAGCCAGTTGCGGGTTTTGCATAAAAGACTGCATGGCCTCCATACTGGCAATCTCACCTATCATTGTCACTTTGTTGGGATTGTCTACCGAAGTGTAGACTGCATCCATCTTTATACCCGACGCAGTGCGCAAAGGCTCTCCGGCTTCATATACTTTCCGCCATGGTTCATAATCTTTTACTTCATGAGTTAAAATTACTGTTAACATATTTTTGATTTTTTTTGTGAGCAGCTAATTTAATAAAAATAAAAAATAATGCTCTGTTAATTTACCGTTTATCATATTAAACACATTACTATCCCGGAATGTGTTTCTAAAATCGCTTATTCATTACTGTCATATAAATTTTATAACACTCACTAAGATTTCATGATGAAAGCTAAGCAGCAAGTCCATTCGCACGAAACGCTTAACCCGCATGTAACCAAAAAGGGAGATATTACTTTAAGGAACACCAACACATTCATAAGTGTCATTTAAGAAATCATATTTTCATGAGGCTAACCATTTATCAAACCATTTGAATGCTTCTTCCTGCATCTTCTTATCAAACTTATGCGGACCCGGATAATAAGAACATTTGTAACGATCTCCTGCATTTGCTTTTGTATAGATCTCATTCAATATTTTATCAGCCTGTTTCATTTCCGGCAAGGTATATAATGAATCCTCATTATTATCTAAAATGAGTGTGGGAAGAGGTGCCCGCAAACCCAATATTTCCGGAAAATCCAATTCATTTGGTAACAGGGGAACATAGACCATCCAGGTATGCTTAATTGACTTATTCAAAATAAAATCTTTCCAGGTGGTCATGAAGCCTACTGATATCGCACATTTTATTCTTGGATCAAGCCCTCCCATAAAGTCAGTTCGTATGCCACCTCCCGATAATCCTCCGCAGCCGACCCGGTTTGCATCTACATCATCACGGGAACATAATATATCCAGTGCTTTTTGATCTTCTGCAAAAGATACTGCCGGCCATGTGGTACCCGCACTGAATAATGATTTAGCCATCACATGTTCATGTTCTCCTGCCCAGTCATTATAAGCCGCAATGTTTTTTGGATCTTCAGGGTTTTCATCTGTAAGCCCATGACGCATTTGTTCAGGCACATCCTGCATCATTACCCTGCGGCTCGCAAAAGTAAATACATCAGGAACCAGTACCACATAACCTTGTTTTGCGATTTCATTTGCCCATGCACGTCCTTCATAATACTCGTGCTGGTGCGCAACAATTAAAGGATGTTGCTCATCCGATGTCTTTGTAATTTTTCTTAACCCAAAATATTTATTGCCACCATGATCATGAAAGGCAAGTATGCCCGGTAGTTTTCCCTTTGCATTTAATGGCTTCAATAAGATGGCGTTGGTTGCACGGCCGTAAGGTAACTGCCAGCTAAGCTCTTCCACCTGCAAACCATCATATTCATATTTCTTTTTTACATTTACGACTGGCAATCCACCAATACCAGGGATCGCTAATCTATCAAGCACGCGTTGTCTTGCCTTGATTCGCCAGTTATCAATATTATCAAATTCATTTCTTCTGAAAGAAAGAGAAGGTAATTTGCTTTCCATTAATGAAGCAGCCCAGGGACCATACAATCCGATAACGCTTTCATCTTTTTCACCTGGCATACTGTTCTTTGAATCCATAAAAAAATTTTTTGGTTGATGATTCTTTATTGCTGCAAATCCCTTGAAACTGTTTGTAACCATTCCCAGGCCTGCAGCGCCTGTAAGTTTTATAAAATCCCTGCGTTTATTTTTCATGGCGGAATGAAATTTACAATAGTATAAATTTAGGATTAGTTTGGTGCTTGTTCAAAAGATAAATTATTGCCCGCCGGGACAATAGGTTTCTATAACCTGTGAGGTTTTTGGTACCATATTGCTTGCCACAGTCTTCAGGCTGTGGATGATGTGATCAATGAATTCGCCTTAGCCAAAAACATTAGCCAGGCTAAAGCCCTATTGACAAAACTTCTGAATCCCGGCCTCCAGGCCGCGGCTATTGACGGAACACATAAATATTATTCATCAATCTTTTTTTCGCAACATTTCCATAATTTTAATAAAATTTCAAGAAGCTATGACTCATTTATTACCCAAAAGAACAATACTTATTATTTTGCTATTTGGCAGCGCCCTCTCCCTGCAAGCCCAGGTTACAGAATACTTTGAAGGATTTACAGACGGTGCCACCAGTTTCACCACCAGCGGACAGCAGTTTACCCTCACCAATAAATTCCAGATTTCAAAATTAGCTGGCGCCGGTGTAGATAATCATACCCCCGCATCTACGTCAGGCACTTCCGACCTGTATATTGATAATTTTACCGGCAGCACCAGTTCCTCGGATGTGGGGCAGATCAATTCTATCAAAACAACAGATGGCGCCCTGTTTACCATGAAGAGCCTGTACTTCTATGTATCAAGCGATATTGCATCTAATCATCCCAATACCCCATCGGGTACTATAGTTTTCAGGGGCAAGCTCGGAGGGGTTACCCAGTACACTATCACCATCAGTTCAACAACATTCCCCAACAATAACTTCACTACTTACAGTGGATTCAATTATCTCGATTTTAGCACAACCACCGATAATTCATTGACGAATATTGATGAACTCGAAGTGCAGGCAACCGTCAATTTCGTATACGTCGCTATTGACAATTTTCAATATGGCAACGCGGTACCAACGCCGGTTAAGCTGTTGAACTTTTCTGCTCAACAAGAAAATAAATCCATCCGCCTCCAGTGGCAAACTGCACAGGAAAATAACAGTAAAAGTTTTGAAATAGAGCACAGCATGAATACTACTAACTGGAATACGTTAGCAACCCAACCTGCCGCTGGCAACAGCGCTGTTGTTTCTTCTTATTCATTTAATGACGCCTCTCCTACATATGGAAAAAATTATTACCGGCTGAAGCAGGTAGACATAGACGGCTCTTTTACCTACAGTAATGTTGTTAGCGCTGAGTGGAGCGGGACATCCGGAACCCTGGTAGAAGTATATCCCAATCCTGTAGCCAACAGCTTTACAGTTGATTTGCACCAGGCAATCACCAGGCCTGTTTATTATGAATTGGTAACTGCTTCGGGCGCAGTAGTCCGAAAAGGTTATATCACCAGCAACGGGCAACAGGTAAACATTGCTGCATTACCGAAAAATATATACCTGCTTAAAATGCTTCAAACAACCACCAAAATTGTAAAGAATTAAAGCGCGTTAAAATTAATATCCCGGCGAGAGGTTCACGAAAGGCTTTTATAATTTGATTCAGTCATCGGGGTTTCACGGAAGAATTTATAATTTGAATTGCTTTCTGTAAAAACCCCGCCTGGACACTAAGCCTCACCCCTTCCCTCTACAAAGGAGAGGGGGAAGGCATTGCCCGGCGGGACATAAAGTGACCATTTTTCTAACTAACCTAAACTCATTACCTTTGAAATGAATCAATTATTAATGATAAATAAAGACGCTATATCATGAGAAAAGTTTATTTCGCTATTTTACTTTCAGGCATATTCCTTTTTAAAACTTTTAATTCAGAGGCACAGGTAAACCTCCCTTACACGCTCAACTTTACATCAAACGATCCTACAAACTGGGCTGACGGCATTGCGCAAGACGGTGACGGAGGCACTTCAAATATTAATGGCCTCGACCTGCAGATCTATACTGCCGGTTCAGATCATACTACTCTCTATACATTTCCGGGCAGCATACAGTCGACCATTGAATGGTATGACAATTCTTATTATTATTCAAATTCTTCCACTTACACCGGAATTACCTCAGGCCCTTCTATTCCGGCCACCAACAACGGGGTACCTGCAATGGTCATTAAAAGTGCTAACAGCGCACAAAATTTTTCTTTAAACTCCATTCAGCTTTACGACTGGGGCTATACCAACGTCATCACCATTGAAACTTATGACAACGGCACCAAAAAAGGATCAGTTGATTTCACCCCCGACCCTTCCTACAATCCTACCACCGTTTCACAATCTGGTTTATTGACCCCCGCCCTTTTTAATAATATTGATGAGATACGGTTTTTTCCGAAATCTGCTTCTGTATTTAACCTGAGCTTTAATAAGATTGACCTGGCGTCTGCCTCCCCTTTGCCGGTTACGTTTACCAGTGTTAATGCAACCAGGCAAAATAAAAACATTAATGTGGAATGGAAAGTAGCCAACGAAACAGGTATTGAAAAATATGAAGTAGAGCGATCTGCTGATGGAAACTCTTTCGAAGCGCTTGGTACTGAAAATGCAACAGGCAATTCCGTTGCCGGTACCTCTTATAACTGGATAGATCAAAATCCACTGCCCGGCAATAATTTTTACCGCATAAAAAGTATAGATCTATCAGGCCGCGAAGAATACAGCACTATCACTAAACTAAACTTTGGTGCGGGCATTCCTTCCCTGTCTGTTTACCCCAATCCGGCAACAGGAGGCACAGTGAGGTTGCAAATGAATCAGATGGTGAGTGGAAGCTATCATCTGAAGCTGATCAACAGCGAGGGAAAAGTAATGATTGAAAAAGACCTGTCGCTTCCTGCAGGCAACAGCAATGAAACCCTCAACATTAGCCGCTTTCCTAAAGGCATCTATCAGTTGAAGATTACCGCTCCTGATCATACAACGATGGTTAAGAGCATTGTTCATTAAGAAAGCATACTGTCCCCCGGCGGGGTTTTCATAGCACGGCAAGGTGCGTGGCATGAAACCCCGACGATGAAGGGAGTGCCCTCCTCACGAAGCCAATCTTTGTACCCGAAGAAATTGTAGTTATTTATACCGTGCCAGCCCTCATAGGTTTCTAAACCTTATGAGGTCTTTGGCGCCTGTGCCATCCTCCAGGACTACTTTAGTATCCACACAAAAGAAAAAGCGCCCTTACCTTTACTCCATGGCCGATGTACACAGCAAAGCTATAAGAAGCTATAACATAAATCAAAATCTATCCCAACCACTTGAGGTATTTTTAATGAATAACCAACCATTCACTTGCCCTCATTGTGGTGCGCGATGTGAAGAAGTTGCCAGCTTTTACCACACTAATGCAAAATCATTAGTTGAAAAATGCTTGAATGAGGATTGCGGTTTTATTTGTTTTGAGGAAGAGGGTGAAGAATTTATTACATTGTGATATGTTAGTAAATAAAATACTGTTACTAAAAAACTGATTAATGTTTGAATTAGGTCTTTACGAACAACTAATAAATAAACTCGTTTCTGCTAAATTAAATGCTTTAGATAAAAATGATTTCTACATAAAGGAAACTTCAATTGATAAGAATGAAGCGGGCAGATTTCTTTCCCAGTATTTAAGTAATATTATTCAGTTTGCTTTGAATACTATCTCCGGCGAAGAAAGTATTGAAAAGCAAATTGCACTTTCAAATAGAATTATTTTTCTCCTGCGCAATGAATTAAAAAATGAAGATTTTGACGAAGATTTGATTGCAACAGAAGCCAAAATTCTCACGGCAGTTTTTTCAAAGATCGATGCAAGATTTTCAGACTTTGATAGGCACTTAAAAGAAATAACTCCCTACACAAGATTGTCCCAAAGTGAATTATTTACCGGAAATAATGCAGGGATTTCTCTGGAAAGTGAAATCAAGAAAGAAATTCTTTCCTCAGACAAGGTTTGTTTTCTTGTTTCTTTTATTAAGTGGACAGGAATTAGGATTTTTGAAAGAGAGTTGTTAGAATTTACCGAACGAGGCGGTAAACTAAAAGTTATTACCACTTCCTACATGGGCGCTACCGATCTTAAAGCGGTTGAATATCTTTCTTCTTTAAAAAATACTGAAATTAAAGTTTCATACAATACAGATAATGAAAGATTACACGCAAAGGCATATCTGTTTTTTAGAAATACAGGCTTTCATACCGGCTATATTGGGTCTTCAAATATTTCTCGCTCTGCATTAACTAATGGTTTAGAATGGAATCTCAAAATAACTACAAAAGAAGTTCCACATATCATTGATAAATTTCAAAAAACTTTTGATACCTATTGGCAGGATAAAGAATTTGAATTGTTTGATAAAATTCTTCACACAGAAAAATTAAGAGTAGCACTCAAAAAAGAAAGAGTTACAGAAAGAAATAATCCAGCGGCTTATTTTGATATCAAACCATTTCCATTTCAGGATGAAATATTAGAAAAATTAGAAGCAGAAAGGCTCGTTCATAATCGCTATAGGAATCTAATAGTAGCTGCTACAGGAACTGGAAAGACAGTTGTTTCAGCCTTTGATTTTAAGAATTTAAAAAAACAAAATTCAAATGCTAAACTATTATTTGTAGCACATCGAAAAGAAATTTTACAACAAGCTCAAGCGACATTCCAAGGTGTTTTAAGAGATAATAATTTCGGAGAATTATGGGTTGATGGTATAGAGCCGGAAAAATATGATTGCATCTTTGCTTCCGTTCAAACGCTCAATAACAGAATTAATTCCTTACATCTTTCAGAATCATTTTTCGATTTTATTATTATAGATGAGGTTCATCACATTGCCGCTTCAAGTTATAGGCCAATATTAAAACAGTTTAAACCGAAAATCCTTTTGGGCTTAACTGCTACTCCCGAAAGAATGGATGGCGAGGATATTCTAAAAGATTTCTGCAATACCATTGCTGCTGAAATACGATTGCCAGAAGCTTTAAATAGAAAGTTACTTTGTCCGTTTCAATATTTTGGAATCACCGACAGCATAGATTTATCAAATGTTCAGTGGATAAACGGCAGATATGAACCCGGCGAATTGACACGCTTATACACACAAGACGATAAAAGAGTCGGCGAAATAATTTTCAACCTGAATAAATATCTTAGAGACATAAATGATGTCAGAGCACTTTGTTTTTGTGTAACTCAAAACCATGCACAATTTATGGCTGAGAAGTTTTCGTTAGCCGGTTTGAAAGCAGATTACTTAGTTGCAAACCGTAACGAATTAAGGGGTGAATTACGAAGGAAATTTTCAAGTAAGAAAATAAATTACCTGTTTGTTGTTGACATTTTTAATGAAGGAGTTGACATCCCAGAAATTGATACGGTATTATTTTTAAGGCCAACAGAGAGTCTTACTGTTTTTCTTCAGCAACTCGGCAGGGGCCTACGACTCGCAGACAATAAAGAATGCCTAACAGTTTTAGACTTCGTTGGTAATTCGCGCCCTGAGTATGATTTTGAGGGGAAATTTAGAGCATTAATTGGCAAAACAACTACCTCTATTCAAAAGGAACTAGAAGATGATTTTCCTCACTTGCCTTTAGGTTGTGCCATTGTTTTAGAAAAGAAAGCCAAAGATTATATTCTTGATAATATTCGGAAAGCGACTTCAATGAATAAAAATCAGTTGTTAACAAAAATTAGAAACTACCGATATCAAACAACGCTGCCTCTTTCTCTAAAAAACTTTTCTTCATTTTATCATATCCCACTTCAATTGATCTACAAAAGAGGGAACTGGAAAAGATTATGTGTCTTAGCCGAGCAAATCGAAGATTATCCAACAACGAACGAAAAGGAAATTTCGAGAGCCATCAGTAACAAATGGCTTTCCTGCGATTCTTATTCTTACTTCCAATTTATATTATCCATCGCAAAAGAAAACTTCAATGTTTCTCTAAATAAATTAAGCGAACGAGAGAAAACCATGTGTGTAATGCTTCATTACGATGTTTGGCAAGTTGCCGATGGGTTCGCTTCATTAGAAGAGAGTGTCCATGCAATTGGCAAAAACAAAATTTTGACCCAGGAAATTATTGAGGTGCTTGAAATATTAGTTGATAAAATTGATTTTATAGAAAAAGAGATTGAACTTCCTTATTCTCAGCCGTTAAAAGTTCATGGGCGTTATACCAGAGATCAAATTCTCTCTGCGTTTGGGTTTAATACGTTTGAACAAAAATCAAGCATAAGAGAAGGTATTGCATTTTCCGAAGAAAAGAATACAGAATTACTTTTTGTAACGCTAAATAAATCCGAAAAAAATTTCTCACCAACTACTTTATATGAAGATTTTGCAATTAGCGAAAATCTTTTTCATTGGCAATCACAGAATTCCTCCAGGCCTGATAGAGGAAGAGGACTTTCCTATGTCGAACATCAAGAAAATAATAAACGAATCTTACTTTTTATAAGAGAAAAGAATGAAGATGAATATGGCAACACGATGTCATTTGTATTCATTGGCGAAGGAAATATTGCTGAACACTATGGCTCAAACCCAATGAGTATTAAATGGGAACTTAATGAACCAATGCCACCATATCTGTGGAAGGATTCAGCTAAGATGGCAATTGGATAACCCCCACATTAGCGCAAGCTTTGTAGCAAAGATTCTGTGAGGTAACCATGCTTGTTCTTCAATTTAATTCCATTTTCGTTTAACCTTTCCCGGTACTTAATAATAAAAAAATAAAAATCTGCATTATTTCTTGGTTTACTATTCGCCACCTTTCTACTTTTCAAAATCTCGAATTTTATTTCAATAAGAGTAAATGGCTGGTGGTGAAGCAATGAAACAGTTAAATTAAAAATTGAGAATTAAATGAACTTTTTTTGCCCTGTTCCAGTTTTTTTTAAGAATGGGTTTTGCGAATGATGTTTCTCCATTTGAAGTTTCTCCGGAAAAGTGGCAATAATTTTCTTTATAATCAGGATCACGAAATTCATTCCAGGTTCTGAATGCATTATTACATAAAGGTTTTTCAACATCGAAAGGAATTTCAATTCCTGTTCTTATACAATAGCCGTTAGTTTTTGCGGACTTGTGTGAATAGCTTTGGTCGTTTTTGCTAGAAGCAAATTTATCACTGAGATTTTGAAGATTGGGTGTTAATTCAAAAGTTTCACTTGTTTCAATAATGAAATCTACTTCTTTGTAAGCATCCTCAAACAATTGTAAATCTGCATCCTCACTTTTATCAATTAAAACGCCCATCTCTTTGTTATTTGCCATTGAAAATTCGTAAAGATTCAAAGATGTAATGATCATTTTAACGTCATTTACATAGCACTTTGCATGAAGCGATTCATTATATTTTAAAATTACAAAGCGTAGACTCTGTAAAAATTTCATTTCCTCCGGATTCAACTCTTGTTTACCGAAAATTACCGTAGTAATTTTTTCCTTATTATTTCTAAAAGTCAACAATTCTTTAAAATCTTTAGAAAGTTTTAAATAGGGAGAAATAAGAACTAACCTTTCTCCCGCATTTCTAATAAGATCTTCAATTTCTGAAACTGCTTTCCGCGTATTAATAAATCTAGCCATTCAACTTTGGTTTTTGTGTCTTTGGTTTAAATAAGAAACTAACGTCGAATCTTTAAAAATATTGGACACAATAAATAAATTTCAATCTTCTTCTCTTTTCACCAGTTCTTTGCAGATCTTCTTCATTGCCAAGTTAATATAAATCTATATTATTTGTTCATCCCCATTTCTAATCTCTTTAATCCAAAATTTTACCTCCTTTCTTATTTCTCCTAACTTTTACTTCCCCACCCAGGGTTTTCATAGCAAGATAAGGTGGGTGGCATGAAACCCTGCCAGGACACTAATTAAATGTCCTGACCTAATGCGCTCAAATATGTTCTCAATATTTATTTCTCCCTACCTTTGATTGCTCAACACATCCCTTTATCAAAAAGATTATTACCATAGCCCTCACCGTTTTCATTTCGGCCAGTGCCATTTGCCAAAGCATCATTCCTATAGATTCGGCCAGTGCGCACATAGGCGAGTCCGTTACCGTGTGCAGCAAAGTATATGGCGTAAAATCTTTGGAGAAGGTAACTTTCATCAACCTCGGCGCAGCCTATCCTCATTCGCCCCTGACCATTGTGATCTTTGCCAAAGACATTCCCCGTTTTAAAGGCACTATCGAATCATTATATGGCAATAAGGATATTTGTGTATCCGGGATATTAAAAGAGTATAACGGCAAGCCCGAAATCATCATTTCGGAGCCGGAGGCCATCGCCATTCAATAAAGCTGGAGCCGCTAAAGGTTTTTAGCCACTGCCTGGCGCAGCGCCTCTTATTATATATAGCTACCCTGCGGGCCTCATCACCAGTTTGTTTGTCTTTTTTCAAATTTCTCACCGGGAGAAGGATGCCTCCCATCGGGAGAAGGACGTCCCCCATCGGGGGATTGACGTTTCCCATCGGGAGAAGGATGCCCCCCATCGGGAGATAAATGTCTCCCATCGGGAGAAGGACGTCTCCCATCGGGGGATTGATATCTCCCATCGGAAGAAGGATGACTCCCATCGGGGGAAGGACGTCTCCCATCGGGGGAAGGATGTCTTCCGATGGGAGAAAACACCCCTCCGGCAATTTTTTTTCTAAAAAAAGGGGTCTTTCTCAAAATCTTTTTTAAAGGAATTTCATTTTCTCCGTATCATTTCGCATCATTTGCCACCTTTACGCGTCATCGGCCCGAAAAACATTTTTTTTATGCAATAAGAAAATAATAAATGGGGTTTAGAACAGTAACCACGATATGCTGGTGAATCTTAAACTTTTTAACAATGAGAAAAGTTAGTATCAATTTCGGAAGGTATTCCGATCCCAATTTTGGAAAAAAATCAGATCTCATCTACAATTCTATGAATGGGAATGAAGCTTATCCCACCCCGGTGCCCTCGCTCGAAGTGTTGCAGGCCCAAAACACGCAGTACAATATTGATCTGCTGGCGGCGGCCACCCGCGATCGTGATGCTGTTGCCAACAAAAACAGGAGCCGCCAGGAACTGGACACCACGCTGAGGCTGCTGGCGCTGTACGTGATGCAGGAAGCCCAGGGCGATGAGGCTACCCTCATCAGCAGCGGCTTCACGCTTACCAAGCAGCGGGAGCCGGCTTACATTACCAGCCCCGGTGTAGTGACGCTGGCCAGCAGCCTGAGTGTAGGCGAAATGGAAGCCTCTCTAAAATCGGTGCCTGCTTCTGTATGCTACATGTTTCAGTTTACCACTGAACCGCCTGCCGAAAACACGGTATGGGAAAGCCATAATTCCAGTGCCAGTAAGTATGTATTCAGAAACCTTACCCAGGGTCAGCAGTATTGGGTAAGAGTAGGCGTAATAGGCAGGAAGGGACAGTTGGCCTATAGCCCGGTAAGCTCCATGTATGTTCAGTAAGGGGTTGATAACAGTACCCGCACCCCCCTAAAATAACAAAATCAGAATATTTATTTTTTGATTTTGTTATTTTTTTATATATTTATAAAATATTTATGATACGACGATTGCTTTTGTAGAGGTATCATACATTACATTCCTGATTGTAGCTCCACCACACCCGCCCCCATCGGTTGATTATTTTGAGGGGCACCACCACCAGGGAAATTATTTTTCTGCCTTAGCCTTTGATTGGAATATGCCTTCATGATTTAGTCATTAAAAACCTGCTATATGCGTAGAAAAAAAGTAGCAATGCCTGAAAGGGGCAGTGCTTTACCAACCAAAAAGCCAGTGGCAAAAGCCAAGGGTACCAACCAGAAAAATGTAGCTACCCCTGCAAAGAAAACCAAAGTGACCAAAAGTAAACGCAAAGTTCCCACATCGGTAGACCTGGCCGAGATGAGGAAATTGATGCTGGAAAGGGAGGAAGAAAAAGCCAGGGGCGAGATCGTGTTGTCGGATACCTGGTATGAGTTTAGTGTTTTCATGAACAAATTTCATATATGCCGCAATACCTTAAAGAAGTGGACAGACAGGAGGTGGCTGGCCTATAGCGGGATTGGGAAATTGGTGTATATCAACAAGGCCGACCTGGAAGCGATGATGTTGCATTTTCGGCATCCTGCACAATTGCCATGAGCCGGAGGGCGGGTTCTCAGCAATGTCTCACGAAGTGGACGTTGCGTATCCATTTGACGAAAAGATAAAGGAATTGAGATTGTTGACCAGAAACAACAAAAACGTACTAAAAGGTATAGAAACAAATGACGCAACGTCCACTGCGTGAGACGTTGCTACGAAATAGTGGCGTATTATTGGGTTCTCAGCAATGTCTCACGAAGTGGACGTTGCGTGTCTCGTCCTAAAATAAGTTTACACTTTTTGGTTAATAATCCTGCTATAAAAGTACACTTAAAGGTTAATACTAAAATAGCTTTACATTTGATTTGAAGATAAAAACATAAGCAGGCTCTGCTGAGGAGCAACCTGCCAG
>JAUZOE010000018.1 GCA_030706605.1 Bacteroidota bacterium
AAATAGGATGCGGAGCTGATTATTAAAACAGTCTCCTAAAAACCATTTTTAGTTTTTTAGGGATACAGATTAATTATTAAAAATATTATGTAATAACTTTACTCACATATTGAACCTCTCTTAGAACCCCTTTACATAGGATACATTTGTTAGCACCAGTTTTTATTTTTTATTTTTTGTGTCAAGCTCAGTTATAAATTCTTTGAGAGTGCTTTTGAGTTTGTCAGCACCAGAAATACTTTCCTGATAAACAATTATTCGATAATGCCTCAAATCAAAGGGGATGTCACTTAAATTTTGAGTTAAAAGTATAAGATATGAGGCCTTAATCCATTGAATATACACTACCCTCATCGAATAATAACTGACTGTTTTTCAATGGTATTGGCACTAAAATATCCCAGGGCATTATTGCTGATATTGCTGGTTGGGTTATCAGGTGTTGGCGACTGAAAACTATTTTGATCGGTAATACTACTGAGCGTGTTCAGGTAATTATATACATTCTCATCAATGCAATTCATTTGTATGGTTAGCGTATCTCCTTTATTAATATCGGTGCTGTCATTATACAGCGTATAGGTAATATACTTGCCATCGGAAAGTCGGTCGTCAAATACAGATCCGACGCGGTTATTTTGAAATTGAGTTTGATTAAGGTATTCATTAAACTGGTAATAATTACTAACGTCCGGGGGATCCTGGAAATAGGTAATCGCATTGATTTTGTCATTGAACCTGTTAGAAGCCGCATAACCTATAGAATCCAGTTGTACCGGCTGTGGCATTGTAGAAGCGGAGGTATATACCTTACCCTCTACCGACACATACAAAGAATAAAGGCGGCCCGGCCTGCCGGTAATGGTGTGAGTAGCATAGGTGCCGGGGCTGGTTTCGGTGAGGGTGTCGGTGTTCCCGTTTCCGGCAATGATGACCAATGCACCCGATACAGGCGGAAAAGCATTGTCGGAGGTGTAATTAACGGTTTTGGAAATAGTAACTATATATGGCCCCGGTTGGTTATTGACTTCGCCGGTAATCACTATCCGCGGAGTTACATTTTTCAGGTTTACCTGTATCACTTTTTTGCACCCTATACCTAACAGCAGTGCAACTGAAACTATAACCAGGTATTTTCTTTTAAGATATTGCATGGGTGATTAAAATTTAAAATTGTAGGTAACAGAAGGGATCAGCCTGAACAAAGAATACTGAACAGCCTGGGTTCTTTGAGGATTATCCGGATCGTCCTGGAACTGAACAAAATAGGGATTCTCCCTTGCATACAGATTGTAGATGGAGAATACCCAGCTATGATCATATTTGCCTCTTTTTTTTCCTTGTAGTATGGCGCTAACATCCATCCGGTTATAGGAAGGCAGGCGATAGCCGTTTCGTTCGGTATAATAAAACACCGTGTTACCATTTACGTTATACTTGCCCGAGGGCCAGGTGACCGCATTGCCGGTATTGTACACAAAATCGGCAGAAAACGTCCATTTTGTATTAGGCTTATAAATGCCTACTACCGACAGGCTATGGGTTTCATCCTGCCGGGCAGGGAACCATGAATCATTATTAATGGCGGCAAATTTGCGCTCAGTACGCGAAAGCGTATAACTGATCCACCCGGTTAGTTTGCCCAATTTCTTTTTAGCATACAGTTCCAGTCCATAAGCCCTCCCGATTCCATATACCAATTGCGATTCTACATTCTGGTTGGCAATAAGCTCTGCGCCGTTTTTATAATCAATCTGGTTTTGAAGGTATTTATAATAAATCTCTCCCGAAAATTCATATTGATTGTTATTGGAACTTCTGTAATACCCGGCAGAAACCTGGTCAGAGAGTTCTGGCTTCACATTATTGCTGCTCGGAATCCACAGATCTGTCGGGTTGCTTCCTGTAGAGTTGGAAAGCAGGTGCAGGTATTGCACATTGCGCGAATAGGAAAACTTAAGCGAACTGACCCTGTTCAATTGATAAGTGGAGGCAAAGCGGGGCTGAAGACTGGTATAGCTTTTTACTAATTTTCCGGATGAATAAGTGGTGGTGTCAATGGTGTTCCCATTAGCATCGTAACGGTAAAAACTACCCGGTCCCGTTAATATAAATGAAGATAGCCTAAGGCCGTAATTGAATTTTATCTTATCAGATACATTCCATTCGTCAGAGAGATAGGCGGCCAGGTCCAGTGAATATTTATTTTGAATCGTTAATGAATTGAAACTTGAATTTTGAGAAGAGTTGAATACGCCGGGGGCAAAAATATGTTGGGTAGCATCGAACCCGAAATTAACTTTATGTCCATTTCCCACATAGTACTGAAGATCTTCTTTTAAAGAAAAATCTTTTATTTTAGAAACGTCTGTAACCGAATTGTCCGATTGGGTAACACTGATGTTGTAATTATAATTGCTGTAAATAAGCGATGTGTTTGAAAATAATTTACTGCTGAAGATGTGGTTGTAGCGTAGCGTGGTGGTGGTATTGCCCCATTGTATTCCAAAAAGCCCAAGAAAGCCCAGGTTGTCTTTGCCCAGATAAGCCGACAGGAAAAGTTTATCCTTAGGCCCCAATTGGTAGTTGGCCTTGGCATTGATGTCATAGAAATAAAGGATGCTGCGGTTTAAATTAGTGTCTTTGGAAAGCTTTACAAACAGATCGGCATAGGTGCGCCGGGCGCTTATCATAAAGGAGCCTTTGTCTTTTACAATAGGCCCTTCCACATTCAGGTGAGAAGCAATTAACCCAACTCCCCCGCTTACCTTATTTTCTTTATTATTACCATCATTCATTTTTATATCTAATAACGAAGACAAGCGTCCTCCATATTCTGCAGGCATATCGCCTTTGTAGAGAGTAACATCTTTGATTGCATCTGAATTAAAAGTAGAAAAAAAGCCAAGCAGATGAGAGGCATTATATACGGTGGCACCGTCTAAAAGAATCAGGTTCTGGTCTGCATTGCCTCCACGTACATAAAAACCTGCCTGCCCGTCGCCCCCCGATTTTACACCGGGTAACAACTGAATGGTTTTTAAAATATCTTTTTCTCCAAAAATGACGGGCACATTTTTTATTTCTTCTACTGATAAGGATTGCACACCCGGCAAGGTTCTTAAAATACTATTTTTACTTCTTCCTGATATGGTGATTGCCTGTAGCATGGCTCCGCCAGGTTGTAAATTGATGTTTTTTATTATATCTTTTTTGAGCGAAATTTCCAGGGTATCATTAGTATAGCCCGAAAAGCTTATTACCAAAGTATAATTACCCTGTGGTGCTGTCAGCGAAAAAAAACCATAACCATTACTGATAGTTCCAAAGCCTTTTTGTTCCAATAAAATAATGCTGGCGCCTATTAATACTTCTCCCGTTTTCTGATCCTTAACTGTGCCACTGATGGTATGTTGCTTTTGTGCCATAGACACCATCCCACCCGTTAAAAAAGTAAGTAAGAAAATGATTTTAAGCATTGGCCAATCAATTTAGAAAAAAGTGCTTAATTACACATGATGAATTAATAATTCCCTGAAAGAGAATTTCCTGTTTCAGTAATTTTATTTTTTGTAAAGATGGTGCACAACAGCAGAGAAACCATGCCCCGAAATGGCAACAGGTTGTTCTTGTACAACCAGGGGCTGTTTTTACACATCCCTGATGGTTATTGTTTACTTGTTACCAATTTACTATTTTTTAAAATAGTAATGAGAAATGCAATACAGGCAAGGCTTATACCAATGCCTACATTGTTTTTCGTCGGCAATTTAGCAATCTATCAAACAGGTATAAAATTTTTGTTAAAAACCGGGCAGTGATAATAGCAATAGTTACAGCCTGGCACGATCAGCAAAACATTTCAGCCTTTTGCATTATAGAATGAATAAACTATTGGGCTATTACAATTTTGAAGTACATTAGATGCAGAAGATTTATACTGGCATTTTAACTTTACTGTAACCCTCTGAAGGGATCAAAATCTTGTTTTTATAGAATCTGAAAATTAAATAATAACATTAAAAGCAACAAGTATAATGCAGATATTAAAAGGCCTGTACCAGGTAGGAGGAGATATAAATGGAATCACCTTTGATCAACCGGGTGCTTTATGGAATGATGGCAACTCCTATATTCTAAAGACTCCGGCAGGATTGATTATGTTTGATTGTGGTTGTGGAGATACTATGGAGCAGATTTTTGAGAACATGAGATATTGGGATCTATCCCCGGATGAAATTAAATATTGCTTACTCACCCACCCTCATTTTGACCATGCAGGTGGCGCTTATTTACTTAAAAAAAGAGGAGTAAAACTTCTTGCTATCGCAGAAACAGCAGAGGCAGTTGCCTCAGGAGATGAACGCTGCTGCGGTTACCTGTATCATAAAACTTTTCAACCTGTAACGATTGACCAGGTGGTACAGGATAATGATGAGTTGAATTTATCAGGTACCAAAATAACAGTGATGCATTTGCCTGGCCACAGCCAGGGTTGTACTGCTTATTCTTTTATGACCCCAGATCAAAAGCATGTAGTAGTGAGTGGTGATGTAATTGGCACTTTATTAAAAGGAGATTTTGGCTGGAGCGGATCCATAGATTTTGATAAAAAAAGTTACATAGCGTCCTTACAAAAATTTGCAAAGGTAGATATGGACATGATGCTTCCCGGCCATGGAATGATCTATTTCCGCAAACCCCGCTACCGGGTAGAGGAAGTTCTTAATGCTGCTTTAATGGAATGGAGATAATGGTGCCTGTTAATTTGCCCCTACAAAAAGAAGCTTTGTTCCTGGTGAGTGCTTGTAAGTGAAATTAGCTGCTAATGAAGGTTGTGTAAAGATTTCCTGTTTCTTAATGATTTTGAAAAAGTATAATGATAATTGAGCCTGCAATCATTATAAAAGTGCCTATCAATTTTTTTTGAATATCCTGTTCTTTAAAAAACCGGTGCCCGAAGAATACACTAACAAGGGTAGAAAGTTGAAAGAGCGATAAAGCATATCCCACCTGCAAATGATCAAACGCATAATTGGTAGTGAACTGCATAGTACCGATACAAACAACGAGAAAAAAATATTTACTAAAATTGGCACTGGTTGATTTTATTATTTCTCTCTTCAAATCGAGCCGGTAAATGAATAAAAGCAGAAAAGAAAAAAGAGCACCAAACCAACACCAACTGATAAATGCATAAGTGACAGAAGAAGACAAAATAATCTTCTTAATAAATACTGCTTCAATAGCAGTCAGTATCATTGCCCATATCCGGTATTTTATTTCACTCTTTTTCAATAAAGCCCATGTGAACCTTTCCGGGGTAGTGTCCAGTACAAAATAGCTTCCATAAATAATTAAAAAAACGCCTATGATTCCACCTATGCCCGGTATTTCTTTCAGGAGAAAAATGGCAAGGACAATACTGATTAATGATTTATAGGAATTAATGGGGCCAAGCACTGAAAGGTCTCCCTTATGCAAAGCCTTTACCAAAAAACCATTTCCTGTAGCGCCGGCAATTCCTGCCAAAATAGAATACACCCAAAACTGCAAGGGTAACACCTGGCGATGCAGTCCGATCAATATAAAAATGCAAACAACGGATAATAGCAGGTATGTCAGGAAATTCACCACTAATGGGTGATTATTCTTTGCGGTTAACTTTTTTTGAAAAACGTTTCCCAAAGGGTTTGAAAGTATTCTTAATAAAACAGCTAATGATGTCAGGAAAGTCTCTATCAATAATGACATTTTTTATTTATCATGACAAAAATAAACCGCTTCCTCCCATAATCAAACTTTTGATAATTAAATTACAGCCAGAAAAGACAGACTCGTGTTTTGTCTATAATACTTTTTATTTGTTGCTCTATCCTTTCGCATATACTTATCTGTAAAAGGGAGGACGTAATTTTACGTTACCCTTGTCAGGCATTTTCTACTTTTAATTCATTCGCTTTCTACAAACTATAAATCCGCTTCTCTTTACTTTTGTACCAGACTTAGAGATAATATCCAATATCCTAAAAATCCATTTTAAAATCTTTTGAGTCTACCTGGTAAGCATCATTAAGTTATTCATTAAAACCCTAATGATTAAATGAAATGATAACTGAAAACACCTGGTGCTGCCGAAATGGATTAAGAAAACTACCAGCCGTTTATAACCTATGAAAACATTTACCGCTGGGACCCCAAACAAATTAAAAGAGTGATGGCCAAAAGCTGTCACTTTTTTATTATAAAACATTTGCCATGATTGAATACTCTTTAGTTTATTTTATAAAGGAGCGTAAAGGCTGATTGGCAAAAACGCCTGCAATATAGAATATTTACTACATCAATTTAGCCAATGCACTATACCTCTTACTGCACACATTGAGTAATTTTGAACGACAGAATTTCAATAAGCCTAACCATCTTATAATATTTAAAAATAACCCTATGAAAAACTTTATACCTAAGTGTTTTTTATTCATATTGTCAATCGTACTTATTTCTTCTACATTATTTGCGCAGGGGCCCCGCAATCCGGGAAAAGATCCATACGATAGCAGTAATAATATTATATCAGCAATACCTGTAAACTTCATGCTTTCACCCAAAGATAATCCCGCAGTTTACCTTGCCGAAAAGCCAGAAGGAATTCAGATTAATAAAAATCGAAAACAAATAATAGTCCCCAAAAGTTTTTTTATCGTTGAAGAACTAATGAAACAAAGAATCTAAAGAATTGCCGGTAAAGCAGATTTTACGGTTACGGACAGAGAAGAAAAAACAAATGGCTATCGGAACTTTTATACACCTTACACACCTGATTCAAAATGCGCAAACTAAAAATATCGTCTATTCTTATTATGTTTATTCTTATTGCATTGATTATTACCAGTCTTATTCTGAATATTGCATTTTATAGAGAGATTCTCAAAAAACTTACTATGATAAAATAATCTTTCTACTCCTTTATCTGGTATATGGCAATCCGCTGACTACATTAATAGCGATGAGGTTTTTTTTCGTGAATTTAATAAAAAACAAGTAATAATTTTTTTACCAAACCAACGCACGCAGGCTATCGGCTACATACATTTTATCACCCGGAACCACATTGAATGCCTTGTAAAAAGCAGGCATATCTGAAAGGGGATTATTCACTCTATACATAGGCGCCGAATGCGGATCCGACAGCAAACGGCTTCTAATATTTTCCGGCCTCATTTTACTTCTCCATACTTCTGCATAAGCCATAAAGAACCGCTGATCGGGCGTTAAGCCACCAATTTTTTTATCTGACTTTCCTTCGTCCGTTTTTTTGAATGCCTCGTAGGCAATACTTATGCCGCCAATATCGGCGATATTTTCACCCTGGGTTAATTCTCCATTGATATGAAGCGAATCTAATACAACCGACTTGTTATATTGCTTTACCACCAGGTCGGCTTTATGCCTGAAGTTTGCTGAATCGGCAGGCAACCACCAGTTTTTCAGATTCCCGTTGGCATCATACTGCTTACCCTGGTCATCAAAACCATGTGTCATTTCATGACCGATTACCACGCCTATTGCTCCATAGTTGATAGCGTCATCTCCATCTTTATAAAAGAAAGGGGGCTGAAGAATACCCGCCGGAAAATTAATATCATTTGCGCGTGCGCTATAATAAGCGTTGATGGTAGGCGCTGTCATAAACCATTCTGACCGGTCTACCGGTTTGCCAATTTTATTCATCATATAGCGATAAGCAAAATGCCCAGTATTTTTATAATTCTGAATAAGATTGTCTTTAGTGATTGTTACTGAAGAATAATCTTTCCATTTGTCAGGATAGCCTATCTTCTTCCTGATGGCATTTAATTTTATAATCGCCTTTTGCTTGGTAGTATCGCTCATCCAACTTAGATGTTCTATCCTGTCTTTATAGGTTGCCTGGAGATTATTGACGAGGTTAAGAATTCTTTCTTTAGCCTCAGGAGGAAAATATTTTGCTACATATAATTGTCCTAAAGCATCACTCAATTGATTATCTACAAAAGCTACCATTCTTTTCCATCTTGGCTGTATTTTTTTTTGTCCTGTAAGCAATTTACCCATATTGAAATTGGCATTTACAAAGCCGGTGCTTAGGTAAGGTGCATAATTATCAATCAAATGAAAGCGTAAATAATTTTTCCAGTCATTTAAAGGGACCGACACGAGGAGATTGCCAAGCGCTTTATAAAAATCCGGCTGGCCCACTACAACAGTATCCTGTTTTAGGTTTAAATAACCAGCCATTTGCTGCCAGTTAATATTAGGGGTTAATTGATTTAACTCTGCTAAAGTCATTTTATGATAATTGGCTTTAGGGTCTCTTAGTTCCACAGGACTTTTAGACGCGGCTGCAAGTGCATTTTCTATCTTCATTACATCGGCTGCTTCTTTTTTTGCAAGTGCTATATCATCTCCAGACAAATGAAATATCTCAGCAATATACTGTACATAAGCATCCCTGATATTTATTGTAGATGAGTCCTGTTTGGTATAATATTCTTTATTGGGCAAGCCTAAGCCATCCTGGTCGAAATGAGCGATGATTATATTGCTGTTTTCCTCATCCTGGCTTGCATTAAAATTGATTAAATGAGATGCATCTTTGACAAAGGATTTTTTAGGTCCAAACAAATCGTATTCTACAGCTACTTCGTGTAATACATCTTTGGGAGTCTGGATATCAGCAATGCGTTGCAAATCTTCTTTCAGGGGTGTGATTCCTTTTTGTTCAATCGCAGCTGAATCCATGGCACTGGTATATAGGTCTCCTACTTTTTGGGCATTGCTTCCTTTGGGAGCATTTAGATTTGCACAGGAATCCAGCAGAGATTTTAATTCCAATGTGGTATTCTGATAGAGAATGGCAAATGAACTCCATCCCGATTCTGCGGCAGGTATTTCCGTATTTTTTATCCAGGTACCATTCACATAACTAAAGAAATCATTCTGTGGCTTCACGGACGAATCAATTCCATTTTTATCAAGTAAATCTTTAGAGGTAGCCTCATCAGTATTTTGATTACAGGAGAAAGTGGTAAGCAGAACACAAACCACAAAAACCGAAATTGCCATTTTTAATTTCATAACGATTTCAATAAAATGTTGAATAATTAAAGAGCATAACAAATTTAGTATTTCAGGGCCATTCGTATCATAAAAATGTTTCCTTATCTTACACACTCTAAAAAATAAGTTTATGAACTCAAGGCGCCATTTTCTTAAATCCTCCGGGGCAATTGCTATTGGCTCAATATTATTGCCCCAACTCGCAAAATCTGCTAATCGCAAAACGATAAAAGATATAGGCCTGCAGCTATATACAGTTCGGGATGAAATGATGGTAGATAGTATTGGAACTTTAAAAAAAATAGCCAGCCTTGGCTACAAGGAAATTGAGTCTGCAACAAGTGCTAAGGGATATTATTATGGACTTAAGCCTGCCGAGATGAAACAAATTTGTGCAGATCATGGAATGACATTACGAAGCGGGCATGTTCGTTATGATGATAAGTGGCAGCAAACAATTGATGAAGCCGCAGAATCAGGCCAGGAATATCTTATTGTACCCACTATGCCAACCCGGGGCCAGACAGTTGATAATTACAAACGTGCTGCCGAAATTTTTAATAAAGCCGGCGAAGCCTGTAATAAATCAAATATTATTTTAGCCTATCATAATCATGATGCTGAATTTGAAAAGGACAATGGTAAAGTTTTATATGATGTATTGTTAGAAAATGCTAATCCCGAATTCGTTAAAATGGAAATGGATCTTGGATGGGTAATCATGGCTGGTTTTGATCCCTTAGATTATTTTGCAAAATACCCCGGTCGCTTTCCACTCTGGCATCTTAAAGATATGAACATGAAAGAAAGGCATAGCACAGAATTTGGAAAGGGCGCCCTGGATGTAAAGAAGATGATGCAGCATTCTAAACAATCCGGAATGAAATATTTTTTTGTAGAACAGGAAGAGTATACCGGCACTGCCGATGAATGCCTTGAATACAATATAAAGTATCTCAATAATCTTAAATACTAATATTACAATATATCTCCCCTACCCACGGCTCATTTATTTAGTGTGGTTTTTATATTTCGTTGACTTATCCTGTTAGTAATTGTAAAATTAAAAGATGATAAGTTTACTAATGTTATCCACGCTATAGAGGACACTTTATTTTTAATTAAACTTATATATTAATCCTGGTTCAAAATGACCGTAATAATAATTCAGGTTAAAAGTGACGGTATTCTTTTTTAGTTTGGCGTCTTTCAATTTCGAATATCGGTGGTAGTTATTAACAACTTCTCTGCCTGTTAAAATTCCTAATGCGGCACCTACCAGCACATCAGTTGCCCAGTGTTTATTTTCTGATATTCTGCTCAGCCCTATCATGGTTGCAGCGCTGTAGGCAATTATGGGCACAATGGGTTTGTCCCTGTATTCCATTGCAAAAACGGTAGCTGCGGCAAATGAAACCGTTGTGTGCCCGGAGGGGAAAGAACTATTAATTTTTTTAACGACGGAGGTGTTTGCTGTTTTTGAAAAAGGCCCTAAAAATTTAGGTTCCGCCTCAGTTCCTGCCGTATAATATGAAGGCCTGGTACGGCCCGATAGAAATTCAGTAACACCTCCTACTGCCGCCCCTGCTATATAAGCTTGTGTGGCAAGTAAAGTAGCTGTCTGCATTTTTTTATTGTTAAATATAAAACCATAGGCGCCAAAAGCGGCAAGCGTATAGCCTTCATAGGCGCCACCGAAGTCAGTAATGTACTTACTGACATTTACCAAACCAGGATGATTACCCCGAAGCTTTAGAGCTCCCTTTTGTATGGGCTCATCTGCAAATGACAAAGCACCTGTTACCAAAGCAAACTTCCCCAGGTTACCCCAATCTTTTCCTGTCGTGTGAAATGGTTTAGTAAAAGATTGCTTGATATCGCTACCTAATAAAATAAAATAGCTTTTAAAATTTATCTGTGTATTGTAATTATAAGCTTTCGGAGCAATATTATTTGTCTGCCCGCCTGCGCTATCAGTCTTAAAACTTAAACTGTCCAGTTTACTAATAAGTGAATCGGATTGTTGAGATAGAGTGACAGAAGGAAGTGATGCAATAAAAAAAAATAATAACCGAAATTTGAATTTCATTATCACCGGGTGCTTAAATTACTATTAGTTCTTTATGCAAGTAGATGCACAAATTAACAGTATGGTTTGCTTAAAGTAAAAATTAATTATAAAATTTAAAGACGTTTTGAAGTATAAAACCTGCGTACTTACCTATCTCAAAAATTTACAGTGATGTAATGTAACCCTCTTTTCGTGCAAGCATATAAAAAGTTTTGCTAACGTCTCGCCTGGGCCATATTATAAAAAACCCGGTATGAAAAGGATGTGTGCGGGGGATATTAGTTATAAGTCACGAAATAAACTTCATTTAAAGATTGATAAGTTTTCTCCCTTTTCTGGATATTTAAATGGAGACAACAGATTATCATAGATATACAAATATCACAATTACTTTTGAAAGGTCTTCATCGAAAACTTTGGAAAGAAAATTTAATTTGTAACGATGTACAACTTGTCCCCACACGAAAATAAACTTACCTATCTCTGAAAAGACGCTGTGGCATTGCTTGCTCCTACCGGGTCTCTGCTCAAAGACTTGCCGCAAAGCAGGATACGGACTATCATCGAAAGAGTAATAAAAATGTTTTTCTTCGGTTGTAAGGTATATATTTGATACGCCCGTATTAGCCTGAAGAATCAAAATTTTCCTGTTGGATATTCGCAGTTTTTTTACTGCAAAATTTTATCACGATGAAACGAATAGTTTTAGAATACTGAAACATTATTCGGGAAATCAGGTTTGATTTCGTCATAGAAATCGAAAGAAGTAAATTGAAAATCAATGCAGGTACATTAATTTTACCAAAAAAATCTATGCAGGACGATTTATTGATACAGGTATCCAGTGCTATCAGGGAGCTACGCAAACAAAAAAATATTACTATACAGGAACTGGCTGACAAAGCCAATGTGAGTAAAGGATTGATTTCGCAGGTTGAAAATAACCGCACCGTGCCATCGCTACCAGTATTTATGAATATAGTGAAATCACTTGGCATGGACCTGACTGATTTTTTTAAAGATATCCCTACTGGTAATAATGGCCAAAAGGTTATTATAAAACGTGCTCAAGACTATCAGCATTTTGAAAAAGAACACGCAAAAGGATTTAATTACAAGCGGATTCTTACCTGCACCGTTAATGACCATCCGGTTGATATTGTTTTGCTGGAATTAAAAAAAGGCGCTAAACGAAATAAGTCTGTAAAAACGGATGCTTTCGAATATAAATACATCATTCGTGGAAAAATCGAACATCTTATAGATAATGAGACATACATTTTAGAAGAAGGCGATTCTATTTTCTTTGATGGGCGAATGGGACATAACCCATCCAATGTTGGAGAAGATGATGCGCTTCTTTTAGTGGTTTATTTTTTTAATACCAACGACCGAAAAGTATAATTTCCAATTCTTGCCTCCCTCGATTTCCTTTCTATAGAAATACTCATTGTTTACAAATGCTAAAGTATTTCAAGTTGCAAAAAAAGCAACCGAAGTCAATACGATCCCTCGTTAGCACTGAATTCATGGACTTCTAGTATCAAATTCTACGCAATCGTTTGTGTAAAATTATTGTTATTTGTGAAATAATTAAGAAATTTATTTTAAGTTTGCTTTAACATTAATTTAGTCTACCTAAACAACATTCATTATTAACTCTCATACCTAAAACTTAACTATTTATGAAGTCTACTATTCATTATGTGCCCTCCGCCATCCTGACTTTTCTGTTTGTAGTATTTGGGGTATTTTCCGCTTTGGCCCAATCTAATACAATCCAGGGAAAGGTTATTGATGCAAGTACTAAGTCTCCCCTGGCCGGAGTAAGTATTACTATAAAAAATTCCAATGTTGGAACAACTACTGATGCAAATGGAAATTTTTCTTTGAATGTCCCAAACAACAGTAGAATCGTTGCAACTTTTGTAGGTTATGATCCTGTTGAAATTAATTCTTCTCAAAGAAATATTACTATTCAACTTACTTCTTCTACACAACAACTGAATGAAGTGGTAGTAACGGCAACAGGTATTAAAAAAGAAGCCAAACGGTTAGGATATGCTATTCAGACAATCGACGCCGCCGGCTTAACAAAAGCCAGGGAAGCAAATCCAATGAACTCATTAAAGGGTAACGCTGCAGGTCTTGAGATTAATATCAATTCTGAAATAGGACACTCCCCTGATGTAATTATCCGTGGGGAAAACGGCTCTAACGATCGTCCCATATTTGTTGTAGATGGTGTGCCGATTAGCTCTGATACTTACAATATAAATCCTGATGACATAGAAACGTTCACAGTTCTGAAGGGACCTAATGCAGCGGCATTATACGGATTCCAGGGAAAGAACGGTGCAATAATCATTACTACTAAAAAAGGCAGCAGGGATAAAAGGGGTTGGCAGGTAACCTTTAACTCGAGCACACAAATTAATAAGGGGTTTATTGCTTTACCCAAATACAATGACCTATACGGACCGGGTGATAATGGTAAATACGCTTTCGGAGGCGGTGGTTCCAGCTCTGCGTCTTATTTTGGGAACGGGGCAGTTGGGGTTGGTATTAATGACTACGATTATGATGTATGGGGACCCCAATTTAGGGGACAATTATTGCCTCAATATGATGGCGTTTATGATCCAACGCAAACTTACACAACAACCTTTGCCGATGGAAGTACTTACCAGGGCCACGTAGCACCTACGCCCTGGACAGCCAGGGGCAAGGATAACCTGAAAAAATTTATCCAGGCAGGTCTTATTCAGTCTAACAGTGTTTCTGTTGGTTCGTCAACTGAAAAAACTGATTTCCGACTTTCTGTAGGAAATACCTATCAAAAAGGAATTGTTCCAAACACCCGATTAAATAATGGAAACGTTACTATAAGCCTTGGTGAAAGGTTTACTAAAAAATTATCATTAACCTCTTACTTTAACTACAGCAGGCAATCTACACCTAATGTTCCTGATGTCAATTATGGTCCTAACAGTATTATCTACAACATGATTCTTTGGGGCGGAGCAGACTGGAATGTAGATGATCCTAATATACGCAATTACTGGCAACCGGGAAAGGTAGGCCTTCAACAAAATTATGAAGAGTATTACAGGTATAACAATCCATGGTTTATGTCGTATGAATGGTTAAGAGGCCATTACCAAAATAACGAATATGGCTACTTGTCCCTGAATTATAAGTTGAATGATAATATTGATTTTCAGTTCAGGCCCAGCATGACCGCATATGACATGTTCAATTCAGAAAAAATGCCTTATTCTGCAGACGTTTATGGCAGAGAACTTCACCAGGGTGATTACAGGGAAGATCGCAGAGCACTCTTTGAATCTAACATAGACGCACAAGTGAGGTATCATAAAGAAAACATCCTGGGATTTTTAGATGTGCAGGCTTTAGGTGGCGCAACTTCCAGAAATTTAAGTTTTAATTCTGATTTCACTTCTACTAATTATTTGAATACTCCGGGGATCTATTCTTTTTCTAATTCATTAGGCGCTTTAACAGGAACTAGCTTTCACTCAAGCATGTTGGTATTAAGCGCTTATTATTCTGTGGATCTTGGTTATAAATCTTATATCACCGCAAACGTAACAGGTCGCGTTGATAAATCATCGGCCTTGCCCACGAACACAAATAGTTATTACTACCCATCATTCAACCTGGCAACGGTGGTTTCAGAATATGTACACTTACCAAAAGTAATATCATTTCTGAAACTAAGAGGGTCTTATGCTCAGAGCAAAGATGGCGGCACCTCTCCTCTCTTTTCTCCAAGCGTACAGGGTACTCCTTCAAGTCGCTATGGCTATACATGGAATTCCCCTTATGGTGGACCTGCTTACCAGTTTTCTCAAACCTATTCTTTGACCCCAACATATAATGGTTCAAACAGTGCAAGATACAGTGACCAAACCGTTAGTCCTACTATCTATACTGCTGACAGAAAAGCTACTGAATTCGGGGCAGATATCCGTTTCTTTAATAATAAATTGGCACTTGACGTAACCCACTACCATTACAAAAATACAGGTATAGTGAACCAGGGAACTTCGGCCGCCTCAGGATACTCTTCATACCTTACTAACGGTAACGTATATACTAATGATGGATGGGAAGCTGTATTAAGTGCACGCGCTATTTCCCATCCTGATGGATTTAGCTGGAATGTTACTGCTAATTTTTCTACATATGTCAGAAAATGGGTGAATAATGCTAACCCCAATAAATATGAATTTAATGGCAAGAGAGTTGATCTTGTATACGGGAATGCTTTTGTAAGAACTCCCGATGGAAAGATGGTTATTGATGCTGCCTCAGGTGTATATACACGTTTTTCCGACTTAGGCGTTTCGGCACAAAAAGTTTTTGGACATGCCGATCCCAACTGGCAATGGGGACTTATTAATATGATAAGCTATAAAAAGTTTTCCCTGCATTTTCAGTTTGACGGACTAGTTGGTGGCGTAATGGAAGATTATGTAAGAAAGAAAACACTGCAGGGAGGTCGCCATATCGAATCGGCAACCGGCGCTTTTGGTGCTGCAAGGCCAAGTGACGAAGCTAATGTTGCTGCATATACAGGAAATGGAGTTAATTTAACAGGCGCTCCTATCATTCTTGACCCTATTACGGGGGTGATTACCAATTTTAAAGACCTGACTGAAACTCAGAATACCACTAAGAGCCAGGTTCAACCCTTTGTTACAAGAATGTCATCTGTTCCTGATTTAGATGTAATTAAAAAGACCTATGCTAAATTAAGAGAAGTCACATTTACGTATAACCTTCCCGAAGGATTGTTTGGTGCCAGATCTTTCATCCGTGATGCGAGCGTATCAGTGGTTGGAAGAAACTTGTTGTACTTCTTCCCGAATCGCTATAAAGACCTGGACGTAGATCAATACACCCAGGACGGTGGCTCCGGATTACAGACACCTACAACCCGTAATTATGGTTTTAACATCAATCTTACTTTCTAATCCTTTTAAGAAATAAATTATGAAACAGTTTAAAAATATATTCTTCATCTTTTTAGGTGCCTCAATAATGATTTCCTGTAATAAAAAGATTGTGGAAAAGCAGGCTGATCCGAACAACCCTACAAGTGTTCCTCCCAATTTAATTTTAGAGACTATATTAACCGATATTGCCGGCACGGGAAGTGCGGGTAATTTGGGAGGTATTAACTCATGGGATAATGTGAGTACCTGGAACCAATACCATTGTCAGAATTATGATTATTACGGAAATAATATCTATTCCTGGGCTGGTGGTTCATTTGACCCATACCTGGTATTAAAAAATGTAGTTCAGATGGAAAAAGAAGCTACTACAAGAGGCGCAGACGCAGTAAACTCATTTGAAGCAGTAGGAAGATTTATCCGGGCTTACTATTATTATAACCTTACTTCCTTGTTTGGTGATGTACCTTTAGACGAAGCGCTTAAAGCCCCGGTCATCTCATCACCGTCCTACACTCCGCAGGAACAGGTGTTTAAATATGTGTTGAATGAATTAGATACTGCTAATACGGAATTGAGGACATTAATTCAAAATAACGATAACGCATTATCATCTGCGCGGGATATATATTACGGGGGTGACCTTACCAAATGGCAAAAACTGGTAAATTCATTTAAACTTAGGGTACTAATTAGTTTAAGTAACAAATCTTCAGATGCCGTACTTAATGTTCCTGCGCAGTTTTCAGCTATAATAGGCAATCCGGCCCAATATCCCATATTTGCTAGCAAGAATGATGATCTTGCATATGTTTACAATCCAGGGGACGCAAACACTTTCAGTACTTATCCATTCAATCCAAGTAATTTTGGATCTATCGCCGCTCGTTTTAATATGGCGGCAACTTATGTTAGCGCATTGACAACTATAAGCGATCCCAGGGTATTCGCAACTTGTGAACCTGCTGGTGCCCTTTGGGGAAGTAATCCTAATCCATGTCAATTTAATTATTTCGTTGGAGCAAGCACCGGTGAGCCTGTTCAAAGTATGTATGGCAATGCCGCCTCAGGATTATATTCATTTATTAACAGGAACAGGTATTATTCCAACTTTACCGGTGAGCCGGATGTTTTGGTAGGGTACAAAGAAATGCTTTTTAATATTGCTGAGGGTATTGAACGCGGCTGGGCTACAGGTAATGCAGAAACATTTTATAAATCTGGCATAACTGAATCAATGGCATTCTATGGTATTGATGTTAGTCAAACCAATTTTACTGCTTACTTTCTTCCTCCGGGCGCTAATTCAGTCAGCCAGGTTGCACCCTATCCATATAGTTTTAATTTTTCAAATTATTACTCACAACCAGCAGTGCAACTCTCTTCAACTCCAGCTACGGCTATTAACCAGATAGTGATGCAGAAATACCTGGCCATGTTTGAAAATTCGGGTTATGAAGCCTATTATAACTGGCGCAGAACCGGGGTACCTGCTTTTCAAGGTGGAGCCGGCGTAGGCAACAATGGAGTAATTCCCTTGAGATGGGCATATCCTGTTACGGAACAGAGCCAAAATGAAAAGAATTGGAGTGCTGCGGTCTCCGCCCAACAATTTTCTGCAGATGACCTTAATCAAAAGATGTGGCTTTTAAAATAATTTATCACCTGATCCAGGTTTTTTAGGAGTAATTAAAAAAGAGGTTGGGATGAAAGGGTAAAAGAAGAACAGGTTCCTTTATCCAACCTTGAAAAATACAGGAATATCATGATAAACCATTTAGTCAAGAATTAAAAATAGAAGATGATTTCTTAAATATTGCTGGCAAAACATGGAATAATCAGCTAATCAAACAGGCTTTATTTCATGTTTATAAATAATCAAACAATAGTAACTGTATTGTTTGATTATTTATCAGCAATTTTTTTAACTTTTCCCGAAAGGTAATCTTCCAAACTTTCCTTAACCCATAAGAAATAAAATGAACACAATTTCAACAAATGAATTTTCTGCAAACGGAAAAACCTATCATCCTTCATCCAAACCAATTGTAGCGATCTGCATTGATGGCTCGGCAGATGAATACCTCGATACTACCATGGCGCATGACCGAATGCCTAATTTAAAAAAGATGGCCGTAAAAGGCTATCGCGGCATGGTTCGCGGTGCGTTGCCTTCTTTTACCAATGTAAATAATTCTTCTATAGTTACGGGCGTTGCACCTGCTGTGCATGGCATTAGCGGTAATTTCTTTTATGATGTGGCCAAAGATGAGGAAGTGATGATGAATTCTTCTGAATATTTAAGGGCGGAAACAATATTAGCGGCAGCGGCAAATGCGGGAAGGAAAGTGGCTTTTGTTACAGCAAAGGAAAAATTAAGAGATATCCTTTCGTATAAAATGAAAGGCATTGCCATCTCGGCGGAAAAAGCTAACCAGGCAAAAACAGAAACGCATGGCATTGATAATGTGGAAGAAATAGTGGGGCATAAAACACCGGCAATTTATAGCGCCGATGCCAGCTTATTTGTTCTACGGGCAGGCGTGGCTTTTATTGAAAAAGGATTGGCCGATTTTCTTTATCTGTCGCTGACCGATTATATGCAGCACACGTATTCGCCGGAGGCCGAAGAATCCCTCGCTTTTTATGCTGCTATTGATGCAGAGATTGGAAAACTATTAGCGCTGGGTGCTGTAGTTGGCGCTACTGCCGATCACGGTATGAATGCAAAGGTAAAATCCGATGGCACTCCCAATGTATTGTTTATCGAAGACATGCTGGAAGAAAAATTTGGTGATAGTTTCAGGGTTATTTGTCCTATTACGGATCCTTATGTTAAACATCACGGAGCTTTAGGTTCTTATGTAGTGGTCCATGTAAATGATAAAACAAAGATCAACGAAATAAAAAACTGGCTGGCGCTACAGCCAGGCATTACCGAAGTATATGATAAAGCCACTGCTGTTCGTGTATTGGAGCAGCCGGAAGACCGCACCGGCGATTTAGTAATTCTATCCGGAAGGGATGTAGTACTAGGTCGCCGCCCGCGGTATCACGATCTGTCTGCATTGGATGGAACCCTTCGTTCGCATGGAGGGCGTTATGAAGAAATGGTGCCGATGGTTATATCTCATCCTTTAAATGCAGTTTATAAAATGAAAGCTGCCGCCGACCCAAGGAATTTTGACATATTTGATTTTACGATAAATGGGACGAGGGGAAATAACGAATAAAAAATGATCAATAAAAAATGAAGAAGTTTGGAAAGACAGGATGCTATTATCTGTAAGATTGTATAATCTGAAAATATAGCGATCAGTAAACAAAAAAATATAAAATATTCTTAAAATATTAAATGAATTAATCCTATGGAAAATTCTGAAATCTTAACAGTGGAGGCACAAGGAAACGGCGTTGCTGTTATGAATCTTTCTAGTTATGTAGCAGGGGGAAAAATTAAATCCGATAAACTATTGGAAGTTCGCAGCCCTTACGATAATCGTTTAGTCGGCACCGTTACACAGGCTAATTCTTCACATGTTCAGCAAGCCATTGAAGCTGCATTGAAAAGTAAAACTCCCTTAACAAGATATGAACGCTACTCTATCCTGGAAAAAGCAAGAAATCTCTTTTTGAACCGTAAAGAAGAATTTGCCCAAATCATCAGCGCCGAATCGGGGTTGGCAATCAGGGAAGCCAGGTACGAGACTGGTCGGGCGCAGGATGTATTTCTTTTTGCAGCTATCGAAACTTTACATGATGATGGCGAGGTATTTTCATGCGATATTACCCCTCACGGTAAAGCAAGAAAAATATTTACGCTGCGCGAACCACTACCCCTTGCAGTTTGCATTACTCCATTCAATCACCCGCTTAACCAGGTAATTCATAAGATATTACCTGCCATTGCAGTGGGTACTCCGGTAATTTTAAAACCTTCGGAAAAAACACCGCTTACAGCCATTAAACTGGTAGAATTATTATACGAAGCTGGCTTGCCGCATTATATGCTTAGTGTTTTGCTGGGACCTACCAACGAAATTGCAGAGCCACTGGTAAAAGATCCGCGCGTGTCCATAGTTTCTTTTACAGGAAGCGTTGCTGTAGGAAAACTTATTGCTACCGCCGCCGGATACAAAAAAGTAATATTGGAATTGGGTGGCAACGACCCTTTGATAATAATGGAAGATGCTGATATGGATAAAGCCGTATTCCTTGCTGCAGAAGGCGCTTTTCGCAATAGCGGGCAGCGTTGTACTGCTGTAAAAAGAATTTTAGTCCACGAAAAAATAAAGGATGAATTCATTAAAAAATTTGTAGAGAAGGCCAAAGAATATATATGCGGTGACCCATCAGATCCGAAAACTATGGTGGGAACTGTAATAGATGAACCCGCTGCCGAATACCTGGAAAATGTGGTAAAAAAATCTGTGGAAAAGGGAGCAAAAGTAATTCTTGGCGGTAAACGTAAAGGAGCTTTAATGGAATCGACAGTGATAATAGACGTTCCCCGCGATGCAGATATGGTTGTTCATGAATCCTTTGGCCCGTTGGCTCCCATTATGAGTTTCAAAGATATAGATGATGCAATTAAGTTAAGTAATTCCACAGCTTACGGCCTGTCATCAGGCATAGTTACCAATAATATGGAATATGCTTTAAAGTTTGTAAAAGAATTAAATGTGGGAACCGTAAATATTAATGAAGTCCCTGGTTATCGTATTGAGAGATCTCCTTTCGGCGGTATTAAAGATTCCGGTTTGGGCATAAAAGAAGGTGTGATAGAAGCAATGAAATGTTTTTCGTATGTGAAGACTTTTTCGCTCCCATGGTAGAAGAAATAATGGGCAATCTGTAATCGGGTAATGAGGAATCCTATTTTAATTTTTGAACTTAATAATTCGCCATTCAAGCTATTCACAATGAAAATTAAATTCCTTTTATTTTTCTCTCTCATTTGGGGCAGTAGCTATGCACAGCAACACAAAACAAAAAAAGAAATCATTGTTTTAATGGATGGCTATCGGTGGCAGGAACTTTTCCGTGGCGCCGATTCAGCTTTGTTATTTAGCAAAAAATATAATTCACAGGATTCAACGTGGCGGGTACAAAAGTATTGGGCAGCAGATGAAAAAACCCGCAGAGAAAAACTAATGCCTTTTGTATGGAATCATATTGTAAAAGAGGGACAGATTTATGGTAATCGTGATTTGGGAAATTTCGTAAACGTAAAAAACAAATATTGGTTTTCTGAACCTGGCCGCAGCGAAACATTTTGTGGTTATTATGATCCGATGATTAACTCAAACGATAAGATTAATAATCCCAACGGAAATGTTTTGGAATTTATTAATATGCAAAAAGGATATAAAGGTAAAGTAGTAACATTCTCTTCGTGGGATGCAGTAGCATGGATACTGAATAGGGAAAGAAATGGGATGTTGATTAATATTTATGGAGAGGATGTGAAAGGGCCAAACCTTACTCCGTTGCAAAAAGAGGCGAATGCCATGCAACATTATGAGGCGGATATTTTTGGGCAGGGAGAGCGGCCCGATGCCAATACTTTTTCTTTGGCAAATGCTTATATAAAGGCCAGCGATCCAAATGTGGTCTATATTGATTTTGGAGACACCGATGAATTTGGCCATGAAGGCAGGTATGATATGTACTTAGACAATGCGCATAAAATAGATGCCATGATAAGAGATCTCTGGAATTACCTGCAGCAGAATCCTTTCTATAAAAATCAAACAACTTTAATGATATTTCCGGATCATGGCCGGGGTAATGGTGATGAATGGACGAGTCATGGTTCCAAAATAGCACATTCTAATGAAACGTATTTGATGGTATTAGGTCCGGATACGCCTGCCTTGGGAGAGGTGAAAACACAAGAACAAATTTACCAGGATCAAATTGCACAAACCATTGCAAACCTTTTGGGTTTTCATTTTACTGCAAATCATCCTGTGGCTGCATCAGTTAAAAATACGATGAAATAGGGTTTAAGGTGTTGGATTAACCTGTCTGTAAATAACTCTGCCTAAAAGCCATGCAAGCTTTTAACGCAGATTCTTATTTTCTTATTTCAATTTATTGCCGGGGATAGGCTTTATTTTAAAATAAAAATGTCGCAATGGAAATTAAAAAATTGGGAAAAGCAGATGTGGTAGTAATTGGTGGAGGCATCTTTGGTTGCGCCATTGCTTATTATTATACAAAAAATAATCCCGGTAAGAAAATAATCGTGCTGGAAAGAAATGAATTGTGTAATTCAGCGACCAGTCGGGCAGCGGCATTGATGACGATTGTGCGTTCCAAACGATCGTATATTCCTTTATCGCTTGAAACTTATAAGGCGGTGGCTGATATGGAGAAGCAGTTAGGTGAATCATTGGATATGAGAACAGTAGGCATGCTTCATGTAGCAGCAAGTGATGCCAGGATGAAAGACCTTGAAGAATTAATGGAGATTGCGAAAGAATTTAAACAACCGGCTCATTATATTTCTAATGAGAAAGCTCATAGAATGTGCCCATGGTTAAAAACAGATGAAGCAATAAAGATTGGATTCATTCCCAATGAAGCATATTGTGATCCTTATCTTTTAGGAACTTTTTATGCACGCTGTGCCAAAATGCAGGGTGCCGATATAAGGCAGGGAGTAGAAGTGAAAGAGCTGATCATGGAGGAGAATAACGCAATAGGGGTAAATACAGTAAGCGGAAATATCTATGCAGATAAAGTAATAATTGCTTCAGGGGCATGGGCGCCCATCTTAGCAGCACAGGCGGGTATTGGTCTGCCTATGGCCCCAGTACGAAGCCAGTATTGGATTACCGAAAAGTCGGGTATTTTTCCCGTCGATTCTCCAATGGTTTTGCTTCCGGATGCCCAGGCATATGCAAGGCCAGAAGGAGGGAGCCTTTTATTCGGAATTCGCGAATCAAATTCTTTCAGCGTATCGCCAAAAGATATCCCTTCAGATATAAGCCATTTTTCTTTTAGCCCCGACCGTGGTGCGGCCGATCTGAGCGAAGTAATTGATCAATTAGCCCGCTTTTTTCCTAAGGTTTATGATATTGGGTTGAAATATTATATAGCAGGATTTTCGGGTTATACTCCCGACGGCAACTTGTCTATGGGTATAGTGCCGGGAATAACTAATTTGTTATTCGCCACAGGATGTGTCGGCGCAGGAATATCTGTGTCAGGCGGTGTGGGGCGTGCGTTTGCAGAGATGGCTGAAGGCAGGCATAATCCTTTTGATTTTTCTGATTTCGATATTCAACGTTATGGGAAAATTGATCCCTTTGGCAATGAATGGCTACAAAAATGCGCATATGCAAGATCAAAGAAAGTGAGTGGGTAGATAGGCAATGGCGATTAAACAATAAGCCACTAAAAAAATTAAACCATCAAATAAATGAGCTTTCTAACTAATCAACTCAAAACATCGAAGACTTTTTTTATCGCATGGTGCATGATTGCAGCGTTTGGAACCTATTTCTCTATGTATGCTTTTCGCAAGCCATTCAATAACGGAACATACAGCGGCTATTACCTTTGGGGGCTTGATTATAAAGTAATATTAATCATTTTCAAAGTTTTGGGGTATATGCTTTCAAAGTTCATAGGTATCAAGATTATTTCAGAACTAAAACCATCACAAAGAATAAAATTAGTTATCAGCCTTATTGTTTTTTCATTAATATCTTTATTCCTTTTTGGCCTCGTACCTTATCCATATAATTTTATTTGTATGTTCTTTAGCTCGTTACCACTCGGTATGGTATGGGGCATTGTATTTAGTTTTTTAGAGGGCCGGCGATTAACCGAAATGCTCTCCTTTGGCTTGTGCTTCAGCCTTATCGTTGCTTCCGGTATTTTAAAAACTATTTATTTCGAGGTTCAGTCAGTTTTTCCAATGTCTGAATTCTGGATGCCTTTTGTTATCGGGTTGATTTTTTTGCCTGTTTTCTGTTTTTTTGTGTGGATGCTTTCAGTAATTCCGGCGCCTACAGAAGAAGATAAACTTGTTCGCACAGAGCGTGTACCAATGACCCGTAAAGATAAAATGAAGGTGATTCGTGAATATGGTTTTGGGCTTGTATGTATTGTACTTACATATGCCATGCTAACGATGCTACGCGATTTCAGGGATAATTTCTCTGTTGAAATTTGGACAGAAATTGATAAAGGATTTAGCGATTCTGTATTCTCTCAAACGGAACTTATTATTGGAGTAGTTGTATTGGCCATTATCAGTAGTATTTCATTGATACGAAATAACGTTAAAGGGTTCAGGGTTACTTTTCTCACCATGATCATCGGCGCTCTAATTACGGGCCTTAGTACCTTATTATTCCATCTTCATATTTTGACACCATTTTATTGGATGCTCTTTATCGGCATGGGGATGTTTCTTGCTTATACTCCAGTACAAGTTGTGTTGTTTGAACGAATGTTTGGAGTGTTTAAAACAAAAGGCAATGCAGGATTTTTTATGTACATGTGCGATTCTATTGGTTATCTTGGCAGCGTAGGCTTGCTTTTGTATAAAGAATTTTATATGAAAAATATCAGTTGGGCAAATGTGATGATAAAATTCAGCTATCTTCTTACAGGTATATCTGTTTTACTACTTATTATGAGTTTATTGTTTTTTAATCGTAAACTTCGAATAAAAAACACCGCTACAAAAAATTTAGAAAAATTTCAACTATTAAATCAATTAACATGATTCAAAAAAAATTATTATTTACACCCGGCCCACTCACTACTTCAGTTACAGTAAAACAAACCATGATGCAGGATGTTGGTTCCAGGGATTATGAATTTATCCGGACGGTTAAAGAAATACAAAATGAATTATTAAAGCTTGCACATGTTTCCAGGGAAGATGGTTATGAAACCGTGCTGATGCAAGGTTCAGGCACATTTGGGATAGAAAGTGTCATCAGCAGTGTAATCGGAGATAATGATGTTTTGCTTATTTTGTCAAATGGTGCTTATGGCGAAAGAATAGCCAAAATGGCCATCATTCACAAACTCAATCATCATGTGGTTCGTTTTGAGGAAGATGAAATTGTAACAGCGGAGGCCACAGAAAATTTTTTAAAGGATCATCCGGAAGTAACGCATATTGTCTGTATTCACAGTGAAACAACGACCGGGCTTTTCAATCCCATTACAGAGATCGGCGCTGTTTGCAAAAAGCATAATAAAGTTTTTATTGTAGATGCCATGAGCAGTTTTGGCGGTGTGGAGATGGATATGAAAAAAATGGGCATTGATTTTTTAGTTTCATCTTCTAACAAATGTATTGAAGGCGTTCCAGGGTTTGCATTTGTTATATGCAAAAAAACGGAATTGGAAAAAGCCAAGGGACAGGCAAGAAGTTTAAGCCTTGGGTTGTATGATCAATGGGCAGGTTTGGTAGCCAATGGCCAATTCCGGTTTACGCCGCCAACATTGAGCATTATGGCTTTCCGCCAGGCGTTAAAAGAATTAGAAGAAGAAGGCGGTGTGCCGGCAAGAGAAAAACGATATAAAGAAAATAAATCTGTTTTAGATAAAGGCATGTCAGAACTGGGATTTAAACAATACCTACGGCCTGAAATTCAGGGGCATATTATCACTTCTTTTCTTTATCCTGATGATCCTGATTTCAATTTTGAGCAATTTTATGATAAATTAAATAACCGGGGATTTGTAATTTATCCTGGGAAGCTTGGAAAAACAGATGCATTTCGCATTGGCAATATCGGGCAGATATTTCCTGAAGATGTAAAAGCATTGATAGCTGTAATAAAAGATGTGATGTAATAAAAAAGTAAAATAAAAGACATTTTACCAGGCTGATTTTGTTTCTACTCGCCATGGTTCTATTCCACACGAACCAATTCCTTGTATAACGGAAGATGAGATTCAAAAAACCAGCTAATTAAACTTCATTTAAGGATTGATGACTTTTCTCCTTTTCCCAGATAGTTAAAAGGAGCCAAGGTAGTATCGTAAGATAATATTTATTCAGGAATAGCGAGTGCAGACACACTCCAGAAACGGGGAATGACTATGTTTTCATGGATCCTTCTCTGAAGTTTCCAAACGATCTTAACCCTGTTTTCCAAACGCCAAAATTCAGAAACCTGCGGCTGGTCTCTCCCAATTTTGGATGTTCTTTCAAAAAACTACTTCTTACAACAGATGCAGTTTTTTGCCTGCTCTCAGGGCTCCATCCGGGGGGCATAAACAAATAAAGCAATTTATTTTTCAGCCCTTTGGCACTTTTCACATCTTTTATCAATAGGATGCATTCCCCAAAATAGAAATCAACAAAGTTGGTAACATCCATTTCTCGGGTAATCCCGTATTCAATTTTAACTTCCTTTCTTTCTGGTTGCAATGTTCCGAAAAGCCAGTCCCAAAAAGGAATCAAAACGCAAAAATTAGTATCTATATACAAAGGATTTTTGCCGTGGTGTACCCTGTGGTGCGATGGAGTAATCACCATGTGTTGCAACAGGCCAAACCTGCCGTTCTTAAAAGAACGTTCTCCCGTATGAATAAAGGTGCCCCAGGTTCCGTCTATCACCAGTATAACCAGTACCATGGCTGGTTTTACGCCCAGCATCATGAGTATAGGAACCTGGATAAGGGCGGTATAATACCCTTCTGCAAAAAAGTGTACCCAGGCTACAGTAAGGTTCATTTCGGAGGGTGCATGATGGGGTGAATGCAGACACCATAAAATCCGAATCCTGTGTGCTGTGTAATGCCAAACCCAATAAGATAATTCCCAGATAAAATAAGCGTAAATCCACCAATACCACTGATTCCCTATAGAAAAGAGTGCATATTTTTCAAAGTAGGGCATCCAGAGTGCATATACAAATATCACAATTACTTTTGACAGGTATTCATTGAAAATTTTGGAAAGAAAATTTGATTTGTAACGATGTACCACATGCTTCCAAACAAAAATAAACTTAGCTACACCTGAATAAGATGCTGTGTTATTGCTTGCTTTAGATTGCTTGTTAAGTTTTCTATATTCCCCGATAATAAGCCTGGTCAGTTCCAACAATATGAAAAAAGTAGTGGCCATTGATAGTAAGGCAAGGACACTTTTATAATATGCCTTCTTCATGAGAGGAGTAACCAATTTATCAACATAACCTTTACCCATAAGGCTTGTCCATACAGATGTTGAAAACCCTTCTACCAGCCCATAAAGAATAGTGGCAGCAACTAAAATGAAAACAGCATTTTCCAGGTATTTGTAATATTTACCTATGGGAATCTTCATATCAATGTTGAGAAATTAAAATTCGCAAGTATTTAGTTTAGTACCGAAGATAGCGATTTACAAGAAGTGGTTTAAAATGTTTTTCGGCTTAGAGATAGGTTATCCAAATCTTTTTATAGAAAGTAAAAGTTTTAGCTATTTATTATACGAATTGGTTTCATTTGATGATACCTGACAGGAGCAAAGATGCAAAGAAAATAATTCGCGTATCTTTTTCTTATATCTCTTTATGTGAAAATGATTAATTGGTTCTTTCGGTAGCAGATTTACTTTCTACACCATTGGTTTTTTCTTGCTTCTGTTGTACAAATGCATTGGCTGCAAATAATGTTTGTGTAGGATACGCAAATTCAATATTTTCTTTTTCAAATGCCTGCAATATTTCCAGGTAAATTTTTTGCTGTGTATCCATGTACATATTGTAATCGGGGGTTTCTATAAAATAAACTGTTTCAAAATTCATACTGAAATCACCGAATGCTGAAAAATGGCTCCGGTCGAAGGTTGCATTTTCCGCAGCATCGATTGTTGCTTTGATGATTCCCGGTATTTTCTTCATTTGCTCTGCAGTAGTCTGATAGATTACGCCAATACTAAACACTATCCTGCGCCGCATCATTTTCTTATAATTATGTACTCTCGAGTCCGTAAGGTCTTTATTAGAACAAACAATCTGTTCCCCGCTAATAGAACGGATCCTGGTCGTCTTTATACCAATATATTCAACGGCTCCGATTGTTTTATCGTCAACTATGATGAAGTCATCTATTTCAAAAGGCCGGTCAAAAAAGATTACAAAATAACTGAAGAAATCTCCGAGCACTGCCTGGGCTGCCAGGGCAATGGCGATACCACCTATACCAAGGCCCGTAATAATGGTGGTAACATTATATCCGAGATTATTTATCAGGAATACAAGGCCCAATATCCACACAACACCTTTTAAAATGATAACGAGGCTACGCGCTTGTTTTTTCTTTACATCGCTATTTTCCTGCTTGTCAAGGAAAGTGAAAATAGCATATTGAATAGCAGAATTTAACAGGCCTAAAATAAAATAAGTAATGATAAATAATTTGGCGACCTGTATGATATGCGTGGTACGGGTATTAAAAGTGAGATAATCAAACGCACCGAAAATGGCTGCAAAATATAGAAAAGGTATTACCGACTTTTCAATGGCCAATACAATAAAATCATCAAAAGTGATAACTGTTTCAAGAGACCACTTTTTTAATTTCTTCATTATGGGGCCTTTCAAAATTTTAATCAGGGCAAATGATACCACAATAATTCCAAACGCTATTGCCCAATCGCTAAAAGGGTTTCCAAATAAAATTCTATCCCAAAAATTCATAACTCAGTTTTAAATAAAAAAAATAAAAAAAAATATTTTGCCCGTATTAGTTGTTACGTCAAAATTTGCTGTTCCGGCTTAATGTAAGAATTTTTATGCCTAATACCATATTTTTTACATTTTAATAACATTCATCCTGAAATGAAAAAAAGTATAGTGAGTATCTCTATACTTTTATAACAGCCTGATAAGTAGCCGAAGTTGTAGCGAAAGAACCTAAATTTTGCATCAGGACTTACCCCTGAAATTAAATCCCTTTTCTTTTAAAGCTTTTTGTAATACCGGTATAGCAGTTTTTCCAATTCCGTGAAATTGGAGAATCTCCGCTTCAGTATACTTAGCCATATCCTGCAATGTTTTGATACCATTATTCTGCAATGCCTGCCTGGCCAGCGCCGAAAGCCCTGGAAGGAAATCTGTTTCTTTTTCATCCTGTTGCCTTACCCGGAATTTTACCATTCGTGCAATTAAATTCAATGGCATTGCCTTATCCAGCGGAAACTGCACAGAACCCCTACCCTGTTTATATCTGGATAATTCTTTTGCAAATGCAATATGCCCTGAAGGAGTCGCATAAAAACCAATGTGGTTTTTATACCCGGCAAAATAAATAATTACCCGACCCTTGTACCTAAAAGCAGGCATGCCATAGCTGATGGTTTCCTCAGCGCCGGGTGCAGCTTTTTTAACAGTCAGGCGTACCTGCTCTAAAATCTTTTGAACATCTTCGGGGAACACGGCAATGTAAGCATCTATATTAGATGGTTTGACGGCTTTCATATAAGATCATTTAAACAGATTGTTTAAGCATTCTCAAGTTCTTCAATATTAAATTTTACCGATTTCATCACCACATCCATTACTCTTTTGCCTTTTACCGGGTCGCTCATCAATTTGCCAAGTATTGCGGGAACAATTTGCCAGGACACACCAAATTTGTCTTTCAACCACCCGCATTGCGATTCCTTACCACCTTCGGTAAGTTTATTCCAGTAATAGTCTATTTCTTCCTGGTTATCGCAAGGCACTACAACCGATAGGCCTTCATTAAAAGTAAATGCATGTGGGCCAGAACTTTCCATCGCAGCAAATGACTGCCCGTTCAGTGTGAAACGGGCATGCTTAATATGGCCTTCTATATCCGGTTCTCCTTTTTCATAGCGGCTGATCATTTCCACTTTACTATTCCTGAATATAGAAGTGTAAAAATTAATAGCTTCTTCGGCTTTTCCGCTTTGCTGCTGTGTGAACATAAATGAAGGAACAATTTTTTGTTCGTTACCAGGGCTCATCATTAGCTGCCAGTTTACCCCGAATTTATCCTGGCACCAGCCGTATTTTTCATTCCACGGATATTTATCAAGGGGCATCATTACGCTACCATCGGCAGACAAGTGTTTCCATTTATTTTCAATATCTTTCGCTGAATCACAAAACACAAAAAAGGATATAGAGGGATTTATTTTGAATTGCGGGCCACCATTCAATCCCATAAATTGTATTCCTTCCAACTCAAACATCACTACTATTGGGTTCTCAGAAATAATCTTTGAATTTTCGAATACTGAAGAATAATATGTGGCTGCCTCTCTAGCTTTACCATCAAACCACAAGCAGGGATAAAGTTTACCTTTCATTGATTTTACATTTAGTTTTTGTAAAAGTAATTTCAAAAATCTTTATAGAAAAGGGAGTATTATGACATTCTTCGGGGTGTTTGCGACATCCATTGGATTGTACAGGCCTGGGGCCGTCAACAACTTTTAGAAAGTTGCCATACCTTTCTAAGGAACTAATTCGATGTAAGTTGTGCCTCCCTATCTTTCAAAAGATACGGGTTCCATTTTTAAACAAAAACACCGGAAGCACTTTCGGGATAGGTAGTCTCCTTCTGCGACTTATACTGTAGTAATTTTTATCGCTTGATGATTAACTGCCTTCTGATATTTTATCCCGCAGGGCTTAACTGAATATAACAAGTTCCTTTTAGTATATAATTCTAACCAGACAGAAGAATATCATTTAATCCTTTTGATGCAAAAAAATGAATCGTTTTAAAATGATTCCTCTATTTAATATATCTTCAAAATATATTCACTTCTAATGCAATTTATCATCTGCTAAAAATTCATTTAATGAAAAAATATGTTTTCATCTTATGCTTTATTATTTCACTGCTACATCCCTTATTTTCACAAACGAACGGAGTTAAAACGGATGCCAATAAACGCTTAAACGATAGTATTGCCGGAGCACGAAAAGACAGTATTAAATTTGCAAAGCTTATGAGTATTGCATATTACCCCCTGATCAAAGCTGGCCCTTTTTCCGGTGTACTACCCGTTGAAGGAGTAGATGAAATGCCTGACCCCAACAAAGAATATAAACTACTATTTGAGTTTACTCTTGTAGAGAAAGATACCTCTCACGAAAAACTTAATCCGGGACTTGTGGAAATAGCAAGGATTCTCAATTTACATGCAGCTTCAGGAATACCCATTTCGCATATTCACCCGGTTATAGTAGTCCATGGTGGCTCAGCACTTCACTCCATAGAGAATAATGAAGCCTATATAAGTAAGTACAAAAAAGACAATCCAAATATTAAACTTATCCAGGACCTCATGCAAAATGGTGCTAAATTTATTGCCTGCGGACAAGCAATGCATTTTTGGGACTTAAATAAGGCTGATCTATATCCCGGAGTAAAAGTTTCCTTAACAGCACAAACGGTACTATCCAATTACTCTGAGCAGGGCTACGTATGGTACAAAATAAATGAAGAATAATTTTTTAAAGGTATTGCACATAGCTGCTATTTATACCGATATTCATCCCGATGGTGATGAGCCATGGAAATTTATTAGATTTGAAAACGGAGTACACATAAGTCCACGTAAAATAATTAATGAAATTAACCTGGTATATGGAGCAAGCTATACATCTCCAAAAATAGAAGGATTGAATCAATAGACATTCTTCGTGGTATGGCAATGGCAATAATGCCGCTTGATCATACGCCGGATTATTGCCATACTTCCGGCAACCCGCTTGACCTTGCCACCACAACACCCTCCCTGTTTTTTACCAGGTGGATCACTCATTTTTGCGCTCCTGTTTTTGTATTTCTTTCGGGCACTTCCATTTACTAATACGGCAAAGTTTTGAACTTTGCCGTATTAGTAAATATCGTTAACAGGCCTGCCTTATCACTCAGCCAGTTTCTTTACGTAACCAAAGCTTTTCGCAATGGCTTCGTATACGGGCAACTTTGTCTGGTCCTGTTCTACAAAGAAATACTTCATACCAGATTCTTTTTTATACTTAAAGAGTTCTTTAAAATTGATGATCCCGGTTCCTACGGGTGCAAAAAATTGTGGGCCGGCAGTGGTATAAGACGGAGGTTGTTTCGAAGCCATATCTTTTAGATGCCACATTTTTATCCTTCCCGGATTCTCCTTAATAATTTTAATCGGGTCATGGCCTGCTCTAACTACCCAGTAAACATCCATTTCAAAATTCACCAATGAAGGATCGGTTTCTTTTAAAAGCACATCATACCCCATCTTTCCACCACCCCAGTCTTTGAACTCGAAATCATGATTATGGTAAGCCAGTTTTAACCCGGCGCTTTTTGCTATTGCCCCTGCCCTATTAAATTTAGCAGCCAGTTTTTTATAATCATCCAGGCTGGTGCGCATATTATCGGACAGGAATGGGATTACAAAAAATTCATGCCCCATTTCTCCCGCAACGGCTATAGTTTTTTTCAGATCGTCTTCATCACCCTTTATCAGATAACTGTCGATTCCATAATGGCCACTGGGCGTTTTAAGATTATTCTTTTTGAGAATTGCTAAAAATTCCGTGGGCGTTTTCCCGAAAAACTTTCCATTACCATATCCAAATAATTCTACCGTGTTGTAACCGATCCCGGCAACTTTGGCGATAGTCCCTTCAACATCCTTTACTATCTCGCTACGAACGGTATATAATTGCAAACCAATTGGCTGACCAGGTTTAAGCCAGCGGTTTTTCATCAGAAATAAACCGGAAGTAGCAAGTGAAGTTTGTTTAATAAATGTTCTGCGTGTTGGCATAGAAAATTGTTTGTGTGAAGATATTGAAATTTCCATTTCGATTGGTAGAGAATAAACTGGAGATTGATATTATTCTTCCACGGACGGTTTACTGAAATAATTGAAAAGATTAAGGCAGAAAATATGGTTCTTCATGTGCAAAGAACAATAAAAGGTAGTTCTTTAGATTGACTTTTATATCTTCAATCTCAATCTTTCAAAAGCGTCTAAAACCCGTCAACTTGCTGCTGTTATGTTTACCGATATTGTCGGGTACACTGCATTAATGGCAATGATGAACAAAATGCTTTTACCATACAAAGATTGAAAGTGTGTTGAATAAGATAACTCCATTAAAAGGAGATCAATAAGTATTATTTTTGGCGAAATGTGCTCCCCCAGTAAACTGTTTCAAATTTGATACCTTTATTCCATCTTCAAAACGATAATTACTCTGGTTAGAAAAAGTATCTACAATGAAAAACCTTTCACTGGATAATGCAAATAAGTCACTTTTGGCAGCTAATTGGGAAGCGGCAAGATACATTCTCGAAAATGCATTGAAAGAAAATCCCTCTGCTGAAGTTTATGAAGCTATGGCAAAAGCATGTTGGTGGCTGAATGATGCGCCGGCAGTATTTGAAACCAGAAGTAAAGCCTACCAGTTATTTTTGGAAAAAGACGACAGGTTGGGCGCCTCTCGCAATGCATGCTGGTTAGGGGTCGATTATCTCGAGTTTAACAACGAATTTGCTATTGCCAGCGGCTGGTTTCAACGAGCCGAGAGCCTGGTAAAAGGACTTGAAAATACAGCAGAATATTCCCTAATATTAATGCTGAAAGCAAGACTTGCATTTTTTGTTGAAAAAAATAATGAGCTTGCCTTACAGCTTGCCGAAGAAAGTTTACATCTCAGCCAATCGCTCAATAATATTGAGGGTGTTATGATTTCAAAAGCTTTCATCGGGTTTATATGGGTGACTGAAGGAAAGATTTCGAAAGGAATGAAATTACTTGATGAAGCCACACTACTAGCTACGACGGCTGCTTCGCTTGACTATAATCTTGTTACAGTTAGCTGTTGCTTTTTAATTGATGCATGTTCAAGGGTTCGGGATTATGAAAGAGCGGGCCAATGGTGTAAGCAGGTAAAGGAAATTTCTATAAAAAGGAATCACAAATCCATGTTCGCGAACTGCCGCAACCTCTACGCCTCCTTACTTATTTGCAAAGGAGATTGGAAAGAAGCGGAAGAGGAATTGACGGCGGCTGCAAAAGAATTAAAAGAATATCGGCCAATTGCAGTGAGCAGTTCAACGGTGCGCCTTGCCGACCTTAAGCGGAGACAGGGCAAATGGGAAGAAGCGATCACCTTATTTGATGAAGTGCCTTCGCATTCTTTAAAACCATTAAGTTGCGCTGATCTTGCTTACGATAAAGGAGAATATGAAATGGCGGAAAACCTTGCAGAAAGACATTTACGAAAAATACCCCTGAGTACCCCGATTGAAAGAATTACCGGCCTTGAATTGTTGATGCGTATTTATATTAAACGAAACAAAACGGAAGAAGCGCTAACACTCCTGAACGAATTAAAAAAAACTTCCGGTTTAATTAATACCTCACCAGTGAAGGCGGCAGCTTTGAGTGCTGAAGGAATTTATGAGTATGCTACAAAAAATTATGTGACTGCCAGGCATTGCCTTGAGGATGCAGTTGACCTATACGACAAGGTAATATTGCCTTTTGAAGCATCCCGATCAAGATTGGTACTGGCGGAAGTCTTAATGAATCTGCGCCAATATTCGCAGGCGGAATCAGAACTTAATATTGCTATAAATACATTTAGGGACCTGGGCGCTGAAAAAGATCTGGCAAAAGCAAAATATATTTTGAAGAACCTGTATAATGAAAAAATAAAGCCGGGCGCGAGAGATCACATTTATGAATTTACAGGGCGTGAGTTAGAAATATTACGTTTAATTGCTGAAGGTAAGAGCAATGAAGAAATGGCCGGACGACTTTTTCTCAGTGTGCGAACAGTCGAAAAGCATATCTCAAATCTCTACCAAAAAATGGGCGTCTCCGGTAAATCTGCCAGGGCATTTATTGTTTCCTACGCCATCAGGCATAACCTGGTTGATTCCTGATTTCCATATTATCTGCTTTCATTTCACAAAACTTACGTGTACCCTACTATAAATTGCGTGGTACCACTGTTTTTTTATGTTTTCACTTCTACTATTTTTACGATGATCATTTTAGCTTATCAATTAAAATAATTTATTATGGAAAATAATATAGCTGCTGAATATTACAAAGTAATAATTATAGGTGCTGGCCAGGCTGGTCTCAGTATGGGGTATCATCTTTCTCAAAAAGGAATTTCTTTTCTTATTCTTGAAGCTAATAAAAAAGTTGGTGACTCATGGAGGAAACGCTGGGATTCCCTTCATCTCTTTACCCCTGCTCAATATGACGGGTTGCCGGGAATGCCCTTCCCGGCAAAGAAACATTCTTATCCCTCCAAGGATGAATTTGCAGATTACCTGGAAGAATATGCGATTAATTTCAAATTTCCAATAAGAACAAACACTTACGTAAATAGTTTGTCAAGAGAGGGGAAACAATTTATTATAGATACAAGCGACCAAAAGTTTAAAGCTGATAATGTTGTGGTAGCTATGAATGATTGCCAGTTCCAACGTTTACCCACATTTGCAAAAGATCTCGATCCTGAAATTTTACAAATCTGTTCCAGTAAATATAAAAATCCGTCGCAGTTGAAAGAGGGGAATGTATTAGTAATAGGCGCCGGAAATTCTGGTTGTGAAATCGCATTGGAAGTTTCTAAAACTCATAAGACTTGGCTGGCAGGTAGAGACACCGGTCATATTCCTTTTCATATAAAAAGTAAAGTAGGACAATTGATGGCTCCGGTTGTTTTACGTCTCCTGTTCCACCGCATCTTTACCATCAATACATTTATTGGAAGAAAAGTAAGATTGAAAGCCCTTAACCAGGGAGGGCCCTTGATTCGTATAAAACCAAAAGAAGTAATCGAAGCCGGCATCATTCGTATTCCAAAAGTAACGGGCGTAATAGAAGGCTTGCCCGTGCTGCAAAATAAAGAAGTGCTGGAGGTAAAGAATATTATCTGGTGTACCGGTTATTATCCACGATTTTCCTGGATTGATCTTCCTGTATTTAAAAATGGGCAGCCTATTCAAAACCGTGGTATTGTGGATAATGAGCCAGGGTTATATTTCCTGGGGTTACATTTTTTATATGCCATGTCTTCAGGAATGATCCAGGGTGTGGATAGAGATGCACAATTTATCGCAAAAGCAATAGCAAAAACATAACACTCCCCATGTTTACAATACAGTCTTTCTGAATTAGTAAAATAGCGAGATGATTGACAAAAAGCCAATACCCGGATATAGACGAGTACGAGGCACAAAATGTTTTTTTGTCCCTGCCGAAACTTTCCCGGAAACACATTGGATTTTTAAAGATAAAGCTCTTGAACTCAGAAAAACATATAACCTTATCGACACTTTGAAATGATATTTCGGATCATTTAATTTTATCAAATAACAGTTAATCATTTTAGAGTAAAATAAAAATAAAACTACTTTTGCTGCACATTATCAGATTATGAAAGCAGGCCATTTCATTGAGTTAGCACTACTATTCTTTTACCCTATTTCATGCGCCGGTAATACAGATAGAGTAAATTCAGCAAGTAATAATATAGATACCACACTTATAGTAAAGACCTCTGTAGCCGATACCTTTACAACGGGAAAAGTAATTACACAGGTTTCTTGCCTTGGAGATGCAACGGAAACTTATGCTCTTTATCTCCCCGAAAACAGCAATAACGAAGCATTGCCCGTTATTTATTTTTTCGATCCACATGGCGATGGCGAGCTTCCTTTAAATAAATACAAAGCATTAGCAGATCGGTATCATTATATTTTGATCGGGAGCAATAAATCAAAAAATGGAAACAATTTCACAGATGGGGATCGCACCTGGAATCTCTTATCTGATGATTTAAAGGCCCGCCTGAGCATTAATGAAAACCGCCTTTATACCTGTGGGTTTTCAGGCGGCGCCAAGGTAGCCACTTATCTCGCATTACACCACCCGGAGATAAAAGGAGTGATAGCCAATGGCGCCGGACTGCCTGATATAATGAATGCCGGTAATTTTAATTTTAGCTATACTGCTATTGCCGGTGAGGGAGATATGAATATGACTGACCTGGTTGCCATTACCAGCGGTCTCGATAAAACAAAGACAAGGCACCGGATTATTTTTTTTGACGGCATACATGAATGGGCGCCTGAAAATACTATGAATATTGCCTTCGAAGGATTCAATTTAGATGCAATGCAAGAAAATTTAATTTCCCGGAACGATACATTGATTCATCATTTCATTACTGAAAACAAAAAAAGAATTGCTGATTACGTAAATGCCCATCAATTTTTAAAAGCACAGGAAGTCTGTAAATATTCTATCAGTATGCTGGATGATGTTTCTGCTGAAGTGGATTGGTTCAATAAAAAAGAAGTTTTCCTTACCGGCAATGCTATTTATCAAAAGCAAGCCCTTGCAGCACAAAATTTATTGCAGAAAGAGCAACATATTAAAGAGACTTATCAACAACAGTTTCAGCAGGGTGATATGAATTACTGGACCCAAACAATTGCAGATGTAAAATCAAAAGCGAAAGCGCCTACGCCTGAGGGGGCCATGTACCAGCGTTTAGAAGCTTATTTGTCGCTGGCATTTTATTCTATCAGCAACCAGCTTATTAATGGACAACAAAATAAAGAAGCACAACATTTTGTAACGCTATATAAAATGGTAGATGCTACTAACAGTGAGGCCTGGTATTTCTCTGCAATTCTTAATGCCCGAAACAATGATAGCAAAGCAGCCACCAATGATTTACTCAACGCAATTGCACTTGGCTTTAGAGATAAAACCCGTTTGATGCAGCAAGTTGAATTTAAAAATCAAAACGCACCGATTAACCTGGGGGAAATTGAAAACAAAATAAAATAAATAAAAAGGCCTCAATTATTGTTTGCAGTACTAAAGGCAATAAAATTCATTTACTTTTAAATGTAAAAATCTGGTATGAGTAGGTTATTTTTAATTTCAGGCCTTGTATATCCTCAAAAAGTAAGGTTGTCAGGAAAAGTCTGATACAAGCTAAAAAAGTTGCTAATACCCGGTATAAATGCCAATATATTAACTCAATTAAAAAGGTATGAAAAAGAAATATTTTGCTACCCTGATGGGTTTAATCACATTTTTATTCATATGGTTTTATGCAGGCAGTCAGAAAAAGAAAATAGTTGAGAGCAAAGATAAAAGGCCAAATATTGTTTTGATTCTTGCAGATGACTTAGGATATTCAGATATAGGTTGTTATGGAGGAGAGATTCATACCCCTAACCTGGATTATCTTGCATCGAATGGATTAAGATTTACAAGGTTTTACAATACTTCCCGGTGTTGCCCTACACGCGCATCTTTGCTTACAGGACTATATAATCAACAGGCAGGTATAGGAGAAATGACAACAGACAGAAGTGAGCCTGGTTACCGTGGATATCTTACTGAGAATACAGTCACCCTTGCCGAAGTATTAAAATCAGCAGGGTATCACACAGCTATGTCAGGCAAATGGCACGTATCAAATACTATAGAACAGCCGACAAAAGAAGATCAATTAAAATGGCTGAATCATCAGGCATATCATCCCTTCTTCTCACCAGTCGAACAATACCCAATAAATCGGGGTTTTGAAAAATATTATGGAAATATTTTTGGTGTGGTTGATTATTTTGACCCTTTTAGTTTGGTAAACGGATCTACACCAGTAGAATCAGTTCCCAAAAATTACTATCATACTGATGCAATCAATGACACGGCTGTTAGTTACATAAAACAATTTAGCAAAGAAGACAAACCATTCTTTCTGTATGTTGCTGAAACGGCGCCCCACTGGCCTTTAATGGCTTTGCCTGAAGACATAAAAAAATATAAAGATACTTACAAAGTGGGATGGGAGGCCATACGTGAAGCAAGATATAATCGGATGATAGAAAAAGGTATCATTGATCCGAAAGATGCTCCATTATCTCCAAGAATAGAGCAGGAATTAAGTTGGAAAAATAATCCTGATAAAGAATGGGATGCGAGAGCAATGGCAGTCCATGCCGCCATGGTCGACAGAATGGACCAGGGAATTGGCAGGATTATTAATGCTTTAAAGCAAACAGGCAAACTTGATAATACTGTTATTTTATTTTTAAGTGATAATGGTGCCAGCCCGGAAAATTGTATGCAATATGGTCCTGGATTTGACCGTCCCGGAGAAACAAGAGATGGACTAAAAATATCTTATCCGGTAAATAAGGAGGTACTACCTGGGCCTGAAACCACATTTGCTTCAATAGGTGAACGATGGGCTAACGTTGCGAATACTCCTTATCGTTATGCGAAGGCTCAATCTTATGAAGGTGGTATTCATACACCGATGATTGCCTTCTGGCCTGAAAAAATAAAAGCCAAAGGCAAACTGAATAACCATCTGGGACATGTTATGGATTTTATGGCTACGTTTATTGAAATTGCTAAGACGGCTTACCCCAAAACCTACCAGGGTCATCTTATCACACCTACTTCGGGTATTAGTTTATTACCTGTCTTTGAAGGAAAAGAACAGAAGGTACATGACACCTTATTTAACGAACATTTCAGAGCAAGGTACATAAGGGATAATGAATGGAAACTGGTGTCTCTTTCAGGAGATACCACCTGGCATTTATACAGAATTAATAAAGATCAAACTGAGTTGAATGATTTGTCTGCTAAATATCCTGACGTCGTAAAAGTACTTTCAGAAAAATGGAGGCAATGGGCCAATATTCACCAGGTATTCCCAAAGCCAGGGAAATAATAATTTAAAAAGGAAAATAATCATGAAAAAATTAATCCCTTTTGCTGATACTTTTTTGTCGGTAATAAATTTTCAAAAAGTTCAAAATAATTGGAACTACAAAAAATCTAAGAGCATTATTACTAAGAGGATAGCTGTTCTATTTCTGATTGTACTATTTAGTTGCTTAGGGAATATTTCAGCTCAAAATTATTATCGCTTAAACGGTAATGATATGATCCTTGACAATGGAAAAGTAATTAGAAATATAAAGCTTTCACAGGATAGCATTTATTCTTATAAATTCTCAATAGATGAAAAAGAAAAAAACTTTATTGGGAAAAGTAGGGAATTTTCATTTTTTTTAAATGATAAAAATATTGACGGTTTCAGCGGATGGAAATTATTATCGACAAAAGAAATCAAAGATGACCATTCAGGGAAAGGCCTGAGTATTAAAATTAAAGGAACAAAAGAGTGGAATAATATAACACTTGAGCTAAATTATTTGCTATACCCTGATCTTGCATTAGTCAGGAAATGGATCAATATAATTAATACGGGTAAGAATGAGGTCAAAATTGAAGCATTAAATGTAGAGGATTTGGAAACAAAACTTTCGGATACTCATTCAGTGGTTTATGAGAATTATGGCAGGATGAAACACCTCGGGCGATTTGTCGGGAATTGGGATGACCCCGTTGTAGTGGTTCATGACGCCAGTGCGAGGCGGGGAATTGCTTTGGGTAATGAAGCCCCGGGAGTTGTAAAGCGAACCGCATTCCATACGAAAGATAGGAATGTTGAAATAGGACTAACTCATCCCGGGCAAAGTTACCCTTTCCGAAAATGGCTGAAGCCTTCTGAAAGTTGGGAAAGCCCTAAAACTTTTATTAGCCTGTATAAAAATTCGGATAATGGCTTTGAAGAAATTAATAATACCATCAATGAATTTGTTGTCAAATACATGCAGCCGAGAATCATTAAGTTAAAAGATAAACCAGGTTTTGTATATAATACCTGGTATCCGTTTCGATCGTCCGTTAATGATTCTCTTATCCGAAAAGTTGCCAAAGCAGCATCAGAATGCGGCATACAGGAATTTATAATTGATGACGGATGGCAGGTGAATGAAAATTCAAAACCCAATGACTCTGGCTGGGGGCATAATTATGGTGATTGGCTGGTTGATAAAAATAAATTTCCTAACGGAATAAAACCGGTTTTTGATTACATCCATTCTCTTGGAATGAAACCCGGGTTATGGATAAGTGTTGCTACCGCAACAGGAGACTCAAAAGTATTTAAAGAGCATCCCGAATGGTTTACAGTGAATAAGTTTAACAAACATGGAAACCTGCATACTGCTACCCCAAACCAGGTTTATACGGCCTGCCTGGCAACCGGCTGGTTTGATTATATCAAAAATAAAATTCTCAAATATGTGAATGACTATGGATTAGCTTATGTGAAGCTTGATTTATCTGTTGTAGCAAGTGCTTATGTAAATGATGATAACATATCAGGCTGCTATGCTTTAAACCATCCTTTTCATAAAGATCATAATGAGTCATTTTTAGCTATTTATGAACGTCTTTCAAAATTAATAGATGAATTACATGAACAGGCTCCCGGCCTGTTTGTAGACTACACTTTTGAGACAGCTGGCAGACTTCAATTAATGGATTACGCAATTGCTGAACATGCCGAAGGAAATTGGTTGTCAAACTTTGAAGACTCTTTTCCATTAGGAGAACTACGTGTAAGGCAAATGGCCTGGTGGCGCTCGCCTGCTTTGCCTGCAAGTTCGCTTGTAATCGGGAATTTATCGATGGATAGGAAGAATTTTGATTTTTCTTTAAAATCATTAATAGGGACCCTTCCAATTGTATTAGGTGACCCCCGTAAATTATCAGCAGAAGAAAGGGTTGGATTAAAAAAATGGTCATTATGGATGCAAGAGATGCAGAAAAAATATAACTATATGAACTATCGAAAAGATTTGCCTGGATTCGGAGAGCCACAGGAAGGAGCTTATGATGGTTGGATGAGAATAAATTTTGAAAATAAAACCGGTGGAATTTTTGGCATTTTTCGCCAGGGTGCATTAGAGGATTCACGCCAGGTATTTCTTGATGATCTTATACCGGATTCAAATTATGTTATCAAACTTGCTCCTGATGGACAAGAAGTTTATAAGGCAACCGGTAAAGAAATTATGGAAAAAGGATTCCAGGTAAAGATGGATAGCTTATACCAAGGTAAAATTTTCGAAGTCGGACCGGAATGATTCATTATATTTTGATTCAGCCGGTTTAAAGTACCCCTATTCATGAGAGATATTGCCATTACCCGCTGGCATTAGCCAAACTTCTGCTATCTGCACTCCTCTTCCACTACCACCTCGCCCGGGGGGCCTGTTCCATCTAAGTCTTAATTCCCCTGTCTTTGTTGCTTCTTCTGGAATATCATATTCTAGAGGCTGAAAGTTCATATTTTTAGGTTGCATGGATTGAATTTCAAATTTATTATTTGCTATCAATCTTATATCAGTCTTCGATTCTGGTCCATAAATAACTTTGAGGCGATAATGGATATTTTTATCCAAATCCGGATAAAACATTTCCAAGGGATAGTCATGCAAAGTTTCTGCATATGTATATGATGAGATACGGGCTATATAATTCCTTTGTACTACCATGCCCGATAAAGGGGCCCTTTGAAATGCAGGATCTTCAGTATAAACTGAACCCTGGACAAGATGAGGTTCTGTCCCCTGCTTACCCAAATCATCATAGAAACCACCTGCCCCCGGATTACTCCAGTTTAATATATTATTGATCTCGCGCAAACGATCCTTCTCATTTGTGAGCGCCATGATTTCAGAAAAACGTTTAAGCAACCAGGGCGCATTATTTAAAGGAAAATCAATTAGGTCCAGGTTGGCTCCGCGACGTACTGCAATTGCCTTATAGCGGGGTACACTCAATTGCATATGGATGCTTTGAAAGAGCGCTTCGGCAAGTTCGAAAACGCGGGCACGGGTATCTTCTGAAGGCAACATATCTGGTTTTGCCAGTGCAGCATCAGCTTTTGTTATAGCTACTAAACTTCCTATCAGGGGAGCCCGTCCCAGAAATTCTAAAGCCTTTTCTTCCTGCGCCGTTTCCTCTATAAGCCTGTTACGATCAGTGGCATCATAGTAAGCCCGGTAAAGAGCTTCCTGGAATCTCCAATTGTGTAGCATTGATGGTGTAGCTGAATGTTCCAGTTCCTGAAATTGTAATAATGTAGTTTGTACCCCCTGGTTATTTATGAGAGGCCCTCTCCAATTACGTTCTAAACTTAACAATCCCTGGGCAAAAGGTTCTTCAACATTAGTACCTATAAAATATCTGCTATACTCACGAAGAATGTCCGTAACATTTTCATCGGGGTCCCAACCCAATCCACTCCAGATGAATTTATTCACATCATCATTACAACCTTCAGAATAAGTAAGAAATCCATATGCTGCATAAGGTTGCAATCTTTTAAATATTGCTGATTCATCCACAGGACGGGGATTTATAGGCTCCCGGTTTAGTGTTGCCACATAGGCAAAATCCCAATTGGGTACCGGGTACTGTGCCCAGGCTGAGTGAGTGATGTCCGGGTAAAATCGTATTTTATATCTCTTGGGTATCTTAGCACGAAAATTTTCAATAGTTTCACTTTGTTGCGGACCAAAGACAACTCCTTCCAACCAATCAGGTTCTGCTTTCATGATATCATAAAATTCATTCATCCACTCCGAATTAAACCCTTGCGGCGACATCCACATTTTGGCTCCGGGATGCAAATTTTTCAATTGTTCAGCTTGTTTTTGAAGCATTGGGAACAAATCTTTCGGCGCAGTATGCCCCGGATCTCCCCCGGGAACAAATACAGCATCTACCCTTGGTAACTGACGAAGCACATCGCCCCAATCTTTTAATGCCTTATTTACGGTAGCTTTATTTCCATAGTCCTTTTCCATAGCAGGATACCAAACCCAACACTCTATTCCGTACTCTTTTGCTAAGCGGGACATTTCGATCATCATTTTCATAGGAGCCAACGGAAAGTGAGGACTATCCCTATCATCATCAGAAACGGGGGGAATCAATTCAATTGCATTTGTGCCGAATACGACAAGGTCGCGAATATATTGCTCCCACATGGGAACCGACCATCCATCATATGCATTCGTTTTTGGACGATACCCTAATTGATGACCTCTCAAAGCATAACGTGGTGCAGATGATAAATCAATTTTATGAGAAAGTGAAACTGTATCCCTGGAGTAGTCCATCAATCGAAGAAGTCTGCCCGCACCGAAAAGTACCCCACGGGCATCATTACCTGCAACTACTATTACCCCTGATTCAAGAGTAACAATCCGGTAACCTTCAGCCTTGTCATTACCGTCATCCTTAAGTTTTTCTGCAAGTGTAGGAAAAGAATGAATTAAATTTTTACGTTGTCCTAAAACTATTCCTATAGTGCCTTTTTCAGGCAGTTTAATTGAAACAGGCCAACGTACACGACATCGCTTTTCAACTTCATCGAGTAACATTTCTGACGCTTTCATTTCAGGACCACTCATTCCCGGAGCAAGGGTAAGAACGGCGGAAGAAAGATTAATTCCTGAAAACTGGGAAGAGGGAGTACCTGGTTCGTGAACATTCGTTTGTGCAAAAGCAAACCCGAAACCAAAACATGAAATCATAATAATGATGCTGAATTTTATTCTGGTCATAATCCTATATTGTTATAAGTGAATAAATCGCAGGTATATAAGGATATATTTTTCACCTCTGTCCATAATGCGGGCATTCATAGATTATCGCTGAATTCAGATTTAGCAAAATTGCTATTTAATATCAATCATCAGCAGTTTTGTTGATATATTTAGGACGAAGCACCCCAAGCAATAAGACAATTGCGGCCAGTACTACTATACTCAGAATGGCAAAATCTTTTCCTAAAGAACCAGAATCAGCAGCTTCGCCTAACAAGGTCGTTATGAATGCACCGGACGATATCCCTACCAGGTTCATTAAACCATAACCTGTAGCACGGTGGCGTGGCGATGCAAACTGGCACAAAATCGGCATATTATTCACATCAAAAATACCGAATCCTAATCCAAATCCGATTGCACCGATAATAATAGGTACAATACTACCTCCCAAACCGAGAAGTAATAAGGATGGAATAGTCAAACCCAAACCAATTGAACTGGTATACATTCTTCCGCGTAAGTTGCGCTGAACCCATCTGTCGGAAATGTACCCACCTAGTACTACGCCTATCAATGAAGAAAGTGACAAGGTTATAGTTGCTAATGGACCTGCATAATCCATTTTGATATGTAACGTGGAAGATATCAAGGTAGGTAACCAGTTCTTAGCTGCCCATCCCGGGAAACTGGGTGCTGCAAAATAAAATAAGATTACCCAAAAAGAAACACTTCGCAATAAGGTTCCCATTCCTTTTATAGCAGTAGAAAACTCCTGGAGAAAAGTTCCTTCAACGTGTTTTTCATTTTCATCATTTCGTTTTTCTTTTAAAAAGAGTATTAAAATCAGGCTGTAAATGATGCCAATAAGCCCAAAACCATGGAAAGTAGTTTGCCAGGTAAAGTTCGTTGCAGACATAGATCCAAACCCGCCAAATGCCTGGCCGAGGTAAATTCCGGTCATGTGAATCCCTACCGCCAATGATCGGGTTTTCCCCTGGTGGTAATCTACAATCAGAGCCAGCCCAGCAGGCATATAAAATGCTTCGCTAACTCCCATGATACCCCGTAAAATATAGAGTTGATTGAAACTGGTTGCATATCCCATCAATAAAGTAACAGCAGACCAAACAAAAAGACTGCCAACGATCAACATTTTTCGATTAATCCTGTCTGCAATTAACCCCGACACAGGACTCATAAAAGCATATATCCACAAAAAAATTGCCATCAATCTGCCGAAGTTGGCAGCACTATCCAATTCGGCAAAGTTGACCATCATGGATTGTTTCATAGTAGCAAGCATCTGTCGATCGAGGTAATTCAAAAATGCCACACCCCATAAAAGTGAAACAACTACCCAAGGGTAAATTTTCTTATTCTTCATGTATACTACTATTTATAAATTAATTATCAAGTTTAGCAATCGGTAAAATCAGGATACTCAATATACTAATCAAACTCAGGTATAAATTTGTTTCCCTTTTTAAGTATCTGTTATTAATAATTGGTAATTTTTTGAATCCTTTTCTATCGTAAATAAGCACTTTGACTTTGTCGAAGATAATTTTTTTCTTTCACCTTTAACATTATGGCCGCACAAAATATTTAAAATCTGCCAGAGTGATTTAAAGGCATAGATGTCATCCGTATTCTATTTGATTTATTCCCAGATTTAATTAAGGCGCATAGCCCTATCCGTTATTAAAAATTACAGATTCTCTCCGTTTCAATTTCGCTTCATAAAATAATTATAAACATTTGCCCTGAAATAATCTTAAATGATTCTTCAAAAGGCTACAATGCAAAGTCATTTTTTTATAAATGAAATATTTTGCCCATACTAAACTGAATCAAGCTCGGTATCAACAAACCAATCACCGGGCTAATCGATTAATAATATCAGAGTGTTGCGGAAAAGAAGATAACAGTTGGGCTTTATGGGCCATTTCAAAATCGGAAAAATCAAAACCGGGCGCAACCGTGCAACCTACAAGACTAAACGAACTCCCGGTAGCGGGTTCGGCTGCAAACCATACTGTTGCCGGAATTACAAACTGGAATGTTTCTCCGACCGCTATATTCTGCCCTAGTTTTATACAATAATAATTTCCATCATTTTCTATTACATGAATGAGCAAAGTTTGCCCTGCATAAAAGTGCCAGCATTCATCACTTTTGATTCTGTGAAACAGGGAACATTCTCCCTGCATTAATAAATAATAGATAGCCGTAGAAAAATTCCGTTCACCGCTAAAACGATCAGGCAATGCATTTTTCAGGATACGCTCATTAGCGCGATAGGTCTCTTTAAAAAAACCTCCTTCAGGGTGAGGTTGTAAACTCAAATGATTGATTAAATAGTCTGCATTCATTAATTACTTTTTTTCTATCTTCATAAGGTTTCCACATCCTAAATATTGCCATCTCGCAAAGGTATTCCTGCAACTCACCTGTGCACCGAATATAAATAAAATACTAAATCTTCAATTTAGCATTTTACCAAAACAAGAAAATAGGGCAATAGTTTATAATTCAATTTTTGCGCCCATAATTTTTAAAAATTCTCTAATGAAATTCGGATGTGCAGGCCAGGCAGGAGAGGTAACCAGGTTGCCATCTACAAAAGCTGCATCTACCGGAATTGACTGGAACTCTCCTCCTGCTATTGTTACTTCGGGACCAACTGCTGGATAAGCGGTTAACTTTCTTCCTTTCACAACACCAGCGGCAGTCAAAATTTGTATACCATGACAGATTGCAGCTACTGGTTTATTAGTTGTGAAAAAATGTTTTACTATTTCAATTATTTTATTATTCAATCTCAAATATTCAGGTGCTCTCCCTCCTGCAATTACTAATCCATCATAGTTATTTACATCTACATCAGCAAAGCTATAATTCAATGCGAAATTATGACCTGGCTTTTCTGTGTAGGTTTGGTCGCCCTCAAAGTCGTGTATGGCAGTTTTAATAACATCCCCTTTTTTCTTGTCAGGACAAACGGCATGAACTTCGTATCCAACCATCTCAAGCATTTGAAACGGAACCATTGTTTCATAATCCTCTGTGAAGTCTCCGGTTAATAATAATACTTTTTTCATTGTTAAAAATTTATGGTTAAAAATTATTTATTACGCTTAATTACCAATATTGTATTGCTAAACACAGTTTTAAATAAATCCTGCTGTAGCTTTTTAACTTTAGTTACCTAAGATAGCTAATTATTTGTAGTCAACTCATTTTTAGTAATTATATAATCGTTGAGCGATATGTATTGGCGTACCTGTTTTTATTCAAAAAAGAAGGCCTCAAATATTTCTTTCACTTTTCCCTCACCTTAGCAATGCCCTTAACAGACATTCCCAATGAATAATATATTGTCTTTTGAGGGGGGAGAACATTCGCCAGGAAGAAGAAAATTCCCCAGAATAAATACACTCGTTGAAATTATTCTACATATATGTTTAACTTATAAGTTTTTTATATAAACATCTAATAACTATTAATTATCCTTACAAAATTCATATTCAATAACACTGAATTCCCTTATTCAGATTTGTTCAATGAGATCATAATCACCTAATTACATTATATTTTATTCATAAAAATAAAAAATTAAGTAATTTATTATTCATGATGACTTGTGTAAATACATTTCAAAATCAATAATTTTTGGCTTAATATTTGTTTAAGTTTATTTAAAATTATTTAAACATTTAAAACTTACGATCATGTCAACAAAAACCTTCTATCATTCTAAATTTCCAATTATTGCTGGAGCACTATTTATTTTATTTTCTTTTTCTTCCTGCAAAAAAAATCATTCCAATCCTCCCCCGGTTTCAGGAAACATAACAGCTATAGTTTCTAATACCCCGGAATTTAGTATTCTTAAAGCGGCAGTAGTAAAGGCAGGATTAACCGCTACACTTTCTGGCAAGGGACCGTTTACTGTTTTTGCTCCAAACAATGACGCCTTCATGGCTTCAGGAATTACGCTTGCATCCATCAATAGTCTTTCTGCAGATGACCTTAAAGCAATTTTACTTTATCATACAATTGGGGCAAGCGTAAAAGCGATGGATGTCCCTGCAGGTCCAAATGCTGCGGTCGCAACCGTAGGTGGCGATTCTGTGTTTTTAACTAAAAACTTGAATGGAGTTTTCGTTAATGGGGTTCCTGTAGTAAAAGCAGATATTATCGCTACAAATGGAATTATACATGTTATATCACGTGTATTAATGCCTCCTCCTGGGAATATAGTAGAGGTAGCTCAAAGCGATTCTACATTCTCTTACCTGGTAGCAGCAGTTTTACGCGCCAGTCAGGGCAATACCAACGTAGCTCAGGTACTTAGCAGCAATGGCCCTTTTACCGTATTTGCTCCTACTAATAATGCATTTAGAAATGCAGGCTTTGCCACCATTAATGACATCAATAATGCAGATCCTAATACATTGGCAACTATTCTTACTTACCATGTAATATCCGGAAGAATATTTTCTTCAGATCTTTCTGATGGTGCCCAGCCGACAACTTTAAATGGCGGCCAGGTAACCATAGGATTAATAAATGGTGCCACTGTAAAAGGAAGCAGTAATACTACACTATCAAATATTATCAATACCAACATAGTTGCTACCAATGGTGTAGTGCATGTAATAGACCAGGTATTACTCCCTTAGAAAACCATATACTATAAAAAGAAAGTGCTGTTTATTCAATTGAATAAACAGCACTTTCTTTTTTTTTCCATATTATCCAGGATAACTCCAGTTGATTTCTATTATAAAAACAACTCAAAGGGAGGAGCATACGACTTCCATAAATGGATGAGAATGCGCCTGATCCCGAATAGCTCTTATCAAGGAATTATGCCCATTATATAATAAGCCTGAAAAAAATTCTCTAGATTTTTACAAAAAATTAGCGACTGACACTATCATAGTATGCCAGCCGCTAATGCATCAAAATATTACCAGAACCTAAACGTAATCGATCTTACAAAATTTCCGGAAGCATCAAACTCAACTGCATATTTCGTTCCGTTCGCATCTATACAAACCACGTAGGCGGACAAGGATCCATTTTTGGAAATAGAAAAAGCCTGCTCAAAAACATAGTTCGGATAGGTGTTAGTCAGGTAATCCTGTATGGTTGATGGCAATGCACTTTGTGTTACCACAGCCACAGCTCTTGCTCCTCCCTGGTTTTCGTTCAATTGAACCCTTCGAATGAATGTCCCTGTTGAATCAAAGAGTGTGGCAAAAGAACCGTTATCAATGCTGAATACCGCGTAATCACTATTAAGGGTTTTAAACGCCCTTATTAAAGTATCCTGGGGATAATTTGTATTGAAATAAGATAAGATATCAGGGGGGAGCGAAGAAAGCTGAACTGTATCTTTATTCATACCATCCCGGTTACTGAAGCAACCACCTTCGCGCCAACCTTTTCCATCCATATCATGTCCATCCCGCTGCTCCAGTACCTTTACAAAATTACCTGAAGCATCAAATTTTAAACCTACCGGATTTCCATTGTATGATATAATTACAACATATCCCTGGATGTTTCCTGAAGTATCCTGTTCCGAAAAAGACTTAGTGAATGTATAACCCGCATAATTTGTCGTTAAATAATCAGCGATCGTTGAAGGAAGTGCGGAAAAAGCAAGGGTGTCCAGGTGGTTCTTCCTTGCACTGGTGCCTATTACATAGATTGAATCATTGGTGGTGGGGTTTACACCTACTGCGACTATGGAGGAAGCAGCAACGGGTGTTGGATTAACAACAGAATTTTCTTTTTTGCATGATGCTAATATAGTAAGGAAAGACAGCGTAAGTAAAATATTGATATACCTGCTGTTTTTTTTAGTTTTCATTTAATAATATTTAGAAGGTTATAAAATGTGTGAATAAATAATAGGGGTTAAATTTTTAGAATTGCTCCATGAATTGATTTTTATGAAATAATTTATTTATGACTAACTGATTATAAAGATGTTGGCCTAAACTGGAACGTTGGGTAAAAAAGATTAAAATATTGTTAATGGCTTTTTAATACCAAGAATACCTGCTTTTACTCTCCAGCCGATCTTCAATGCCAGGAGAATAGAGTCTTACTTTTGGAGGTTTGGTATTGGCACTGTAAAAATTTATAGTTATATCTAACAAAATAAAGGCCGTATATAACGACCTTTATAACTTTATTAAATATTGGCTTGTTTTTAATGTCCAATCAATACACCTAACAAAACACCTGCTATTCCTCCTACCACCAGGCCTTTGCCAAATGCTCCTGACTTTTGTTGTCTTTCATGTTCAGCTTCATTTGTTCTCCTGGCTCTTTCATATCTGCTGAGCGAACGGTCATTTCTATATCCATTTATTCTTTGATCGTATTGTTGATTACGATCATAAGCTCCCTGTCGGTTACGGTCATCATCACGGCCTCTATTGTTATTGTAGGCATAATCAGTTGACTGATGTTGATTATTATTATACCCGCGATCATTTGTTTGATTTACCTGGTAACGATCCTGACTGTTGTAGCTGTTGTCCCTGTTTTGGGCCGATGCGGCATTAAAGGATAGTGCTGCTATTAATATTATCATTAACTTTTTCATTGTTTTAATTTTAATTGATTAAATAATTGGGTGATAAATGATCTACCATTTATGCGAATCATGACCTGATGTTTTTTTCTGACTGCTTGCATACTGGTATTCCATCTTGCTTATTTTGTTTTTCCGTTCAATTTGCAACCACTGAATTTGCTTTGCTTTTTCCCATCTGTTTAAACGCCTGTTGTTTTTTACGGAAGCAATTTTTTGATCAAATTCATGGTTGATCTTTTCCATCTTTACTTGCTTTTCTTTATATGGAAAGTAGTTTTCATTGTAAGCGATGCCATTTTTTTTGTCAAAGCTGGAATGTTGATCATAATTTTTGCTTACTTTATTATTGTCATTCCAGACAATGTTTTTCTCGTTATGAGATTGCGCAGAAGCGAAACTGATAGCAGCGGCTGCAAACAAAGTCATTGTAAAAATCTTTTTCATAATTGTATATTTTAAAAAGTGAATCAATGTATATAAGATGGTTTACAGAGAACTTCGTTTAAAATAAGGAATGCCTTTACGTCGCGGGATATACGCTATTGGTCGCATAATTTGAATATAGCCTTGCGAGGCCTGAGTTATTGACAGAAAATTTAGGAAAACAAGCAGGTAATATTTTACTGTTTATCGGATAATCACGAATTGGTCAATTTTATTACTATTATATAATGCTGAAAGCAGTGTTTAACTGATGATAAATATTTCCCAGCCAAGCTAATATGCTTTACTTTAAGGCCTCAAGGAGAGAAATGATCTGGAGAAGGATTGTTTTACTATAAAAAAAGGAGCATTCTTACTGAATGCTCCTTTCCAATTTTTTGTTTATAAATCATTATTTAAAATCTTCATCTTTTAAACCACTGTTTATTTTTACATCTGTAACTTTTAAAGGAATATCAACCTGCGATGAAATGGTTTGGGAATAAGGAACTTTAATCCCGTTTACTTCCCTGTAATCCGAATAGGTTGTGGAAAGGCCTCCGCCTGAAATGGTTTCTTTCTTCAGCATTAAACCAGTGCTTACATCAAAGTATTCTTTAACTGCACTTCCTGATTTGGAAGTAGCAGTTACGGCATAAGCATCAGCATCATCCACTTTCACTATCATCGAATCTAATGACAATTGGTAATTACCATTTAAAAACAAGGCTTCAGGAAAAGGCATTGCCTGCTCTTTGAGACTTTCCCGGGCTTCATCACTAACCTTCTGCTGCTGTCCCATTGCTTCTATGCTGATACTGTCGCCATTCATTAACACTTTTTGGATCACCATATTAGAAGCAGTTAATGTAATCGTCAAAAGAAAATGATCAGGAGTTTTATACTTATTTACCATTTCAATTTCTTGTCCCTGCACCTCTCCTTTTGCAGTGAGAATAAAATCTTTGACATTTTCTATTTTACCTTTCCCGCCAATTACTTTCAGGTAATTATCAATCACATTTGAGGCGGTCAATCCTTGTGGTACTGGTTTCAAAGGCTCAGTTGTGTATGTATTATTTGAGGGGTCTATATCCGGAAAATCATGATCAGGATCGATAGTAATTTTTTTAATGACCGAGGTAGATGGATATTCAAATGTCCATTCACCGCCACGTTGCCATATTTCTACAGGAAGTTCAATTGAATCAGTTTGGCCATTTTCCTGTTCAATTTTCATAGGCACCGGCAGTACCATCTGGTCATTATTAACAATAGTAATCAGCGCGCCTTTTGAAGGATCATTGTCAACGTATTTTATGTCAGTAACGCCCTGGTCAAGTTTTGAATTGGTAAAAAACCAGCCTCTCCAGAAATAAGAAAGGTCTTCGCCGCTCACATTTTCCATCGTTCTGAAAAAATCCCATGGAGTTGGATGTTTAAAAGCCCATCGGTCAATATAAATCCTGAGAGCTGAATCGAAACGCTCTTTACCCAGGATTTGATTACGTAAAATGTCCAGTCCGTCACTCGGCTTTTGATAGGCTGCTACACCTAAAAAGTTTTGCTGTGTCACCTCAGGAATAGTCATGATCGGATCTGCATCCTTTTTAAACATGTAAGGAGCAGATTCCTCAACGTCATTTTTTTTGTAGAATTCTCCATTGTTGAAAACCTTTGTATCAACACCGTTGATAAAAGTGTTAAATCCTTCATCCATCCATGGATATTTTCGTTCGTTGGAACCAACGATCATCGGGAACCAGTTGTGGCCAAACTCATGATTGGTTACACCCCACAGACCACCTCCGCTGCTTTTATAAGAACAGAAAACAATGCCTGGGTATTCCATTCCGCCAACGATTCCCGCAACATTGGTTGCCGAAGGATAGGTAAACTCATACCATTCTTTGGAATATAATTCTATAGCACCTTTTACAAATTCTGTTGATCTTTTCCATGCCTGGGCTTTTGAACTTTCAACAGGATAAACAGATTGAGCCAAAGCTTTTTTGCCACTTGGTAAATTGATGCGTGCCGCATCCCATATAAATGCTTTTGAGGCAGCCCAGGCTACATCGCGTGTATTGTTACAAACAAAATGCCAGGTAAGCGTCGATTTATTGGGGTGATACGAATTTCCATTCAGATCGTCAGCACTTATAATCGTAACGGTTTTATCACTCTTTTTTGCCTGAGCCAGCCGGTTTCTCACAGTAGAGGTTAAACATTCTGCAGGATTTTGCAAAGCACCAGAACCAACAACAATAAGATTGGAAGGAGCGGTAATAGTGTAATCGATATTTCCGTATTCAAGATAGAACTCTCCGGCGCCGAGATAAGGCAGCGTATTCCATCCTTCAATATCATCAAACACACACATCCGTGGGAACCATTGTGCTATTTCATAAATCCGGCCATTCTTTGTATCCAGTCGTCCCATACGGTCGGTACCATATTTCGGGACAGAAAAAGCATAATTAATTTTTAGTTGTAAAGTTCCGGTTTTGGCAGCCAGAGGTTTTGGCAGCCACACCTGCATACGTGTATCAGAAATTATGTATTTGGCCTTTGTAACTTTTCCGTTCATGATCACTTCCACTGAATTTAATTCATCTCCATGCGTAAACTCACGATTAGCCCAGCGCCCGCCCGTAATTAAACTGGTTGCCTGGGCACGGCTGTCTTCCCGGTAAATATTCTGATCGAGCTGAAGCCATAAGAATTTTAAAGGTTCAGGGCTGTTGTTTTTATAAGTAATGACTACAGAACCTGAAAGTCGCTTTTGAGCTGTATCAAGAGAAACAACAATTTTGTAATCTGCCCTGTTTTGCCAGTATGCCGGGCCGGGTCGCCCGCTGGCGCTCCGATATTCATTACCATTAGAAGGATAAAAAAACGGTGCAAAAGCTTTGTGTTGGTCGTAATGCGAGTCGCTGTCTGACTGGGAGAAAGCGGTACTTACAGCCATCATCATCAAAAATGTTACAATAAATAGTCTTTTCATATACGTATTTTAAAATGTTGAAATTATAAGATTTTAAAAGTTTTGAGCTCTATTTTTATAAAAGCAGTTATTTTTTAACTAAATAACAGCAATTTTTAACTAAATAGGATAAATGTTTATAAGTCACAGAAACAAATATGGTGGTTTAAGTCCAGGAGAAAAGAAACCGCCTGGGAAAAACACACCAACTGTGACTAAGTTTGATTAATTTATTTTCTCATCAAATTAGTAAAATTTAAACCCCAATTCATACCCTTATCCAACCACGGAAACCCCTGGCGGCATAGTAAGATTCTGCACCGTTGTGATACACAAAGACAGTATTGTAGCGGCGATCACAAAAAAGCGCACCACCAATTTTTCGTATATTAGAAGGTGTTACTATCCAACTCGATGTTTTCGTATCGAAGTTTCCAAGTTGTTGCAACTCCCGGTATTGTTCTTCTGTTAAAAGTTCAATTCCTATAGCTGCAGCCATATCCATAGCACTATCTGCTGGTTTAAATTCTTTCCTTGCCTCCAGTGCTTTACGATCGTAACAAAGACTTCTTCTACCCTTTGGGCTTTCCGCTGAACAATCATAAAAAATGTACTCTCCCGTCTTTTGATCCTGGCCAACAACATCCGGTTCACCGCCGGTGCTTTCCATTTCATTGAGCGACCAAAGTTTCCCTGTTTTAGTTTTCAGCCTGACTTCTACTTTAGCCCATTCAATATTTTTATGGCGGGTCCTGTTTTTTTCAAAACGGATTTTTAAAGCATTGAGTAATGCTTCGCTTTGTTCTCGTGACAACTTCTTTTTTGATACGTTTGACATAGTTTTATTTTAAAAGAATAGATAGCCCCTCTAATCATTCAATCCCTTTCCATTGAGAATTTGAGGTATATATTTTTCAATCCTTGACTCTCGGGTTTTGGATTGTTTGGGTTGAGAAAAATAAAAGAGGTAGGCCCTTTGTCGTCCCGGGGTTAATGTATTAAATGCTTTTTTTAAAGCGGGGTTTTCATTTAATTTATTTTTAAATTCTCCAGGTATTTTAAACTCTGAAGTCTTTTTAAGCTTCACTTTCAAACCGGCTTTTTCCACTTCTATCGCTTCATAAATGTAGGCTTGCAGAACAGGTGCTATCTTCACTATTTGCCGGGCATTAGTAAACCGAACCTGGCGTGCCGCCTGCACATTCTCCGTTTGTTGGATGAGAATACCATCGGGATCATTTAACAATGAACCTTTGAAAAAAAGAACCGCGCAGTATTCTTTAAATCCATGTATTAATATTATGTTTTTCCCTTCAAAGCTATAACAAGGGTGCATCCACTTCATTTCTTCGCTGAGCCCGCAGCGGAGAATGATCTTTCTCAATTGCTCATATTCTTTTTTCCACTTTGTGTCTTTTTCAAAAAATAAATCAACCTTAGGATTCATGCTATTCTTTTAATGATACGCTGAAATAAAGTTATGAATGGTTATTGATTAACTGAAATTAGTTTTCTATTCGCTGGCCTGTAAAACCACGATACCAAAGTCAGTATCAAAAGTAATAACGAAGGAAGTATTGCGGTGATCGAATCACCTACCGCAATATGCGAAAATATTGCCCCCGACATCACAAAGAAAAAGCCTGCATAAGCCCATTCCTTTAGTAAAGGAAATTTAGGAACTAGAACAGCTACCACTCCCAGGATTTTCCAAATTCCAAGTATGGTTAGCAAATAGACAGGATAGCCCAAATGGGTAATCATATCTAAGCCACCTTGTCCTGTTTTACCTTTGAATAATTGTACTAGTCCGGTTGATACCATTCCTAATACAAGCCAGGCAGTAGTTATCCAATAGATAATTTTATTTCTTTTTGTCATGATACATTATTTCAATTTGCTCACGATGTCTTGCAATCGGTTATGAGCCATATTGATGCCCCAAGCAAATGGTAACTTCAACACCTGGTCTCTTTGTGCAACAGATTCATATATTACGTGCATATTGAGCTTACTGGTGTCATCAGAGAGTTTTTCAAATTCATACACCTCAAGCTGAACGCCAAAAGGGGTATTCTCCATTTCAAATGTGCGTGTGATTTTTTCATTCGGGATAAACTCATGAATTACGCCGTTAGCCCGAAATACCACATTTCCTTTGGGATCGGCTGTTTCAATTTGATAGCTGCCGTGCTTTTTACTTTCGAGCTTTACCACTTTCGTTCCCATCCATTGCTCAACAAGATCAGGCTTAACATACGCTTGAAACAATAAATCCGCCGGCAGATCAAATTCTCTTGTGATCATCATGTCCTGTTTGCCGTCTTCGGCATTTACTTTTGTTTTTTGCTCCATGTTATTTGTTTTTATATTTTTTCATGATGTTTTCTAATTTATTAAATCTATCATCCCACATCTTGCGAAACGGTTCAATAAAGTCTGCTATTTCTTTCATCTTTTGGGGATTTAAGTGATAGTACATTTCTCTGCCGTTTTGCTCTTGTTTAAGCAATTCGCATTCGGTGAGTATTTGCAGGTGTTTTGAAACGGTTGGCCTTGCTGTATCGAAGTTGGAAGCTATTGCACCTGCCGTCATTGATTGTGCGGCAACCAATAGAAGTATGGCCCTTCTTGTCGGGTCAGCTATGGCTTGAAAAACATCTCGTCTTAAATTCATTGCGTAGCTATTTAACTACAAATATATATGTAGTTAAATAGCTACGCAAATTTTTCTATAATTTTCAATCCCGGCAGGTCTTTCCTGATTACGATATTATTATAGGACCTGTAACACTGAATTGCCGGAGGCAAGCAGGTACCCGACTTTCATTTAAAAATTTTAAAATTTAAAACAAATTTTTTCTTTTGGATTAATGATCGCCAATCAATAAATAAAAGACCAAAAAGGAGAAGCAGGGAAAGGAAAACGCCTATTACCGATTGGAACGAATATACTCCCTGCAATATGATTTCCGTATTTTCTGACGCATACTTGCCTACATGCAATGCAATTGAATCGCTGGTAAATTTGCCAATAAAAAATGCCGGTATAATATAAATGGCTTTTAACCTGGCTATTCCGCTTGCCAGGAACAAAGGCGTGGTGGGAAGCGGTAATAAAGAATAAGCCAGTACCAGTAGCTGGCCTTTCCATTTATTTTCTTTCATTTTATTTCCCAGAAACTGAACATCTTCAGTTTTTGAAACCTTCAAAAATCTATCTGCCAGCAGCGGAATGTATAAGGTAAGGATATACCTGCCTAAAACAGAACCCACAACGCCTATCTCTATGACATACCATATATTTAAATGGAAAGCTAATTGCAGGAACAACATAATGGAAAATGCAGGCAGAAAGGGAAATGGAACTATATCAAACAATAACGCGCCTATAAAAACCAATACATATTGCCACCACATTTTTGAATGATTTACAAATTAACTGCTAAGAAAAGAGAAACATAACAACTGTGTTGTTTAACTTTTCAGAATCGAGTCTGCAATATAGAAATGTTTGAAACATCCAACAATTATTTCCTCCCCCCACTCCTATCTGTACTTCCACCTATTTTTGAGTACAGAACACACGACTGTAAAGATTCAAATTACGATTATAAAAAATATTTCTTTTTAAAAGTATAACTACGATTATTTGCAGATTTTGATGGATATTTATCAGCAAAAAAAATCTAAAGAATAATCGCATATATCCTTATTGAAATTGTTCCGGAAAAAGTAGAGAATAATATAACGACCAAAACATTAAAAAGCCAATATGCTAAAGAGTTTAAAAAAAATCATTCATATTATTGACCCAAAAAATTCCCCGGCAATTACAGGAAGGATACTTTCTGTAGATGCACTGCGTGGATTTGATATGCTTTGGATAACCGGTGGAGCAGCCATCTTTATTACTTTGAATGATGTTGTTCACAGCCACATTACAGAAACTCTGGCAGCAAATATGGAACATGTTCCATGGCAGGGTTTCCATTTTCTTGATATTATAATGCCGCTTTTCCTGTTTGTTACAGGTGTTTCCATGCCTTTATCGTTTAAAAAAAGAATGCAGAAGCCACAAGGCTCAACCCTGGTAGGACATATTTTAAAAAGAGTGGTGATATTATGGATATTGGGTATGATTGCACAAGGTAACCTGCTGACCTATGATTGGAGTCAGATTGCTTTTTTCTCCAATACTTTACAGGCCATTGCGGTAGGGTATTTAGTAGCGTCTTTATTTATTTTAAACTTTTCTGTGTTCGCCCAGTTTCTTTGGACGCTTGCATTATTGCTAATTAATTTCATTGTCCTTTATTATATTCCTGTTCCCGGAGTCGGGCACGCTGTTTTAGAGCCTCAACAAAATCTTCCACTGTATATTGATAAGCTTATACTAGGCAGCCACCAGGATGGCACCAATTATACATGGATATTGACTAGCATTGGTTTTGCGGCAACCGTTATGACAGGTGTCTTTTCCTCGTATATACTTCAGTGTGGTATCTCTCAGTTGGGTAAATTAAAAACATTGTTTATTACAGGGCTTGCATTAGTTGCAGCAGGCTTGCTGCTCAACCCCGTACAACTCATTATTAAACATGTATGGACCACTTCATTCACTTTATTTTCCAGCGGGCTTTGTTTTTTATTGCTGGCATTTTTTTACCTGGTAGTTGATTATTGGAAATACCAGCGATGGGCCATGTTTTTTATTGTTGTTGGCAGCAACTCTATACTTGCCTATATGATAGGAGACCTGCATTGTTTTAGTGAAATTGCCGGAGTATTTCTGGTAGGAACGAAACGATTTTTGGGCGACTGGTATCCTTTTGTTTTATCAATAGGCTCGTATGCTGTTTTCTGGTTACTGTTTTATTTCCTTTACAAGAGAAAGATATTTATTAAGGTATAAATACACTTATTAGGTATAAGCCAACCAATTTATTGTACTGTTGAAACAGGCTAAAATAATAGGCGAATAGAAAAAAAATCGTTTTTCGAATTATTTTTTAAAAAGTTCAGGTATATCGAACATCTGATTAAAAATGGTTCACGGATTTTCTACTGTTTTATCCTGGGCAAGTTCCGCATCATCAGGTGTAGAATTCATGTCCCGATCAAGTGTATATAATGCTTCTCCTTTTGCATTGTTCCCGCCCGCCACTTTTATTTTATCCAGTATATTAATGATCATGGTTTCTTCTTCTGTTTGTTCTTTTACAAACCATTGCATGAAATTCCATGTAGCCCAATCAGATTCTTCAAAACTCATTTTTACAATTTTGTAAATACTTATTGTATTGTCTACCTCATGACTAAATGCTTTTTGAAAACAATCCTGGATATTGTCAGGATTAGGAGGAGGCATTGGTATGGCCTCTACACTAATAGTAGCACCACGTTCCAGTACATATTCCAGAATTTTCATCATATGATTTCGTTCTTCATGGGCATGACGAAAAAGAAAATTGGCAAATCCGTCATATCCTTGAGCGCGGGCCCAACATCCATAGGAAAGATATATCTGGGAAGCATGTGCTTCTTTAGTCATTTGATTATTCAGCGCTTTGGAAAGCGTTTTACTTAACCTGTTTGTATTCATGGCGGCAATAGTTTTTAATTAATAAGATCAAAATGATCCAATCTTAGTTAAGTGGGAACAAAAACAGTTCCAATCTCAGAAAAGAAATTTTCATAATAATAATGACACGCATGAGATCAGCAAAAGATAAAATTTAAATTCATTTGCTTTAAGAAAAAAATACCCGGAAAAATAAGATGAAGAAATAAATTACCGTTTTATAAAAAAAGTAATTTTACCGGAGTAGGAGAAAATGCTAATTGATTGCGTAAAGAAATAATAAACCTAAAATTTCTAAAATGGTACAGATAATAATTCCTTTTAAAGCTGATTTTTCTTCAGTTTTTCTTGAGGCTAATTGTTCTTCACTAGATTCTTTCATCTTTAATCAATTTATTTAGGGCTCAAAATTAATACAAAATGTGATAAAAAATGTCACAGAAACTAAATAAATAAAAAATATTTTAATCCTGCTTAATCCTATCCGTCAAATCAAAACTTTCCACAAAACTATTCACGTCATTAGCGAATTGAGTTTCGCCATCAAATAAAAATTGATGAGCCATTGGCAAAACATAAATAGGTAGTTGATCCAATTCTTTTTCAAATTTTGCAAGACGAACCCCATCCTTTTCAGTAGTAAGAATCATCTTATTTTTATGCTCTATTTTTGAAAAATGTTTTTTTATTTCATTAAGGTCATCTGTATTAAAAATATGATGATCCCTGTATAAAAGCAATTCATAGGTTGCTACATTATCAGTCAATAATTCCTTAATAGGACCAGGGTCAGCAATTCCGCAAACCAGTAATACATGACTTTCAGGATCAAAGATTCTTTTTTCTTTAGAAAATAAATGACGGGGTTCAGAATATGCTATTTGGGTAAAAAAAACCTTTTGATACGGCAATGGATTAATTTCATTGATAATCTCATTTTTTTCATCATCATCCAAATGAGGTTTGCATTTGGTAACTATGATTACCTGGGCTCTTTTACTACTAGCCCTCACATCTCTCAAATCACCTGCAGGTAGTAAGAAATCTCTTGTAAATAGATTCTGATAGCTGGTAAGCAAAATATTCAGACCCGCTCTTACTTCTCTGTGCTGAAAGGCATCATCAAGAATAATAACCTGCGTTTCAGGCTTTTCATATAGCAATTGAGGAATCCCAATGACCCGTTCTTCTGCAACGGCCACCGTTATCCAGGGAAATTTTTCATGAATCTGCATAGGCTCATCACCAATGTCAATTGCCGTTGTATTTTCATCAGCAATAGCAAATCCTTTTGTTTTTCTTTTGTACCCGCGGCTAAGGGTAGCCGGTTTATATTTACCGTCGAATAATCCTAAAATATATTCTGTCATTGGTGTTTTGCCGGTACCACCTACAGCAAGATTGCCTACACATATCACCGGGAAATTAAAAGTCGCTGATCGTAAAATCTTCTTATCAAACATTAAATTCCTTAGCCGGATAATGCAGCCATACATAATTGAAAAAGGAAATAAAATAAACCGGAAACTTTTTAACATGTTGGTATTTAATATTTTTACACTGTTCGTGAAGATACGAATCGTGTAAGTTCTCTTGGTAGAAAAATCAATAATAGCACGTTCTGTAATTATGACTAAAAAATAAATACCTGTTCAGGAGTAACACAATAGTTTAATGGAATATCAAATGAATTAATATCTTCTATTTCATCAACAGGATCAAAAAAACTTAGCCCCACAGTGATCACATCCTTCCGGCACCGACAAAGAAATTTATCGTAATACCCTTTACCATAGCCAACCCTGTGACCTTTTTTATCAAATGTCAATAAGGGCACAAGCACCAGGTCAATTTCATTTTCCCTGACTTTATTTCCATCCTTTGGTTCGCTAATGCCATAAGCATTATTGACTATTTCAATGGATTCATCAAAATGAAAATGGTCCATATTTCCTGTATGAATATCTATTTTGGGAACCACCACTTTCAACTCCGGGTTTTTAAATTGTAAGTAACGAACAATTTTTGAAGTATCTGCTTCTCCCAGTTTTAATGAAGCCAGGTAAGTATGAATGCAATTAATAAACGGTAACGGGATCTTTTGAAAATTAACTAATACCAGGTCATTCAACTTATCCAGTTGATGAACTGATATTGCTTTTCGTTTTTCTTTGTAAATATTTCTTAACTGCTTTTTGTTCATAAAATTTTTTTCAAAAAGGCACCTATCCTGGCAGCTTCCGCACGAATGGTTTCTTTAGAAATAACCGGCAGGTGTTTCACAGAAGCAATAACGGGGAACCCGCTCCACTCTCCTATTTCTTTCTCATAATTCAAATATTCTTCTGTAAAAATCCATCCTGCCACATCAATCTTTTCCTTTTTCAGAACTGCAGCAGTAAGCAAAGAATGATTAATACTTCCTAATTCATTCTTACTTACGATAATCACCCTGGCCCCCAGTTTTTTTATAAGATCAATCCCCAGTTCTTTTTTGTTTAAAGGAACCAACAATCCTCCTGCTCCTTCAATAACCAGGCGGTTTTTTGTTTTGGGTAAATGAGTAATGATCTTTTTTACTTTAATTTCCTTTTGCTCTGCCGCTGCCGATATGTGCGGAGAAGCTGGCATTTTTAATTTATACAATTCCGGGTGAATGACTGATTTCGTATTGGACAACAATTTACTGACAGATAAAGAATCTGTACCATCCTCATAACCTGCCTGCACGGGTTTCCAATAGTCTGCCTGCAAAGCTTCGGTTACTATCGCAGCAATCAGCGTCTTTCCTACATCCGTACCTGTGCCCGTTATAAAAACCGGTTTCATATGATTAATTTATGATAAAAAAAGCTGGCAAAAATTATTAAAAACAGCTAACTGTTTACAAAAATAGAGAAAATGGTAGTTCCGTAATTGCGCATTGTTTTAAACAGTAATTCTTTTTCATAATTATTGGCCGGCGTATGTTCCAGGATAAACCAGCCGTTTTTTTTCAATAATTTCCGTTCTCTGATTATTTTCGGCAGATCATCTATATTTTTAAGTGCGTAAGGAGGACCGGCAAATACCAGGTCATACGTTTCGGTACAATTTTCCAAAAACCAGAACACATCTTTTTTGATAACAGTACAATTTTCAATTTTGAGTTCTGCAATTTTACTCTTGATAAATTCATACATTTTCGGATCTTTTTCTATCAAAGTCAGATCCGAAGCTCCCCGGGATGCCAGCTCGTAACTGATGCTTCCTGTGCCGCCAAAAATATCAAGGGTTTTTATTCCGGGAATGGAAATATTATTTTCAATAATGTTAAACAATCCTTCTTTGGCAATATCCGTGGTAGGCCGCGTATACGGCATTTTTGAAGGAGGGTTTATTTTTCGGCCACCATATTTTCCGGTAATTATTCGCATGAATCGAGTGCAAAAAGATGGCTAAAATAATGAGCGGGATGTTGCGTTATTTCTTCGCTGTAATTCTTATCTACAGGTAATGTTGTCAACTCAATTGTCTCAAAATATTTATAGATCTCAGCAAAGAGAAGAGAATTTTTCTCAAGCAATCCACTGATTTCCAAATCAATATTTTCGACCTCAAATTGCTTACAAATATTCAATAGAATATAAGTAATGTCTTCTGCCGTACGATAATTAAAACTATTAATAAGCTGATGTTTTCCCTCTTTAATTAATGAAACCACCATTTTTTTTGAATAAAAAATAATATGCAATTTATTCTTTTCAGAAGGTGCCTGTTTCAATAAAAATGAATATTGATGCATATTGGAAGCCCGGGGAAACTGTGACTGAAGTATATCATAAACCGGTGCAGCCACGCGATAAGTATTATAAAGAGATTCCCCGGTAATTACATCGGTAAATATGATATCATTATTAGATAAATCGCCGTGAACCAGATTTAATATATTGCGGTTTTGGTTCCTGTCGTAAATGGGAAACGGGATCAAAACACTTTCCGGAAATGAATAAACGATATTAATTTTTTTAAACTTCCGCGACAGCCATTCATTCTGATGAAACAAAATTTGCAGGGCAATAGGAAATCCCACAGGAGGTGTATTCTTTTCAAAATGATAGATACCCAATCCTAAAAAAGAGTTTTGAATTTCATCTTTTATAGCAAAAGAAAACCCTTCCGTGCTCATTTCACAAATCAGGATGCAGTTCTCTTCTTCAACTGAAGACGGTAATATTTCAAATATTTTATTCATTTAATTTATTGTGGCAATAATAGAATTTTTTTTTGAGTGTGATGAACAAAAAATGAAAAATGGCCTGTAAAAAATTTCTAAAACATCTATTAATTGCGGAACAAAGGCTAAGCATCCTCATTTGCGGAGCCATTTAAAATAAAAATTTTTAACCAACCGGAAACAAGGTGAAGTTAATAAAATAGGAAGATTACAGCAGCAATATTGTGCATTTACATATACTTTAAATTTTAAATAGATAAAATGTTACCTTGGGGAATCGAATTGAAGGAAAAGAAAATTGATTCAACTGAAATGAAAGGGCGCGCTAATAAAAAGGAAAGCGACTTACGCCGCTTTAAATGTTTACACAACGGAATAATCCTTATTGTGATTTGCTTTCAAGGCTATAAAGATAAAATAAATATTTAAAATAAGATTGCTATGAGTAAAAAAATTTTAGGGCTTGATTTGGGAACCAATAGTATTGGTTGGGCATTGGTGGAAAACGAGTCTATCAAGGGAATTGGGAGTAGAATTATTCCAATGGGTGCAGAGGTTTTAAATTTTGAAAAAGGTAATCCTCAAACTAAAAATGCTGATAGGAGAAGTGCTAGAAGTATACGAAGAATGGGAAAACGTTATAAAGCAAGGAGGAATAAATTACTCTATGCACTCCAGGAACTTGCAATGTTGCCAGCACAATTTCAATTTTCGATGCCATTTAAAGATCCAAGCAAAATACAGAAAATTAATTTACTCCCTGTAAGAAAAGGAAGCGAACAGCTAACTGGGAAAATGTTTCTTGAACTAAAAGTAAAAGCGCTAAGCGAAAAGATTGAACTTGCAGACCTAGGCAAATTAATTTTTAATTATAATCAGTTAAGGGGCTACGCTGGTGGTAGCAATGAAGATGAAAAGGAAGAAACAAAAGAAGATCCTTCAGAAAATGAAGAAACAGATTTCTTAAAATATGAGAAGATTATTCAACAGGTAAAAGTAATTTCAGAGCCCGTTTTACAGACAAGTAAGAAAAAAGGAAAAGAAGTTTATAATATAGAAGTGGGGTGGGATAATGAAACATTGCAAGGAGAAACCATTTTAAACACTTTAGCAAAAGGTACTGAGTTAGAACTACAGATTATTATCAGGAGAGACAAGCTTGGAAAAACGACTTCGGTGAATTTCTCATTACCCGTAAAAACGAATTGGAGAAAGGCTATGGAGGAATTGGAAGAAGAACTTGATAAGCTAACTAACACAAAAGGTAGCGAAGCATTTTTAAGTGAATATTTTTTAGAAAAGATTAATAATGATAAAAATTACCGAATAAGGAACAAGGTAGTTTTAAGAAAACGATACCAGGCTGAGTTTGATAAAATTTGGGAAACACAATCAAATTATTATTCCTTTTTAAATAATACATCATTTGAACAATTAGATAAAATTGCGAATTTTATTTTCCCCGGCAAGAGTGATTCACAAATCAAACTGCGCCAAGCGGCTTTGGATAAAGGATTAAAACACTTAATACGGAACCAAATAATTTATTTTCAACGTGAGCTAAAAGACCAAAGTGACCTTATTGGATTTTGCAGATATGAAAAAGATCAAAAAGTAGTTCCTAAAAGCCATCCGGTATTTCAGGAATTTAAGATTTGGGAACAAATAAATAAACTCTCAATTAATACAAAAACCCAAACCGGAACAAAGAAAAACGGCGAACCGAAATTTGCTTACAGCGATGTGTTATTGAGTGCAGAATTAAAACAGTATTTGTTTGATGAATTGAATAAGAAAAAAGAAGTTTCGGGAAACGGGCTTTATGCAAAATTAGAAAAAGAAGGGATAATCATTAAAAACAAAAGTTTTTTAAATGGAATTTATAAAGATGCTAAACTGAAGGGAAATGAAACATTAATATTTCTCAAAAAACAATTGGGTGAGTGGTTCGAAAAGCTAAAGCTTGATAACCCAAAAAAGTTAATTTCCTTTTGGGACATACTTTACTACAGTAAAGGGAATGAATATGATTTGAATAGCGATAGATGCCAAACAATCAAAAACTACATAATTGAAAATTATGGCGCAGTAGAAAACAGTGAAAAGTTAATCATTCGTTTTGCTAAAATAAAATTTGCAAGAAACTATGGTTCCTTGTCACTAAAGGCTATTGAAAATATTTTACCTTTAATGAGAGCAGGTAAATATTTTGAAAGTGAATTACCAAAATCTATTCACGATGCTATAGTAAAAGTTATCAATGAAAAACAGGAAGACCCTTTCCTAAAATCATTACAAGATCATTTAGAACAAAACCAGGAAGCCCTGCTAGTTAATGGCGGAATGATGAGTAGCTATGCCACAATACTGATTTATGGAAAACATACCGCAGAAAGTTTTACAGGCGATAATATTAAAACGTACTATGATATTAAACCCATACCTATAGGTCAATTAAGAAATCCTTTAGCCGAGCAGATTATTAACGAGACATTGAAAATGGTAAAGGAAATATGGAAAATGGAAGGAGAAAAACCGGACGAAATAAGAGTTGAATTAGCTAGAGAACTAAAAAACAGCTTAGATGAAAGAAAAAAAATTACTGAGGCAAATGACAAAAACCGAAAAACGAATGAAAGAGTGAAGCAAAGATTGATTGAATTGAATAAAGAAACTTCCCTTGGGAACATTGAGCGTTATAAGTTATGGACAATGCAGTCTACAGAGCCATTTCCTGCGCCCACCTCAGCTAAACAACCTACAAAAGCAGAGATAGAAAAAATGCGCCTCTGGGAAGAACAAAAATGTATTTCCCCTTACACAGGTCAGCCAATTCCATTAAGTAAATTATTCGATAAAGGGCAATATGATATTGATCACATTATTCCTAAATCGAGATACTTTGATGATTCATTGACGAACAAAGTAGTTTGCGAAAGAAGTGTAAATATTGACAAGGGAAATAGAACCGCCTGGGAATATTTTGAAGTCGGTTCCATAACAGAAAGCTTGCTCTCAAAAGATAACTTTACAAATCTTGTGAATGAAAGATTTTACGGACGGAAACGGAAAAATCTTTTGGCAACAAAAATACCTCAAGATCCTGTTGCAAGGCAACTAAAAGACACTCAATATATCGCTACAAGAGTAAGAGAAGAACTTTCAAAAATTATTGGGAGCGACAATGTAAAAACAACAACCGGTGGTGTTACTGATTATTTGCGCCATCATTGGGGCCTAACCAATAAATTGAAAGAGATTACAAATGACAGAATTGAAAAAGCAAGGTTGTTGGTAAGCGAAGAAAAAAGAAATGACATCAAATGGAGTAAACGCATAGACCACCGGCACCATGCTATGGATGCACTAACGGTAGCTTGTACAGAACAATCCCATATACTGCGATTAAATAATTTAAACAAGGCGTTACAGGACTGGCTAAAAATTCATAAGGATGAGTTTCTAAAAGATTTTGAAGGCAGCGATGAAGAATTAATGGAAGAATTTGTCAATATGACTAACGACAGAAGAAAAGACATTTGGGATAAATTAAAAGGATTTAGAAATTTTGACCTGCCATGGAAAGGTTTTCCTGATGAAGCAAAAAAAGCTTTAGAAAGCATTATTGTATCTCACAAACCGAAAGAAAAATTATTGATACAAAAAGTTCAAAAGGGAAAAGATGCGGGAGAGAAAGATATGTTGAGGATAAGAGGAAAGTTGCATGACGCCACTCTTTATGGAATGAGTCAGGGGAAGGAAGCCTACAAAATAAAACTTACCAAGTTAGCAGGAAAACAATTTGCAACAGAAAAAACAATTGAAAAAATCATAGACCCTCTAATCAAAACAGCCATCAAAAATCATTTTGAATTAAAATACAAAAAGAATAAAACTGAAGCCTTTTCAGCAGAGGGAATAAATGAACTAAACAAGGATAGAAAGGTTCCTATTTATGGATTTAAGATTTATTACAAAGACCAATCAGAAAATTACAAATTATCAAAACTTGGCAATAAGAAAATAAAAGATCCAGCCTTCAATGAAATTTTAGATAGAATAATTGATGAAGAAATAAAAAAAGAAATTATCTCTCATATAGATAAAAAGGGAGATTTTAAGGAAGCATTTTCAAAAGAAGGTTTAGAGGAGTTCAACAAACATTTGGAAGAAGATTTCATTAAGAAAAATGATGGCAATAAATTTAAACCGATTTCCTCCATTAAGCTTAAGGCAACTGAAACAGAAGAAGAGCAGGAAATGGATTTATCATTATTGCAATTAACAAGAAGTAGTAGCTACAACAAAAAACTTTTTGTTTCTACAGGCAGTAATTATGCTTTTGCAATTCTGGAAAAAGAAGGTAAAAGACATTATGATGAGATCAGCTTATTCCATGCCACAAATCTGGTAAATGATGCTTTAAAGATCGGAAATAAGAACATCAATTTAATTATTGGAAATTATTTTGAAGAACGCAATCCAACATCAAAAGTTTTATTTCTTCTAAAGCAAAATGATATTGTTTATCTGCCTCGAAAAGAGGAAACAGTAATACTTGATCCGTCAAATCCTGATTATGAAAAATTTTGGAATGACAAATATTACAGAGCAAAAAATATTTACGCGGTAGTGAAATTTAGCGGGAAGCAAATCTATTTTTTAAAACATGATATTGCAAATGTCATACTGAATAAAATTGAGTTTGGAAGTCAGAATTGTTATGAGAAAGTAGATGGCGTTTCGATAAAAGATTCCTGCATCAAAGTAAATATTGATAGGATTGGCAATCTTAGCCCTGTGGAAAGCTAAGACTTTGAAATTATTACATCTTATCTTAACAATAATAAATTTAGAATTAATATAATTCATGGATCAACTTCTCCCCTCCACCTACTACCACATTTACAATCACGCCAACGGAGATGAGGATCTTTTTCGGGAGCCGGAAAACTACCATTATTTTTTACAACAATACCATAAGCATATTGATGCAATAGCTGACACGTATTGCTTTTGCCTTATGCCTAACCATTTTCACCTGCTGGCAAGAATAAAACCGAAAGAAGCCATAACAGCACACCTTCCAGGTTTTAAAAACCTGGAAGGTGTGGAGGCTTCTAACTATCTTAGTAAGAAGTTCTCCAATTTCTTTAACGGATATACCAAAGCTTTCAACAAAAAATACGAGCGCCGGGGTTCTTTGTTCCTCAAAAATTTTAAGAAAAAGGCAATCTTCGAAAGTGAATATCTTGCCTCGGTTATTTTATATATCCATCTCAACCCGGTGAAGCATGCTTTCGTTAAAAATCCCGCAGATTGGAAATGGTCGTCATACGATACTTTTCATATAGATCGTTTAAGTGTGGTGGAAGCGCTTTTTAAAACTGAAGAAAATTATTTCCGTGCATACGAGGATAAAATAAATTCTTATGAAGAGTATGACCAGATTGAAAGTTATTTTTTGCAATAAAATTTTTCTATGATAAAAAGGACATTATATTTCGGTAATCCCGCTTATCTCAAAACGGCCAATGAACAATTGGTGATTGAAATGCATGATACCGGGGAAACAAAATCGATTCCGATTGAAGACATAGGTATAATGATCCTTGATCATCAGCAGATAACGATAACACAAGCGGTACTTGCCAAATTATTAGCCAATAATACCGCCCTCATTACCTGCGACAATACACATCATCCTGTTGGTTTGCAGCTTTGCCTTGATGGCCATACGTTGCAAAGCCAAAAATTTAAAGCGCAGATCGGCGCCTCTGCACCGCTCAAAAAACAATTATGGCAGCAAACCATTATTTCAAAAATTGAAAACCAGGCATCCTTATTAAAATCAGAAAGAGCAGAAAATAAATATTTACTTAATTTGACTTCTTCAGTAAAAAGCGGCGACAGCAGTAACACTGAAGCCAAAGCGGCTTTGTATTACTGGAAACATATTTTCCCGGATTTCCTTGAATTTAAAAGAGAGAGATTCGGGTTGCCCCCCAACAATTTACTCAATTACGGATACGCGATTTTACGCGCCTTAGTAGCCCGGAGCCTGGTGGCAAGCGGCCTGTTGCCTACCCTCGGAATTTTTCACCGCAACCAATACAATGCCTATTGCCTGGCTGATGATGTGATGGAGCCTTACCGCCCTTTTGCAGATAAAGTAGTTTGCAATATTGTAAGAATGAATGGAAATTTTTTGGAAATGACTCCCTCCATGAAAAAAGAATTGCTTTCTATACCTGCCATGGACGTAATGATAGACGGGCAAAAAAGCCCTCTGATGAATGCAGTACAGCGCACTACGGCATCGCTGTCCAAATGTTTTGAAGGAGATTCCCGGAAGCTGTTATACCCGGTTTTGACCTGATGCACCAGTAGCAGGACAATAAAAAATGACATGATTAAAAATAATCCAGGGTAACCAGGCGTTCCTTCATAGTATATAATCTCATTTAAACAATGTTTGAGCGCCTGAACGCATACCGTATTATGTGGATTTTAGTACATTTTGACTTGCCGACGGAAACCAAAAAAGACCGGAAAAACTATACACAATTCCGGAAAAAAATCATGGCCGATGGTTTCAGCATGTTCCAGTTCAGCATGTACATCAGGCATTGCAGCAGTAAAGAAAATACAGAAGTTCATATTAAAAGAGTAAAATCCATCTTGCCACCAAAAGGCCATGTGGGCATATTAACCATCACTGATAAACAATTCGGGATGATGGAAATTTTCAGAGGGCACGAAATTGTAGAAGGGCCGGAAACTTCGCAGCAACTCGAACTTTTTTAAACAAAAACAGGAATAAAACATGAAAATTCATTCATTTTTTTATTCCTGTCAAAACTGTTCTAACGCAGTTCCAATTAGCTTTTCAGCAAAACCTGATGTGAAAGAACTAAGTTATTAAAATCTTGAAAGCAAATCACAACAGATTCCCTCGCTTCGCGGCATTATACATTGATGTGAAAGAACTAAGTTATTAAAATCTTGAAAGCAAATCACAACTATTTTCATTAAGGGGTTTAATCGTCCGGAGGATGTGAAAGAACTAAGTTATTAAAATCTTGAAAGCAAATCACAACTTAAGAATCTTATACCGGCCATTACCTGGTGATGTGAAAGAACTAAGTTATTAAAATCTTGAAAGCAAATCACAACGAGGGCGGATATGCCAATGATCCACTGGACGATGTGAAAGAACTAAGTTATTAAAATCTTGAAAGCAAATCACAACTTAAAGTCATTGACTTTCTTATAGACTGAAGATGTGAAAGAACTAAGTTATTAAAATCTTGAAAGCAAATCACAACAAAGCCGCTTCATCATAGAAGCGATGTTTAGATGTGAAAGAACTAAGTTATTAAAATCTTGAAAGCAAATCACAACCTGCTAATAATTCGATTGAGAGAGATTTCAGATGTGAAAGAACTAAGTTATTAAAATCTTGAAAGCAAATCACAACAAGATAACTATAATTGTGTTCAAAATACGGGATGTGAAAGAACTAAGTTATTAAAATCTTGAAAGCAAATCACAACAATCATCGTTTGCTCCGCATCAGAAGTTCTGATGTGAAAGAACTAAGTTATTAAAATCTTGAAAGCAAATCACAACCGAGCCTTGCGGCTTTGCTCAATTGTGATAGATGTGAAAGAACTAAGTTATTAAAATCTTGAAAGCAAATCACAACTGACAATGTAAGCGATCAACCTTTACAGAGATGTGAAAGAACTAAGTTATTAAAATCTTGAAAGCAAATCACAACGATAATTGGATTATATCCGGAATCAAGTAAGATGTGAAAGAACTAAGTTATTAAAATCTTGAAAGCAAATCACAACTGGGAAGCGATTGTCTTCGCCCCAGAAGGCGATGTGAAAGAACTAAGTTATTAAAATCTTGAAAGCAAATCACAACCTCCCGCGTGAAGTGAAATTGTGTTGGTAAGATGTGAAAGAACTAAGTTATTAAAATCTTGAAAGCAAATCACAACAAAGGCCCGGGGAGTGCAACAGGAGGTG
>JAUZOE010000019.1 GCA_030706605.1 Bacteroidota bacterium
GCTTTAGTGAAATAAAAAATTTGTTTTTAAGAAAAATACATGCAGTTACATTTAAAGGATTTTTGCTGAAACTATTAATGTTTATAGTAGCATTTACTTTTAATAAACTGACTTAATAACTAGCAACTTGAATTAATTAGTTAATTTATTATTTAAAGCCGTTACTTTTTTTGTAACGGCTTTTTTATTATTTGTCATTTATGAGAATTAATGAGGGAATTTATGTAGTATATTTATTCAATGAAAATAATATTTTTACTCTGTACGTTACTTTCAGCAAGAACAATTTCTGCACAAACTATAATTGATCGCGATCGTGAGATTTCACAAATGGTCAATGAGATTTCCAAAGATTCTCTTCGCTCTTATATTACTACTTTAGTTGCTTTCGGTACAAGAAATACTTTGAGTGCCCAAACCAATCCTAAAAGAGGAATTGGTGCTGCAAGAAACTGGGTGTTGAAAAAATTCAATGACTTTGCTAAAAATGCTGATGGAAGATTATCCGCGTTTATTGATACCGTTACTATTCAGCCCAATGGTAAACGAATAAACAGACCAATACTTTTAGGAAATGTAATGGCAACATTAAAAGGAACAGATCTCAAGGATAAAAGGATTTTAATTATTAGTGGGCACCTGGATAATATGCGCACTAACGTTATGGATAGCACTGGTGATGCCCCTGGTGCTGATGATGATGGCAGCGGAACAGCAGCAGTATTGGAATGCGCACGAATAATGAGCAAACATTCATTTCCGGCAACAATAATATTTGTAGCTGTAAGCGGAGAAGAACAAGGGCTGTTTGGTTCAACCTACATGGCAGAAAAAGCAAAAAAGGAAAACTGGAATATTGAGGCAGTATTGAATAATGATATTATGGGAAGTAATAACAGCAATGAAACCGATATTATTAACAATACAAAAGTTCGTGTTTTTAGTGAAGGTATTCCTCATTATGACACTGAAGAACAGCTAAAACGTATAATGGCACTTGGTTTAGAGAATGACAGCAAATCAAGACAGCTGGCCCGTTATGTAAAAGAGATTGGAGAACGATATGTGGATCACCTGGAAGTAGTAATGATTTACAGAACCGATCGTTTTTTAAGAGGCGGCGATCATTTACCCTATTTACAAAATGGATTTACTGCAGTGAGAATTACAGAAATGAATGAAAACTTTACCCGGCAACACCAGGATGTGCGCGTGGAAAATGGCATTCATTATGGCGATTTGCCGGAACATATCGATTATGAATACCTGCAGAAAAATACGGCTATGAATTTAGTAAATCTTGCCAACCTTGCAAAAGCACCTCCTGTACCTGAAGATGTCAATATTGAAATAGTAAGATTATCCAATACAACTTCTCTTTCCTGGCTTGCTCCCAAAACTGGTAAGATGAAAGGATATTATGTTTTGGAAAGAGAAACTACAAGCCCTGTTTGGGAAAAGAAAATTTTTACAACTGATAATCATATTACACTTCCTTACTCTAAGGATAATTATTTTTTTGCTGTGCAATCAGTAAGCGATTCTGGAAATGAAAGTTTGCCTGTAGTGCCAGTTGTCAGGTGATGATTCAAGAATGATTCCAAATATTTATACACAATATTTCGTTTATTCTTTATAGTTATAAAATAAATTTTTTTGAGAGGGAATTTATAAAATGTCATTTTAATAGAAGGTTTTTTTGTATTAAAATCAATGAAATAGATATAATAAATATTTTATATTTAATGTTAATTTTGAATTAAAATAGGGTACTCCTCCCTAAAGAATACCTGTCATGCTGATATTTTTTGGCTATATTTGCAAAGTTTAAATAAATAATTTACTGAATTTTGCAACCACTGCATGCAATAACCGTTATCGCGGGTGGCAGTTGGGCAACAGCACTGGTTAAGGTTTTTTCCGAAAATCGTATCAACGTTAAATGGTATTTAAGATCTCAGGAACATGTTAATTTCCTGATGACAAACGGGAGAAACCCCAATTATCTGAGTTTTTTACAACTCAATCTGCAATACATCCAACCGACATTTGTATATGAAGAAGCAATCACTTCTTCTGATGATGTCTTATTAGCTGTACCTTCTGCTTATCCCAAACCTACAATAGCCGAACTTGATGAAAAGATGGTTCGTGATAAAAGGATATATGTCTCTATAAGGGATTGGTTTCTGACCAGTTGGTGATTCCGGCGGTAGGAGTCTTGCACAAAACGGCAAGGTTGTTGGGAGTAAAAATGCCGGTGTTATCAACTGTATATCGCATTTTATATCATCATTCGCAGCCTTTTACAGAATTCAAACTTTTGTAAAGTCAATTAAAATAATTAAAATAAAAAAATATGTTATTACTTGCAACAGACCTTGACGGCACTTTTTTGGGTGGAAAAAGTGTATACAAACAACGGCTCTACCGCCTCATGCGTGAAAGAGAAGATGTGGTGCTAATATTTGTGACCGGCCGTGGTTTAGAGACGGTAATTCCCTTGTTGAATGATCCTATTTTACCCAACCCACATTACATTATATGCGATGTAGGGGCTACTATTATAAATGGGTTAACGCTTGAGGCTATTCAGCCATTGCAGGCATCTATAGAAGAAAAATGGCCGGGTCACCTTAAAATTTATAATAAATTAAAAAGCATAAAAGGTTTACAACGGCAGGAAGTTCCTCAAATGCGCCGTTGTTCGTTTTATTTTGATGCAGATACAGATCTTGAACAAATCAATTATATTTCAAAATCATTAGATTGTGATGTATTAATGTCGGCTGAGAAATATTTAGACATATTGCCCCAAGGTGTCAATAAAGGTTCTTCTTTAACACAATTGGTCAAATTATTAAAGATTTCAGAAGAGGATGTCCTCGTTGCCGGGGATACATTAAATGACCTTTCTCTTTATGAAACAGGCTATAAAGGTGTGGTAGTTGGGGCCGCTGAAAATAAATTAATTGAAGCAACAAAGGATATACCCAAGGTTTATCACGCCAGTAAAACAGGTTGTGGTGGTATATTAGAATCAATTGATCATTTCGATGAGTTTCGAAGTTATTTTCCCAAAGAAGAAATAGAAAAAATCGCCGCAACAAGTGGCGAAAATCAATTATTAATGGTTTATCATCGATTACCTTATGAAATGAAAGAAATTAATGGCAGACTAGAACGAATTCCTCCACAAAGCCCGAATGGAATTATTTCTTCTCTCCTGGGATTTTTTAGTGGAGGTCTTACAGGCACCTGGATTGCATGGGAAGAAGTAGAAAAGAAAAAAGAAGTTCTGCGAAATGTATATGTAGATGAAAAAAAATATCCCAACCTGATGGTATCCCGCATTGGATTAAGCAGGAAGGAAGTAGATTTATTTTATAGAGTATTTTCGAAAGAGGCGTTCTGGCCTACCATTTTTTCTTTTATTGATAAGGCTTCTTTTAACCACTCTCATTGGGATCATTTTGTAAAAATAAACAGGCTATTTGCCGAAAAAACTGCACAAGAAGCAGATCAAAACGCATTTGTATGGATACATGATTATAACTTATGGATGGTGCCGGGTATCCTAAGACAATTGCGCCCTGATCTGACAATTGCTTTTTTCCACCATACCAGTTTTCCACCTGCGGATATATTTAATATTATCCCATGGCGTGGAGAAATTATTGGCAGCCTTTTGCAGTGCGATTATATAGGATTTCACATTCCTCGCTATGTTGAAAACTTTGTAGATGTTGTCAAAAGCCAGATGCCCATAACTGTAACAGAGGAAGTAAATTGTACAGAACGGTTTCTGACTTATAGTTGCCCTTTGGGAGTAGAAAAAATGACTAGAAGCATTACGGTAGACAAAAGACAAATAAAATTAGGCGCCCACCCGGTAGGGGTTAACGTAGATTATATAAAGGAGGTGCATTCAAGACCCGAAACACAAAAGCTTATTGAAGAAATAAGAGGCCAGTTTGGCAAAAAAAAGGTAATTCTCAGCGTTGAAAGATTAGATTATGTAAAAGGTCCTCTTGAAAAAATATTAGCCTTTAAGGAATTTTTAGACAATTACCCTGAATTTCATGGTAAAGTGGAATTGATTAATATTTGTACTCCTCCCTCAAAAGGCATGAAAGTATATGAAAAAATACAACAGGAACTAGAACAAGCTATTGGGAAAATAAACGGGAAATATTCAAGAATTGGCTGGACTCCTATTCATTTTTTCTTTCGTGCAATACCTTTTGAAAAACTGATAGGGTATTATAGCGTAGCAGATATTGCCTGGATTACTCCCCTTAGAGACGGACTTAACCTTGTGGCTAAAGAATATGTAGCTACCCAGGGGTTAAGAAAAGAGGATAGCGGTGTGCTTCTTTTATCAGAATTTGCAGGAGCCTCCGTTGAATTAATGTATGCATTACTTACCAATCCTTATGATCGGAAATCTCTTAGGGAAGGGTTGCTTCAGGCATTGACTATGAATCTTAAAGACAGGCAGATGCGGATGAAGCGTTTGTTTGAATCAGTAAATTATTATAACATTGATGTATGGGGGAAAGAATTTTTGGAAGAGATTGAAAGTCTTCACAAGGTGAAAGAAAAGACAAAATCCATGAGTTTGTCGGAATAAATTTCATACTATCGGGTAAAAATTAATACCATTTTTTCAATGATATCCGAATTTAAATGAACACCCATGTTTGCATTGCTCAGGAAAATATTGTTAACTAAAAAGATTAAAAGGATATGTCATTACGCCAGTTTATTTCCTCCAGAAAATTATTGCGGTCATTTAGCAGTGTAAAAGTAAATGCCACATTACGATGGAAGGAAGTAGCTTCTATTTTTGATCTTAATAGTGATGTATTTGAGAACCCCAGGCATATAAAAATAAAAAATCCGGTTACAGCCATCCTAATTGGTGCCGGGCACCGGGGCAACATTTATGCAGATTATGCCATCCAAAATCCCGGCGAATTAAAAATTGTTGGGGTCGCAGACCCCAACTTGGAACGACAAAACAGGGTAAAAATTAAATACAAATTGAACCCGGATTATTGTTTTAATGATTGGGAAGAAGTTTTTTCGAAAGAAAAATTTGCTGATGCGATCATAATTGCTACCTCCGATAATTTGCATGCAAAACCCTGCATTGCCGCTTTAGATGCGGGATATGATATATTGCTGGAAAAACCAATTGCTCCTACTGAAGAAGAATGCAGGCTAATATTGGACAAAGCATCCAGCACCAATCGTATTGTAGGTGTTTGTCACGTATTGCGCTATTCACCCTACTTCCGGCAATTAAAAGAGGTGCTTGATGCCGGGCTGATAGGAAAAGTTATCAGCATACAACATATGGAGCCTATAGAGCAGGTACACATGAGTCATTCCTATGTAAGAGGAAACTGGCGAAACAGTAAAACAGCAACACCCATTGTATTGGCAAAATCCTGTCATGATACCGATATAATACGATGGCTGGTTGACAGTTCTGCACATGATGTTCATTGCTTTGGAAACCTACAATGGTTCACTAATGCCAATGCTCCTGAAGGGAGCACCGAAAGATGTACAGATGGTTGCAAAGTAGAATCAAGTTGTCCCTATTCTGCTCTGCAAATTTATTTACGGGATAAACAGCGTTTATATGTATTTGATTTACCTGAAAATAAGTCGGAATGGAATAAAGTAATTTTAGAAAATTTGAAAACTACAGATTATGGCCGCTGTGTTTATCGGATGGATAACGATCAGCCTGACCATCTTACAGTAAACATTCTTTTTGAAAATGGTGTTACGGCTGCTTTTTCAATGGAAGCACATGTGTCATATGAAGGAAGAAGAACGCGGATAATGGGATCAAAAGGAGATATCGTTGGTGATATGGAAACTTTTGAATTAACGGATTTTAAGACAAGAAAAAAAACTTCATGGAAGATGAAATCCGATCCTCATGGCGGAGGAGATCACCGTCTGGTTAAAGATTGGGTACAGGCTGTAGCGCAACAGGATAAAAGTTTATTGAGTTCTTCAATTGAAGTTTCCATAGAAAGCCACCTGATGGCCTTTGGTGCAGAGAAAAGCAGGCTCAACCGAACAATAGAAGAAATCAATCTTTATAATACACCACCACCTTCTTAATATATTTCTGTGCTAAATCAGGTATCATCATAGTAACATTTTATCTTCAAATGGAATTGATTTTCAATTAGGGTAATTCATTGAATTTTTCCTGTTCCATCTATTACATTTACTTCATACACTTCTGCATCAATATTGAATTGCTTTTTATAGGCAGTTAAAGTTTCTGATAAAAATTGACTCACACCTTTTTCTTTTACGATGTTGATGGTGCATCCTCCAAAACCTCCCCCCATAAGTCTTGAGCCAACAACGTCTTTATTATCAGCGGCACAATCCACTAAAAAATCGAGTTCTTTACAACTTACCTGGTATAAGTTTTTTAGTCCTTCGTGTGTCTGAAACATCAACTTTCCAAATGCTTCAATATTATTTTCCTTTAAAAGTTTTGCTGCCTTTTTGGTTCTATCAATTTCTTCTACCACATATTGGCATCTTTTGAAAACTTCTGTACTCATTTTATTTTCAAAGCCAATAATAATTTCAGGGTTTTTAACGTCTCTGAACGACTGAACATTACTGTGATTTTTTAAAATATTTAAACCTTCTTCGCATTCTTTTCTTCGTTTGTTATATTCGGAAGACGCTAATGAATGATGCACTTTTGAATTAATTAGAACAATTTCATAGCCGTCAATATTGACACGAATAGTCTCATGAGTAATATTCATACAATCTAATAAAATAAACGAATTTTTTTCTCCTAGCATATTGGCATATTGGTCCATGATACCGCATTTCACATCTGGGAAATTATGTTCAGCCCTTTGGCAAAGCAAAGCAATTTCTTTTTTATTTAAACCAAAACCACATAGTTCATTAAGTCCAAAGGCAATGCCCCCTTCTAGTGCAGCCGAAGATGAAATCCCTGCTCCAATCGGAATATCGCCGCCGAATAAACAATCAAATCCTTTCAGCGGAATATTTAATTGCTGAAATTCATATAATACTCCTAATACATAATTTTTCCATGTATCCATTTTTTTTACCTCACTAAGTGATAGGGAAATGCTTTCATTAAAATCAATTGAGTAAAAATTGACCTGTTCAGTATTATTTAGTGCTATGGCAAAATAAATTCCTTTGTCAATAGCTGCAGGCATTACAAATCCATCGTTGTAATCAACATGTTCTCCAATAAGATTGATTCTCCCGGGTGAATAATAAAGGTGAGGTTCTTTGTTAAATTTTTCTTTGAAACAATCCTTAACTTTTACTGCAGTAGCATTCATGATTTTTTATTTAAAAGCTTGATTTTATAAGTTGTTTTGAAATGTGCTGACTGGCCAGGCTTCAAGGTAATAAATCCCATCCCATTATTAAAGGCATCCGGCACGCTGCTTATATTTTCTATGGCAATACTCCTCCGATGCTTAGGAGTGTATATCAGGAGGTAAGGATAAGATTCGTCAGGAAATATCTGGACTTCTATTTTTTTTTCAGCGTTTCTCAACATGCACAAAGGTTGAGAATCTTCGAATTTTAAAGTAAAGCAATTGTCCAGCTTTGTGTTGCCTATCTTTTCACGGTGATAAAACTTTTTGTACTCAATCAATTTTTTTGTAGGAACCAATTCGCTGTTAAATTCTACCATTTTATCAGCCTTGAATTCTAATTGCAGATTATCTATAGAGTCCCCTAAAGTAAAATAGGGATGCCAGCCATCCTGCATAGGAATCATTTCCTGGTCTTTATTAGTGCTTTCTGTAATTACTGTAAGCTTATTTTCATTTTCAAGTTTCCAGGTTACACTGCAATCATAATTAAAAGGGTAACCCTGGTCTTCAGCCCGGTATTCATATTTCATAGTTACAGAAGCTCTGGTTTGATCAGCAGTTTCTGAAGTAATCGTAAAGGCTTTGTCATACAATTCGCCATGCAATGCGTGTTTAGCCGGAAGAGATTTTTGCAGAAAATATTCTTTTTCGCGGAATGTATATTTACCATTTAAAATCCGGCACACAAAAGGAGAAAGCTTACAACCCAGGAATCCTTTTTCAACAAGATTGTTTTTAAAATCTTCAGAAGATTGATAACTATCTATAACATTGAAAAGTCCGTTATCAGCAATTACAGAAAATTCGTGGAGCATTGCACTAAAGGAGGGAATGATGATTGCATAATTATTAGTTACCTCATTTTTTAAAATGACTTTTTCAACACCCTCTTCTGTTTTTTTATCAATCGAAAACATGAGCCCAATTTACAGCAACTTTCTTTAATAGAATCTGACAATATTAAATAAACTATTGCCTTTATTTAAAAGAAAATAACAAAGTGTTGTTGATTAATATTATCTGAAATCCTTTCCTAAAAGCGTAAGAATATTTTTTGAGTGTATTAAAATGAACTTAGATTGGAGACCAATATGCGGACACTTATAATATAAAAAATAAGTTTGACAATTGTATTATAACAATATAAAATTTTCGACTTGAGTTCTTTATTTGCTCTTTTAAGCAAGAGTCTTTTACATACCTCTTGATTTAACAAAAATTTATTGAGTAAATAATTCTACAGTTATTCCTTAAAAGGAAGATAAAACTCAGCATAAAATATTAATAAACCTGTTTTTTATTCATCAGAATTTCCCCTATCTAAAAATTCTGACTCCTCACTTGCTTTTTCCTTGTTATCAAATTTCTTATGTTTATTACCACCTAAAGCAGTAATATGAAGCTGAGTATCTGTACCAGTGGAAACGCCGGTTGGCACTTCTTCATTTGTTTCAGTACCCAATTCATTGCTACCCATTGAAGGGTTTGTTATTCTTTCTTTTTCAGCCATAATATTTTTTTTATTTAATAATTTGAGAACAGAAAAATTTATGCCAATAAACCGGTAGATTCTGTAATAAATTTTTAAAATATTATGGTGTTAATTTACAGATGAATTACTTGGCACATGCTTTTTTATCTTTTAATAATGCGGATATTTTAGCAGGGAATATGATCTGTGATTTTGTGAAAGGGAAAACAAAATTTGATTACCCGGTTGAGATCCAGAAAGGAATTCATTTGCATCGTTTGATTGATGGTTTCACAGATAGCCATGAAGTAACAGCAAAGGCAAAAGAATTCTTTCGGCCTCAATATCGTTTATATTCAGGGGCATTTATTGATATTGTTTATGATCATTTTTTGGCTCGTGATGAAAAGCAATTTGACGAATATGGAGGGCTTGAAAATTTTACCCATGGTTGTTATCAGCTTCTTGATAGGGAAACACTTTATTTTCCGCAAAAATTCCAAAAGATGTTTCCTCATATGAAAACCCAAAACTGGTTATATAATTACCGGTTGAAAGAAGGGGTGCGAAAAAGTTTCGGAGGCCTGGTGTATAGGGCTGCCTATTTATTTGAATCGGATATTGCTTTTCAGATTTTTAATGATCATTATTCCGATCTTGAAAATTGCTATGCCAATTTTTTTCCTGAACTGAAAGCTTTCACTTTTAATGCGCTGGGCAGCCTGCTGGCTAAATAAATCAGTTTATATTTGCAAATTAAAAAAAATCAAAAATGAAACACATCATTGCAGTATTTTTATTAGGGATATGTTTTACGGCATCAGCTCAAACAGTAACATCAAAAATTCCCCCTCTTGATAAATCTCCAATGGATATGAGTTATTATCCATCTGATTACCCGATTTTGAAAATACAGGATAAAGTGACAGAGCCATTAGTCATGAGAGTGATTTATAGCCGTCCACAATTAAATGGGCGAAAAGTATTTGGAGGTCTGCAGCAATATGGTGATGTGTGGAGATTGGGAGCCAATGAAGCCACTGAAATTGATTTTTATAAAGATGTAATTGTTAATAAGGTAAAAATCAACAAAGGGCGTTATACACTTTATGCAATCCCTTTTCCGGATAAATGGACTGTAATTATCAATAAAGAAACCGACACATGGGGTAGTTTTCGTTATGACTCTACAAAAGATGTAGTTCGTGTGAGCTTGCCTGTTAATAAAAATGAAGTTACTGAAGATATGACTATTCTATTCGAAAAAACTGCTTCGGGCGCAAATATGAATATGTATTGGGCCGATGTGTTTGTTTCTTTGCCGATCTTTTTTAAAAATGATTAATACGAAACGGAGTGATAAAATGATCGTTGAATACTTTTTTAAAATACGATTCTAAATAAAATATTTTGAAACTAGAGACAAAATTGATTCATGCCGGTGCTGAACCAGATCCTTCAACTGGAGCTATTATGACACCTATTTATCAGACATCCACTTATGTGCAGGAAAGCCCGGGAGTGCATAAAGGGTATGAATATGCAAGAACACAAAATCCTACCCGTCATTCTTTACAACTTGCTTTAGCAACAGTAGAGAATGGAAAATTTGGTTTATGTTTTTCAAGTGGCTCTGCCGCTGCAGATGCAGTAATTACACTTTTAAATCCCGGCGATGAAATAATAGCAGCAAATGACATGTATGGTGGTACCTATCGTCTTTTTACAAAAATATTTGTCAAATACGGTCTGAAATTTCATTTTATTAATATGCAGGATGCAAATGAAGTTTCAAAATATATTAATAAAAATACCAAACTCATCTGGACAGAAACGCCTACCAACCCGATGATGAATATCACGGACATTGCCGCGGTGGCGGCCATTGCAAAAAAGAATCATGTATTGCTTTGTGTTGACAATACTTTTGCTTCTCCTTATTTGCAAAGCCCATTGGATTTTGGTGCTGATATTGTATTGCATTCTGCTACCAAGTACATTGGGGGGCATAGTGATTCAGTGCATGGTTGTTTAATCATGAATGATGAAAGTCTGAATGATCAGTTGGCTTTTATACAAAATAGCTGTGGCGCGGTTCCTGGCCCACAGGATTGTTTTTTGATTTTACGGGGATTAAAAACTTTACATGTACGCATGCAGCGACATTGCGAAAATGGAGAGAAAATTGCACATTGGCTTAGAAATAATCCTAAAGTAGATAAAGTATACTGGTGTGGGTTTGAAGACCATCCTAATCATGAAATTGCCAAAAAACAAATGCGGGGATTTGGTGGAATGATGAGTTTTACCTTGAAAGATGATAGCATAGAAGCTGCTAAAAAAGTGCTGTCTTCAACAAAACTTTTTGCTTTGGCTGAAAGCCTTGGAGGAGTTGAGAGCCTGATCGGGCATCCCGCTACTATGACACATGCAAGTATTCCTAAAGAAGAAAGAATGAAAAACGGTCTGGTAGATTCTTTGATGAGATTGAGTGTCGGGATAGAGGATGCCGACGATTTAATAGCTGACCTGGATAGAGCGATTGGCTAAAATCTAATCAAATGTTGCCTGATGAATCAAATTGATCAGAAGGAAACTATCAATTCATTTTGTATAGTGTAAAATTAAATGTGTGGAGAAAGGAAATAATATAGAGGAGTTAAAAACATTTCTTGACCGAAAAGTAATCGAATTCAATACTCCTGATTTTATTAAAGACGACCCAATCGTTATTCCACATTTTTTTTCACTAAAACAAGACATAGAAATTGCAGGTTTTTTTGCAGCAGTATTTGCCTGGGGAATTCGCAAAACTATTATTAATAAAAGCAAAACGCTTTTGCAATTAATGGATAGTGCGCCTTATGATTTTTGTATTAATCATACTGACCAGGATCTTAAAAAATTAGAAGGATTTTGCCATCGCACTTTTAATGATACGGATTTGTTGTATTTTATCTCTTTTCTCAAATTTCATTATTCAAAACATCAATCCCTGGAATCTGCTTTTTTTAATAAGAAAACAATGCACCATTCGCAAAATATTATAGAAGTGTCTTTAAATTATTTTTACCATTATTTTTTTTCTCTTGAATATGTGCCTCTGAGGACTCAAAAACACATAGCCTCTCCACAAAAAAATTCAAGTTGTAAACGCCTCAATATGTATTTAAGATGGATGGTTCGCAATGATAATAAAGGAGTTGATTTTGGTTTGTGGAAAAAAATATCACCTTCACAATTAATTTGCCCTGTAGATGTGCATGTGGCCAGGGTGGCTAAACATTTTAATTTATTAAAAAGAAAGCAAGTGGATTGGCAGGCTTCTATTGAGTTAACTGATGAATTAAAAAAATTGGATATAACTGATCCGGTTAAATATGATTTTGCATTATTTGGATTAGGCGTTTTAGAAAAATACTCATAAAACATAAACCTGATAAGAAGCATAGATTTTTTTATATTCGTAATTCAAAATGCAACCGGAAAATCAAATCTCAATTCGAGATAAAATTATTTTTGCAACCAATTCTATATTGGAAAAACCTTCCGAAGAAATCCGGGGAAAGTTGATAGCATTGATCAACGACCTGATCAATAAAGATTTTTCTGCACTCTTACAATTACTTTACAGGGTAGATGTTGATGAGAAAAAAATCAGGTTATATTTAAATGAAAACACAAATGAGGATTCTGCTTCAGTTCTTGCAGATTTAATTATTGAAAGGCAATTGCAAAAGATCGAAAGCCGGAAATTGTTTAGAGAGTCCGGTAACAGCAAAAGTGAAGAAGAAAGGTGGTAATCTTTTTCTGTTTTTCTTGGCCCTATTTGGTAAAATTAATTCCGGAGTAATTTAGTTTTTGAAATATAATAGCAATTGTAAGTAAGATATCTGAAGTAGCTATAAAAAAGGTTTTGATTCTTACATAAATCCATAATCTAAAACGCGTCGTAAATATTTATGATCCTGGATTATCCAGGTCACTTCATAGCTTCCTGTATTGTCTTTACTAAAGAGATACCAGTAAATCCTATGGCCGTCTTTAGATTTATAAATAGCATTAGTAGTGCGTTTTACTCCTTTATCATTGTAAGTTAAATTAAGGTTATACAAATCGAAATATGCCGATGGGGGAATAAGAACCGTATCATTGCCTATTGTCATTGATACATTACTGATATAAGTTTTGGGGATACTTCCATAACCACCATAATACGTTTTCCTGTTAATTCTTATAAGATATTTCTCATCATAGGTTAATTTATGTTTAGCGGGATCAAAGTTTGAAATGTTGATTGTTGCTTTTATTCCATCACCTTCAAATGTCATAGAATCTTTGCTGAAAGTATTGTAGCTAATTTTCTGCAAAGGCAATGCCCCAACGCTTTCACTGATTCCCGATAAGGCAAAAGTGGCTACATCGGTACGAATATCTTTTGGTTGTAACCGTGAAAAAGATTCGGTTTTCCTGCGTGTATCCTGGTAGTCATTTCCCTGTGCCATGCAGGAAAACCCATATAATATTCCTAGAAAGAGAAAAAGATTTTTCATCTGTTTATTTTCATTGAAGTTTAAAAATAAAAGAATCAAGGTTAAGGAAAATAAAAATTATCCCGGCAAGACTTTATACTTCGGTAAATAAAACTATTTACAAAATTAATTGGCCCCGGGAAAAAGGAGAAAATAATTGATGAGGTAAGATGAAATTTACACAAAAAGGTTAACCAAAGGGTTGATTTATTTTTTCAAGCGTTCATAAAATTCTATACTTTTTGAGCCATCCGGATAACTGATAGTTTGGTTATAATTGTCTTTGCCATTCATTTCAATGTCTACATCAAATGATTGCCCGGCTATTATAGCGTAGGTCGAATTGAGATCTGTCTCTTTAATTTTATTATCTCCATTCATTACAAAAGTTCCAAACCCAATACCGATATTATTTTTTGAAACTGAATCTTTAAAAGAGCGACCAAACATAAAATAACCAGCATAAAAGGCTTTATATTGGGTTCTTATATTCTTTACAGTATCTTTTCCGTTTACGGTATAAGAATTAATTTCTTTCCAGATTCCATCTAACGGACTTTTTGCCGTAGTGCTTACTTTCTGATAAACTTCTGTGAGTTTATATTTTTTAGAATCTGAAATAATTTCAGGAATTACCTGCTCATATCCATCGGGGGTTATAGTGATGTTTAGCTTAAAGCTTTGTGGACTATCATTAAAGGAGGTATCTCTCCCCGAAAAGATTATATTTTCAGTTACAGTTCCGGTATCTGCTGTATATGAACCAACGCCAAAGGCAGAAATAGAATCAGTAGGGTTTACCTGCGTATACATCACAAAACTATCTGTATATATTTTCAATTGCTTAAGATCGGTATATTTCGTATCCTTTACACCGTCATTAAGAGTTTGAGAATTCATAAAATAGGCACCCGGCATCTTGGGTGCTTTCTTAACTGATGTAGTGTTACAACTTATTGCAACAAACACTAAACAAGTGGAAATTAAATTTTTCATCATATCAAGATTTAATGTTTTGTTAAAATACGAAAAATAATTGGTTATGTCAATTATTTTTAAAAATGAATTTTAAAATAGCTATTTTGTAAAATAGTATCAAACTAAAGTCTTTAACTTATGAAAAGTCAGCGGTTGAATTTTAGAATTAATTCAAGCAGCATTTATTGAAATCATTTTAAAAATGAAATATAGTTTTAGATAAACTCCTTGTTGAAAGTACTACGATTTACAGCAACCTATCTGAAAGGCTCAGGGGGAAGAACCTTATAGGAAAGAATCAGATAAGATATTATGCCAGGAGTGAAAAAGAAGAATTTATTTTACTTGTGGATAACCTTTCGATATCCAATCGGCTTTAATATTGTTTGGTAAATTCAACAAATGATAATTGGTGAATTTCAATTTTTGCAATACATCAATAGCCGGTCGCACATTAGGACAATGTGCAAAAGGGCAACATCCGCAATACACTACTATATTAGTTGATTTAGGTAATTTACTAAGCACTTCTTTAAATTTTTCCAGGTTTTTTTCATTTTCAGTCATGCCTATATCAATCGAATGTGGAATAATAGCGCCGGGACCAACACTTATAATTACTGGTAACTCTTTATTAGCTTGAAGTGTTTGAGCCAAAGCGGAAGGCTCTATCAATTGGTCAGCAGTCCAGTTCTCGGGCTTTTGACCTTGACTATGCTGGCAACCAACCATAATTAAAGAGAATATAAGTAAATGAATTAATGATCTTCTTTTCATGAAATGATTTGTCCAAAAATAAAATAAAATTGGACGGTGACGAATTAATTAACTTTTCTACCTCACTTGCCGAATTTCTTAAATAAGTCTGGTTTAAATTGAATACTTCCATCTGTCCCCGGCCGTCCTCTAAAAAATAAGGAAATTCCCGGATTTTTATTGGTGCCCGTATTTTGAGGCTTGTAATCTGAATCTCTTTTTTTAAGATTGCTTAAGGGCACCTGAATACTAATATCGGTATTCCCTTTCAAACTATAAATGCCTTCAACGAAGATTGTAAAAACATTGGACTCAATTTCCATCCGGTTGATCTTTATATCCTGGTTGCTGATGGTTAACCTGTCTTTTAATTCAGCAAATTTTATAGTATCAAAATCCCTGTTTTTAAATAAAAAATTTTGTAATTTTTTTATTGGTTCAAAATGAATAAGGGCTCCCTTTTTTAAAGAAAAATCAACGGTGCTGGTGATGCTGGAGGGATATGCATTTCCATCATCATTAAGCCCGAGAGATGCGTTCACTTTTGCTGAAATTTTGCCTTTTATATTTTGGGCTTCAATTCCTTTTTGACCAAAATTATTGAATGCAGTAAACATTTCATTGACATCTACATTATCTATTGACGCATCAATAATTGCTTCATGAAAATTAGTTTTTCTGTTAACCAGGGAACCGTGAATATCAATACTACCATTTCCTTCTTTCATACTCACTTTATTAAGGAGGTATCTATCTTGCAATAAAGAAATATTACCTAAAACATTGGTTGCTTCGAATTTTTTGTACTGTAATTTATCAGCTTTAAGAATTACGTTGATGCTTCCATCATCTAAGATAGCGTCAATTTTTTGGGCAATTTTGTTTAGCTTCCTTTTATCTGTATTATGATTAGAAATTGTTTTTCGCTCTTTTAATAAATAAGAGAAAGGGGTTAAATTTAATGATGGCGAATAAATATTTAATTTAATATTTGATTGATTGGGTTTCGTATTCATTAAAGTAATAAGCTCTGTCGCATGGCCACTCATTACTATTTTATTATTTAGTACAAAACACTGCAAATTTTTTACAAAAATATCAGAGTTTTTGAAGACTAATTCCCCATTGACATTTTTCATTTCCACCCCACGGGGCATATAAAAAACAGTACCATTACTGAATGCAACAATTCCGGTAATAAAAGAATTGGCAGTAGTATTTTTCTCAAATGGTCCTTTATATGCCAGGTTGATAATGCCGGTCCCACTTCTTAATTCGATCGTCCTACTTCCCAACAGTTCGTTTAAGTCAATTAGAGGAAAGCTTGATTTAAGATCACAGCTAAGTAAAGGCTGAGATAAATTTGAAATTTCAATATGATCCGATGTGACCGGAAGTCCATTCCATTTTGCAGAAAAATGACTGAGCGTAATTTCAGAATTTTTATCAAATCGCGGAACTCCTTTTACTATTTCATTAGTAAAAGATCCGATAAACGTTGCATCATCAAAATCAAAAAAAGGGTTTTTTAAATGCGAATTTTTTACTTTCCAGTTGACAGTTATCAAAGGTTCGTTCCCTTTTAATGGGCCACTAATAAAAGCATCGGCATCTAATTTTTTATCAATGTCAACAATGGATAATGCCGTTGCAATTTTAGGAGTTAATAAAGTTCTGGCAAAAGAATAAAAAATATTCCGGGTATGAATTTTTAACTGCATTTGAGGATTAGGGCCTTTTAAATCAAACCAACCACTTAAATTGAACAGATGCCTGGCAATTTTAATGTCAATACTGTCAAATTGCAATCGTTGTATTTTATGATCGATGCGAAAATGAAAATTGCCTTCAAAAGTTTTTTCTTGTACAAAACTACCTGCATTCATATTGAATGTAAGGCTGTGTATAAGTAAATTGGCCCTGGCAGAAATCAATAAAACTGAATCCAACTCATTTAGTTTTAATTTTAAATCTCTGACAGCTATATCATACAGTTTTCCCTTCTTTTTATCATCAAGGGTAAATTGAACATTTTTCAGAATAACTGATTTTAATATATTGCTTTCATTAGATTTTGTTTTACCTGGCGTTGAATTTTCTTTTGGCCTGATTAAATATTCATTGCTGTATCCACTACTGTCGGTATATAAATAAATAGCGGCATTTTCCACTGTAAATCCGTCAATTGCAGACTTTTTTTCTATGAGTCTTAAAATGCTTAATTGAGCAAAAACTTTATCGGCTATAAAAAAAGCATGATGATGCTGTACAAAAAGAGAGTCAGTAATTTCGACTTTACGCAGAAAAATAGATATTTGAGGAAACGTGCTAAAAAAACTTAAATCCACATCCCCAATAGAAATATTTCCATTTAGCTCTTTTCCTGCTTCATCGGTTACCTGTTTGATGATATCTTTTTTGTGAGTAAAAACATAGATATATAGAGCAAGATAGAGCACTAATAGTACTCCCCCCAAAACAGCTACTCCTTTGAAGAAGTATTTTAAACGTATATTCAAAAGAAAAATTTGAATGAGAATTTGAAATCAACTTGGTTAAAATCAATACTAGTTCTATTACTAAAGGACATAAATATTACATGCAAATTATCATGCCAATAATTTGAAAATTAAACTTTTAACTTAATAGAGAAAAAATCAGTTTGTAGTTGTATCTGTTACAGTGGGCTCATTTTTTGCTTTCTTCCTGAAAAACCGACGTAATAAAAAATTGTGTTGAATGGCTTCCAGGTCTTCATCCAGTTTTTTACTGCTGCTTTGTAAATTTTGAAGAATTACTTTAATATTTGTTGCTGAGTTTTCATCATTCAATAACATTCCAATCGGGACATTTTTATTATTCAATCCATTGTTAATAGAATTGCCCGCAGTATTCAAATTATTAATAACTTCTTTAGATTTGGAAGCAACTTCCTGGAGCTGAGATACAGTAGATCTTAACTTATTGAAAATTATCGTATCGGTAACAAGGTCATTGGCTAAAGAGCCTTTTTTATTTAGTTTGGAGGTATAGGCTGATACATCAGCCGAAATTTTTTCAAGATTCATTGAGGCTCTTTTCAGAGTCAATGTGGTGGCATTTATTTGATTAATCAGCGTTTCGTCAGTAAGCAATTTCCCGATTGACCCTTTGCCCTGAACAATTCGGTTGCCGATTATTTTAAAATCATTGGTTATTGCAAGGAGATTATCATTATTTTTTGAAAGCGTATTCATCATTTCGTCAGTACTAATTAATTTTTGATTTCCCAATAAATCTCCTGGTTCTATTTCTTCAGATTGTAGGGTGCCCCCATAAATTTCAATTATTTTATTTCCGATTAATCCATCAGAACTTATTCTTGCTTTGGCATCTTTCCTGATAAACTGCCGGGATTGTTCATCAATATTCATGTCTACTTCCACCTTGCCTTTTCCCGTTAGAGTTACTTTTCTTATCGTACCTACTTTTACTCCCGAAAACCAGATATTATTTCCTTTCTGCAAACCGTTTACGTTATCAAAATATGATTTTATGGTAATGGACCGATCAAATGTTTTCTTTTGAGATCCTAATGTGAGTATGGTTAATATAAATATGGCCAATCCTATCAGGATAAATATTCCAAGAATTACGGCTCTGATGTTATTGGTCACTTTCATTGCTATTTAATAAAATTATATTTATAAAAATTTTGTATCCTTTCATCATTTTCGCTAAAAACCTCATCAAAAGTACCTTGCTTTATGAACTTTCCATCATACAACATGGCAATTTTATCACCGGTTGATTTTGCACAGGTAAGATCATGTGTGATTATGATAGAAGTGGTATTAAATTTCTGGCGCACTAAATTAATCAGGTTATTAATCTCAATAGAGGTTATCGGGTCCAGGCCGGAAGTAGGTTCATCATACAACATGATCTGCGGCCGCAGGATTAATGTACGCGCAATTCCAATTCTTTTTCTTTGGCCACCCGAAAGTTCGGAAGGCATCTGGTTAATGGTTTGTAATAAACCTACATCATCCAATACTGATTCGATCTCTTTTTTTATTTCTTGTCTCGACAAATGTTTTGCATTTCGGACCAGAGGGAAAGCGAGATTTTCCCTCACTGTCATACTATCATATAAGGCACTATTTTGAAAAGAGAATCCAACTTTCTGGCGCAGTTCGCGCAATTGTTTATCTTTCAGATGATCTACTTCATTTCCTAATACATTTACCAGACCTTTATCAGGTTTCAATAAACCACAGACTATTTTTATAAGTACAGATTTACCGGTTCCGGATCTGCCAAGCACTACCACATTTTCTTTGGAAAAAACATCCAGGTTAATTCCCTGCAATACATGATTATCCCCAAAAGATTTATACAAATCACGGATAGTTATTACTAATCCCTTTTGTACTTTATTTTTAAGCTCTGTTTCCATTTACTATCTGATACTGTTGGTTAACTGTACTATAAGTATTTCTTCTATAAATATCAGGAACATAGAAAGTACTACTGAAGCATTAGCCGCCTTACCCACACCTTCGGTTCCATTGGTTGCATTAAATCCTTTATAACATCCTACAATACCAATAGTAAATCCATATGCAATACTTTTTATCAAAGAAGAAAAAATATCAAGAAACGAAATTTTATCAAATGCTGCCTCAAAGAAGGAAATAAAACTGGTCAATTCATTTAGATGAACATTTAAAAAAGCACCCAACATGGCGACACAGCCTGTATAGCACATTAATAAAGGCATCATTAGTGTTGTTGCCAATACACGGCTCACAACTAAATATTTAAAGGGATTTACAGCCGAAACTTCCATAGCGTCTATCTGTTCAGTTACTTTCATGGAACCAAGTTCGGCACCAATATTTGATCCTACTTTTCCTGCGCAGATTAATGCAGTCACCAATGGCGCCAAAGCTCTTATAATGGCGATAGCTACCAGTGAAGGCAGCCATGATTGTGCGCCAAATTCTGACAGGGAAGGACGCGATTGTTTGGTAAAAACCAAACCTGTAATAAATCCTGTTAAAGTAATCAGTCCAAGAGATTTATATCCAACCTCATAGCATTGTTTAATAATTTCTTTAAATTCATAAGGAGGCACAAAGGCTTCTTTGAAGAATCGGATAATAAACTGGAATGCTGAATACAGACCTGCGAAGAAAAGATCAGCTTTTTTGGTAATTAAAATTTTTTCGGATGTTTTAAAATTCATGATTGTGTTAATTACATTCTAACTGGTTTCTTATATAATTTGGCTAAAATGCATGTGCAAAGATGGCTCCATAAAATAGAAATAAACTCAATTTAAGGTGAATATTAATCAAACTGAAAAATAAAGGTTACAATTGACGATGAATACAAAAGAGAATGTCATAAAACTTCAGACCCAAAAATGGATAACCGATATAGTTATTGGTTGCAATTTTTGTCCCTTTGCCGCCAGGGAAGTAAAACGAAACGCGATACATTATGCAGTTGAAATTAGTGACAAGATTAAAGTATGTTTAGATTCATTTTTGAATGAATGCATTTTGCTTGATGAGAATAAAGACATTGAAACTAGCTTGCTTATATTTCCAGGGTCATTCAAAAGATTTGATGATTACCTTATCCTCGTTTCAAAAGCTGAAAATTTGTTGAAGAAGAAAGACTATGAAGGTATTTACCAGGTGGCAAGTTTTCACCCCACCTATTGCTTTGCTAACTCACCTATGGATGATGCAGCTAATTTTACCAACCGGTCTCCTTACCCGATGTTACACATTTTGCGTGAAGAAAGTATAGAGCAAGCATTATTGCATTATCCCAATCCCAAAAAAATTCCTGAAAACAATATAGATTTCGCACGTAAAAAAGGATTCGCTTATATGGCATTGTTGCTCGATGCTTGTTTAAAAAAATAAGGGAAGAAAAAATCATTTATATTCAAAAAAATTTTTGGCTATAACACTTATCGGGTTTCTAATACTTTTATTGATAGCTGCTATCTGTGGCATTATAGGTCAATCATTGGCCGGTTACGATCTTGGAGGTTGTTTAGTTTCAATCGTAGTAGGTTTTATCGGTGCCTACATTGGATTATGGGTGGCAGGAAAAATAGGATTGCCTCATTTTTTTGAAATTATTATTGATCATAAACCTTTCCCGATAATATGGGCAGTGGTAGGCTCTGCAATATTTACTTTTATTATTGCTTTATTGAGAAGGATATTCACTGGCAGCAAGTAGAACTCAATCTTTGTAAGTATTAGTCCAAAGCCAATTTTACAAAAACAGGAAACTCTTTTTTCAAAAAAAAGTCAATAAAATCAGAACTTGTCTATGCTCTAAGTTTCCTCTTCGGAAGACCGGGAGCTAAATCCGAGCACAACGGAATTAATACAATACCTGAGGCCTGTGGGTGGTGGGCCATCTTCAAATACATGCCCAAGATGTGACCGACATTTCCCACATTGTACTTCTGTACGCCTCATACCAAAAGAATTATCTGGAAGATAAATAAGACTTTCCTTGGTAATGGGTTCAAAGAAACTTGGCCATCCGCAACTACTGTTGAACTTGCCGTCACTTTTAAAAAGTGGATTTCCACAGACCACACAATAATAAGTACCAACTTCATTGTGTTTGTAATAAGTACCTGTTCCAGCTCTTTCTGTTCCCTTCTCTCTCGCTATATGATAAATTTCTTTTGGCAAAATATTTTTCCATTCTTCATTGCTCATTTCTTCAGGTGTTTTACCCGATTTTGAAATGAATGAATTTGTTTTATCAGTTTTCATTGAATTAATTTTAAATTATTGCTGTTTTCAGGGCTATTTTTATAAAAATACAGAATGATTCGCTACACAATTGCTAAAATAAATCAAGTTATTTTCATCCCTATTAAGGAATTTTAAAATCCATCCATTATATTTGACGTTCACTACGATTTAAGAAAAATGTTCAACCTTATTTTATTTGGGCCTCCAGGCAGCGGGAAAGGAACGCAGTCAGAAAAACTGATTGCCAAATACAATTTAAAACATCTTTCCACAGGGGATCTGTTGCGAAGCGAAATTGCGCAGAAAACCCATTTGGGCTTGGAAGCTAAAAAGTATATGGACAAAGGTAATTTGGTGCCTGACGAAGTGGTAATAGGAATGATAAATGATGCGCTTGACAACAATAGGGATGTCGAGGGGTTTTTGTTTGACGGATTTCCACGCACTGCCCTCCAGGCAGAAGAACTTGACGAATTGCTTAAGAAAAAAAATTCCTGTATTGATATAATGCTTGCTCTTAACGTAAGCGAGGATGAACTCATTAAAAGGTTGGTGAAAAGAGGCGAAACCAGCGGCCGATCTGACGATAATAATGAACAGGTAATCAGAGCACGAATTATGGAATATCATAAAAAAACGGCAACTGTTGCCGATCACTATCAAAAAGTTCACAAAGTAATTTTTGTAAAAGGGGAAGGTAGCATAGATGAAATATTTAACAGACTATCTGAAGAAATTGATCGTTTGAAACTTAATGATAACTGTTTATAATCAGATATCATCCTTACATTTGATTACAGTAAAAGGTTAATTTTTTTGCTGAAAAAACCTGAATTAAAAACAGGAAATGTTTCATTAGATCTCCTTAATTATAAAATAAACATCCAATTACGATACAAAGACTTCTTATTTTTTATAAAACAATTTGAATTTGCGGAATTTTACTCTATTCCCATGAGCTCTTTTATCAAGGAGATTGTATTTACAAATTACCAATTATTTACCCTGATTTTCTTTGTTTTAATTCGTGTAAATTCGTAAAATCACTGGCTAAAAATTGCCAGCCAAGCCTGGAAATTGTGCAATATGGAAATGGATTACTGATTTCGAAGAGACCAATTACCAGGCTTGTGGCAAACAGGAGCTAAAAATAACATCAAAGAATATATTTAAATAAGTAAAATGGAACCTTACGTAAAATCACACACAGACCATGGAATTACAACCATCGAATTTTTTCATCCACAAGGTAATTCCCTTCCTTCTAAAATACTGGATGCATTAAGACAGGAAATACATTATGCGGGTACGCATGATAGTATGGTAGTAATTTTAAAAAGTAGTGGAGAAGGGGCCTTTTGTGGTGGAGCAAGTTTTGACGAATTAGCGGATATTAAAAATGAAAAAGAGGCAATACAGTTTTTTACAGGCCTTGCCAATGTACTCAATGCAATGAGGAAGTGTAATAAATTTATCATTGGCAGAATACATGGAAAATGTGTGGGTGGTGGTGTTGGACTTGCCGCTGCGGTAGATTATGCCATTGCAGTAAAACCTGCAGAGGTAAAACTCAGTGAACTCAATCTCGGCTTTGGACCTTTTGTAATAGGGCCTGCAGTAGAAAGAAAAATTGGAACCTCTGCTTTCAGCCAGCTTGCAATTGACGCTACACTTTGGAGAAATGCTGAGTGGGCCAAACAGAAAGGGTTATTTGCTGAAGTACACGAGTCGGTAGTAAATATGGATGAATCTGTGCAGAGGCTTGCTAATGCACTTGCCCACTCCAGCCCGCAGGCGATGACTGAAATGAAAAATATTTTTTGGAAAGGAACCGAAAACTGGGATACACTTTTAAAAGAAAGAGCCGTCATGAGCGGACGAATGGTCCTTAGTGATTTTACAAAAAAAGCGATTGAAAATTTTAGAAATAAGAAGAAATAACTTGTTTAATTATTTGCCATGATCGTCATCTTTTAAATCAAGAATTAAATTGCTTATCAGAGCTGTCCAACCGGTTTGATGGCTGGCGCCCAAGCCATGAGAAGTATCGCCGTTAAAATATTCATGAAAAAGAACAAGATTACAATTTTCTTCTTTCTTATAAAACCAATTGTATGGCCCGTTTACCGGTCTTTCATTGTTATTATTTTTTTCAAAAATATATAATAACCGTCCGGTAATTTCTTTGGCGACTTCGTTGAGATTTTTAAAATTTCCAGAACCTTTAGGACATTCAACTTTTAGGCTATCCTGATAAAAAGATCCCAATTTTTTAAAAGCATTTATGAATAGATAATTCACAGGCATCCATACAGGGCCGCGCCAATTAGAATTGCCCCCGAACATGTCCGATGTAGAATCACCCGGATCATATTTGATGGAATAAGTATTGCCATAATAATTTAAAGTGTACGGATTTTTTTCATAATATTTTGACAAAGCTCTTATACCCCCATCAGACAAAAACTCTGATTCATCCAACAATTTTTCAAACAAATATTCCAATCTTTCTTTATGAACAAGTGATAGCAGGATATTTTCAGAGTCACTTTTATCCTGGCTTGGCAAATACAATTGGTTCGTAATTCTATAATTTTGAAACCATTTCATTCGTTTTGTAAAACCGGGAAGCTTGTCAAAAACTTCTTTGTCAATAGATGCTACAGCGAATAGAGGAGTAAGACCTATTACTGACCGCACTTTTAACGGGAAAGCATCTGATTTATTTAGGGAAAGTACATCATAAAAAAACTTATCTTCTTCGTTCCATAATCCCAGTTCATTCAATGCCTCAGCAATGATTACAAAATGTTCATAAAACTTAGTGGCCGTATTTTCAAAGGAAATATCATGCATTGCTATTTCAAGCGCTATATTCATCATATCAAGTGCATACATACCCATCCAGCTTGTTCCGTCTGCCTGTTCTAATAGCATGTTTCCGGGGAGCACCATACTCCTGTTAAAAAGACCTATATTATCAAGACCAAGAAATCCACCTTCAAAAATGCTGTTCCCATCCGCATCTTTCCTGTTGATCCACCAGGTGAAGTTGATAATGAGTTTTTGAAAGATGCTTTTTAGAAAATTAATATCTGTATTCCCATATAATTTTTGTTCCGTCTTATAGATTTGTAATGCAGCAAATGCGTGTACAGGAGGATTTACATCATTGAAATCCCATTCGTAAGCAGGCAACTGGCCCTGCGGATCCATATACCATTCACGCATCAGCAAAGTCAATTGATGTTTGGCGAACAGAGGGTCTATTACGGCAAGTGAAATGCAATGAAATGCTGTATCCCAGGAAGCATACCATGGATATTCCCAATTGTCAGGCATAGATAAAATATCCTGGTTTTTTAAATATTTCCAGTTGTGATTGCGCCCGTTCATCCTCTTCCCTGAAACAGGGGTTATCCCATCGCTGGTATGTAACCAGCGATCCAAATCATAATGATAATATTGTTTATTCCAGAGTAAACCAGCAAAAGCCTGGCGTTGAATTATTTTCTGATCATCAGTACAGGAGGCAGGATGAATGGCTTCGTAAAATTCATCAGCTTCTTTTTTTCTTGTTTTAAAAATTTCTTCAAAATTTTCAGGAAAGAAATCGTCAATTTCTTTATTAGAAAGACGAAGAAAAATACTTTGTGATTGCCTGGGTTCTATATCCAAATGGTAAACAGGGGCGCATTTTGTTCCCGTTTTTTTATCTTTTAATTTTTGAAAATCAGTACCCTTTATTATGGCTTCATGAAAAGCATCTTTTACGAATTCAGTTTTATTAGGTCGACTATAAAGTCTTTCAAAATTGGTTTCATTTTCTGTAAAAAGGATATCGTCCGTTTGCTGAAAATAAAGATAATAACTGCCAAGTGAATGATGATCTGCCTTTATCGATCGGTTATTTACATAACTAATGTTGGGCTTGTTTTCTTCGCCGGCATATTGCCAATTATTATAAAACCATAGTGTGGGTAAAATAGTTATCGGCGCTTTTTCATTTCCGCGATTAAAAATTTCAATTTTGATAAAAATATCTTCACTATCATTTTTGGCATATTCTACAAAAACATCAAAATATTTATCCTCGTTAAAAATCCCCGTATCTAAAATTTCGTATTCCGGCTCCTGCTTATTTCTTGACTTGTTTGTATTGATCAGATCAAGATATGGAAAAGCTTCCTGTGGATATTTGTACAAATATTTCATGTAATAATGTGTAGGAAGATTATCAAGATAATAATATAATTCCTTCACATCTTCGCCATGATTTCCCTCATGATTTCCTAATCCGAAGGCTCTTTCTTTTAATATCGGGTCTTTTCCATTCCACAGTGTAACAGCAAAACATAATTGCTGACTAATATCTGAAATTCCCCCCAATCCGTCCTCTCCCCAACGATAAACCCTGCTCCGCGAATGATCGTGTGGAAAATAATTCCATGCATCCCCATTTTCGCTGTAATCTTCGCGCACAGTTCCCCATTGACGCTCGCTCAGGTAAGTTCCCCATTTTTCCAATGGAACCTCTTTGGTTGCATTTTGCTGCAATCTTCTTATTTCTGCATTATCCATCTTTTTCATTTCTTTTTTATTTTTATCCGTTAGTAGAAAATCCGGGATAGAGCAACATGCCTCCATCGGCAAAAATAGTGGTGCCAGTCAGGTAGTCTGATTCATCACTTGCAAGCCATACAGCCACTTTACCAATATCTTCCGGCTCTCCAATACGGCCATACGGTATAAGTGTAAGTAGTTTATTGAGCGCTTCGGGAGTACTCCACGCAGATTCATTAATATGAGTTTTGATAGCGCCCGGGCCAATTGAATTTACCCTTATTTTTTTGGGTGCCAGTTCCTGGGCCATACTTTTCATTAACAGGTCAATTCCTCCTTTGCTCGCCGCATAATTTACATGGCCTGCCCATGGAATCACCTGGTGTACACTGCTCATGCAAATAATTTTCCCGGCAGCCATACTCCTTTCATGGACTACTCCCCTTTTTAAAAATTCTTTAACCGCTTCACGTGCACATAAAAATTGTCCTGTAAGATTGACATTGATTACTAATTGCCAATCAGCAAGACTCATGTTTTCAAATGGCGAATCCTTTTGTAATCCTGCGTTATTTACCAAAATATCTATAGTACCATATTTAGCAAACATCTGCTGAAACATGCCCGACACTTCATCTTCTTTACTTACATCCGCTTTTATAGCAATAGCATTACCTCCATTGTTTTCAATTTGTTTTACAACCGCTTCTGCGTCTTCAGGATGGCTGACATAATTCACCACCACATTTGCGCCATCATTGGCCAATGCAATTGCTACTGCCATTCCTATTCCACTATTAGCTCCGGTTACCAGGGCACTCTGCCCTTTTAATTTTGGATTAAGATTCATATAGATATATTTAAAATGTTTTACTCATTGAGTAGGAAATATTGTGCCAAAACGGAAAGGTAAATGGATTCATTCCTGATTTTATCGTTTTTTTTTAAAATAACAAAATCACAAACTGCTTTCAATTATTCAATCTTATATTTTTTTGGAGCACTTTATCTAAATTCTTAATAAAAAGAGAATAGATTCATCCAATTTATTGTTCATTTTTTCGTTTACTATTTATTCATCTTTTTCTGAATTATTTTTTTAACGAAAAAACTACTTATGAAAAATTTATTTCTCTTCATCTTTTGTGGTTTTTCATTTTACAGTTATGCACAAGTTCATTCGGCAATAACGCCTGAAGCAAGTTCATTTTATAACTATGCCATGCAGTCCATCAAGCCGGAGATCAAAAATCTTATCAGGAAAAAAGCCAATAGTTTAAAAGGTAAAACTATAAATACCGAGAGTCTTTCTGACGCATTAAAAAAAGAACCATTATTACATAAAATGAACCAGCATGATTTGGAAGCAATTTCGGTGTTAATAATGGTACAGGTATCAGAAAATACAGATGCGGATTTAAAAAACCTGGTAATGAAAATGCGTAGAAAAAATGAGCAGAGTACATTCGATAGTATTAAAACCGAAACTCTTTTGGATCAGAAAAGTGACATAGCCAAAAGCATCAACATGGCGATGAAAAAAATTTCTCCTTCACAGGAAAGTGCTATTAATAATTTAAAATAGGCACCAGCTGATACCCAATTGCGAGGATCGGTTTCAATTCCGGTATTCATTTTCCCAAATACTTTCCTACACCTTATTTTTGCGCACCTATGGCGCAAAAAAAATTAAAGAGATTTGGTGAGATAAAAACATTTCCCAATGTATTGGAATACCCGGAAAATATGAAAGGGCAGTGGCATGAATTTTTTAAGAATGACCATCAAATTGTATTAGAACTTGCTTGTGGTAAAGGAGAATATACCACGGGTCTTGCGAAAATGTATCCACATCAAAATTTTATTGGGGTAGATATTAAAGGAAACCGACTTTGGGTAGGTGCAAAATATTCTTTGCTAAATGACTTGAAAAACGCAGCATTTTTAAGAACGCAAATTGATAAAATCAATCAATATTTTTTTCGGGGTGAGGTTGATGAAATATGGATCACTTTTCCTGATCCTCAATTGAGGCTATCGAAGGCAAATAAAAGATTGACTCATCCAAGCTTCTTAAGATTATACAGGCAAATACTAAAAGCCAATGGGAAAATACATTTAAAAACAGACTCTCCTGACTTATATTTTTTTACCAAAATGGTTATCGAATTATACCAGATTAAAATAATTACAGATTATAATAATGTTTATGGAGAAGAAAATTTACCAGATGAGTTGAAAATCAAAACACATTATGAGCAACTTGATATTGCAAAAAGTAATACTATATTTTATCTTTGTTTTTCTTTGCCCGAAATAATTCCGGATAATAATGAAAAGCTTACCCATCTTCTAAAAAAACAAGCTCAATGAGTATTGACAATGAATTAATTGAAGGAATTCATTTTTATTATAATGAAAATAGATTCATTGTATTTACTGAAAAGTACCATTTAGAAAGAGGGGGTTGTTGTGGTAATGGCTGCAGGCATTGCCCTTATCATTACGAAAATGTAGCAGAACAGGCAAGACAAAAATTATTAGCCTTAAAGAAACATGAAAAGAAAAAATCCTGAACATTTGAAAGTGGCTAAAGAAACCGCCCGTGCTACTACGAAGCAATACACATTTTTTGAAGATGTATATGCTGTAGTCCGACAAATTCCTAAAGGTAGGGTTACCTCATATGGCGCTATCGCTAATTATCTCGGAACAAAACTTTCTGCCCGAATGGTAGGCTGGGCAATGAATGCCGCACATCATGCATTTCCCAAAGTACCTGCGCATAGGGTAGTAAACCGTAATGGAATGTTAACCGGGAAAGCTCATTTTGCCACTCCTGATCTTATGCAGCAATTATTGTCAAAAGAGAAAATAAAAGTGGAAAATGATACTGTTGTCAATTTTGATAAACTATTTTGGGATCCGGCCAAAGAATTACAACTATGAACACTGTTGGTCATAAAAAACTAAATTGTAATCACATGCAGTCCCGCTTTTTTCAATGCTTCATTTAGTTTTGACAATTCAATGGTTTTTATTTTTATCCAGACTTCTTCAAGTTTTTTCAACTGTAATTCTTCAGTATTAACAGCATCGATAGTCCTGATGGCTGGTGGCATGTCTGATTCTTGTAATATATTGAAAGAGGAAACAAATGAACTATAAACCTGGCCAAAATTTTTCATTTTCCCGTTCGGCCTTATAGTTTCAATATTGATTATTTTTTGATCTAACTTATTTAGTGAATCAGCCAATACGCCGGTTTCATTAGCAGAAAGTCTTTGAATTTGTTGATGCAGGTCTATTGTCTCGTCAGATATCCTGGTGATTGTTTTTCTTCCTTTATAGCAAATCATTGATAAATCAAATTGTTTTTGTAAATCCTTTTCAGGAGTTTTTACTCTTGGATCCATTTTAATCATTAAGGGCTGAGTAAATGTTTGGCCATTCACTGATAATTTAATTGTATAATTTCCCGGCATAACCCAAGGCGAAGTGGGCGAAGGTGCTGTATTTTTATAAATAGCCGCACTCGGAAATGAAGGGGGAAGATTAAGCGGATCATAATGCATATCCCATACAAGCCTGTGTGTACCTGATTTTGCTGATAATATATGTTGTGGCCTGATCCAATAAAGAGGAATATCTACCTCAGGAATTTTATATAGAGTATCATTACTACTATAGTGTCTTATGCTATTTCCCTTTGCATCAAGGATGTCGAGTGTAACTTCCCCTTTAGCATTATCTTTTAAATAATAATCAATGATAGCCCCATCGGGTGGGTTTTGCCCGGCAGGTTCATCAGGTGGTAAAGGAGTATCTGTATTAGTGTTCCATCTTACGCGAAATGCAGTTCCCGGTTTGAATAAGGTATTCTGCTCTGCCATTTTTTTATCGATTTGGCGAAGCCGGCTTATATCGTCTAATATCCAGAAACCTCTTCCATGAGTAGCAACGACAAGGTCATTGTTTTTAATAATCAGATCCCGGACAGAGGTTGCAGGCATGTTTAAACGAAGTGTCTGCCAATTATTACCATCATCAAAAGAAACATACATTGCAGTTTCAGAGGCTGCGAATAATAGTCCCATTTTTTTCGGATCTTCCCTGACAGCATTGATAGGTTCATCGGGTAATCCATTTACTATTTTCTGCCATGTTTTGCCCCCGTCTTTTGTTTTATAAATATAAGGATGAAGATCATCACATCGAAGCCTGTTGACCGCAGCATACGCAGTATTGACATCAAAATGACCTGCATCCATTAAGGAAATTTTGCTCCATGAAGTTATTTCAACCGGGGTTACATTTTTCCATGTTTTGCCCCCGTTTTTTGTAACATGGATTAATCCATCATCCGTTCCGGCCCAAATCGTGTTGATATCAAGAGGTGAGGTTGCAACTGTATAAATAACACCACGGCGAGACATCTTCTTAATGGCACCATCGTTATAAATACCAACACTTGAAGGAATATCCCAGCTTTCTCTTGACAGATCAGGACTTATGACCTGCCAGCTATCACCACCATTTTGTGTTTTAAACAAAACATTGCCAGCATAATATAAAGTTCTGTGATCGACAGGAGAAAAAATTACAGGTTCTGTACGTACAAACCTATAATTAATATTTTGTTTACCTTCTGGCGTTATATTTTGAACCTGGCCTGTTAATTTATTATATTTTGTTATTTTGCCACCATATACAATATTAGAGTTGAGTGGATCCGGTGCAACATAGCCATACTCCTGTGCACCTACCGGATGCCAATCTCTAAAAGTAATTTGCCCGTCATTTCCTCTTGACGCAATTCCCACTGAGCCGCTTTCCTGCTGGCCGCTATATACATTATATGGGAAATCGTTGTCTGCACTAACATGATATAATTGAGCCGTTGGCTGGTTGTACCAGGAACTCCATGTATCGCCTCCGTTTACGGTAATGATGGCACCCTGGTCGCCTGTTACCAGCATTATTTTTGTATCATTCGGATTGATCCATATATCTTGATAATCATCTCCTCCCGGAGCTCCGCGAATTCCCTTCCAGGTTTTGCCTCCGTCAACCGACTTCCACACTACAATGCTGGTACTATATACGATTTCAGCATTTTTGGGATCTACCATTAATTCCGGAACATCACCACCGCCAATTCTTGCTTCAGGCCTTCCATCATCCGAAATTTTTTCCCAGTTTTCGCCTCCATTATTTGAACGATAGATACCCATCCCTTTACCGGTTCCATAATCATTAGGTTCTGTTGTACCAATAGCTACATATAGGGTTTGGGAAGATGAGGGCGAAATAGCAATATGAGCTTGTACTAAATTATCGGGTAATCCATTATATAATTTTTTCCACATGTTACCTCCGTCAACAGATTTAAAAATACCTCCCTTGGTTCCAGCCCATTCTCCATTTTCCCAGGGACCTTCGCGGGATTCCCAAAGAGTTGCAAAAATTATATTTGGATTATTGGGATCAATAGCCACATCATCCCCACCTGTATTCTCATCTACATATAGAATTTTTTCAAAAGTTTTACCACCGTTTTCAGAGCGATAAATTCCTCTTTCATTGTTGGGCCCATAGGGATGGCCCAATACCGCAACAAAAAGTCTCTCCGGATTTTTATTATCAACTGCAATTTTTGGAATTTGTTGGCCATCCTGTAGACCAAGATGGGTCCAGGTTTTACCAGCATCTATAGATTTATAAATACCATTACCTGTTGACAGATCGGGACGATGCAATCCTTCTCCGCTTCCTACATAAATAATATTCGGATCAGATGGCGCTACTACAATGGTACCTATGGAACCTGTAGATTCACTATCAAAAATGGGAAACCATGTTCTTCCATAATCTGTTGTTTTCCATACTCCGCCATTATTGACACCAATGTAAAAGACATTGGTGTGTTGTGGCACACCCGCAGCACCAACAGTTCTGCCACCACGGTATGGACCAATACTTCGCCATTTCAAGCCCTTTAATAATGAAGAATTATAAGGTTGAGCCTGCATGGAGGAGGTGAAGAACGATAAAAATACCATTAACAGAAACTGGGGGAGACAGCTACTTTTTTTCATAATGATTGAGGCTTAATGTATTTTAGATAGTTAGGGTTTCTAAAAAAAATGAAGCAATATAATACCATACTATTAAAAATACGCTATATCAATGGTTTAATCGAACAAAAATAGCCATCAAAAATCACATCGGCGGCATCAACTTTAAGGTGAGCGCAAGCAAAATGTAAATAAAGAAGTATTGAAATTTTATATACTTTGCTGTATAAAGACCGAAAGGAAAGTATTTGTTAATGCAGATAGTATTACAATTCCATTGAAAATGCAATTATGACCAGCATTTTATCTTAAAAATTAAAAAACCCGTCAATATGAAAAAGACGGGTTTTTTAGAAAAAAATTTATAAATATCTTATTTCTCAAGAGATTGTATGCTCCTGGTCAGTTTGCTTTTTAAATTCGCAGCTTTGTTTTTATGAATAATCCCGCGTTTTGCCAATTTATCAATTCTTGAAATTATATTAGGAATTTTTTCAGTAGCAGCAGTCTTATTATCAATTGCTTTGAAATCGCGAATGGTATTACGGGTTGTTTTACCCTGGTAGCGATTACGCTCATTGCGCTTAGCATTTTTACGTACACTTTTCTTAGTTGCTGAATGATTTGCCATTAAATAAAATTTTTGGGCTGCGAAGATAGGAATAATATCGAAGAAATTGCATTTATTTTTTAAGTAATTGGCAATTTATTTTTCTTGTCAAAGACCTATTCAATAAATAAAGATGCATTTTTTCTTGCTTAAATCGCTAATGATTTCCATAAATTTTTTGTAATTGGTATTCTACTAAATTTATCTTTATAAAAAACACACGATATTTGCATTATAATTCTTCATTTTAATTCTAAAATATTAGAACGTTCCTGAATATAATATTTCAGGAGAACTTGATAAAAATCCACTATTCATCATGAAAGACTTTTCTTATATCACTAATTCCCATCCCGGATACATAGAAAATTTATATACTGATTTTAAAAAAGACCCCGCAAGCATAGATGTTGATTTAAGAAAATTTTTTGAAGGTTTTGATTTTGCGCTTTCCACTCAAAACGGTAATGCGAAAACGAGTTCTTTACCAATAACCAGTGCCGGTGAAATATCTGTTTCTAATATTAATAAAGAATTTGGTGTTTACCAATTAATTCAGGGATACAGAAATAAAGGTCATCTTATAGCTAAAACAAACCCAATAAGGGAAAGAAAGGACAGAAAAGCTGATCTGGATCTATTTTATTTTGGTCTTAATGAAAATGATCTTGCCACTCATTTTGAGGCTGGCAAATTTGCAGGAGTGGGAAAAGCAACATTACAAACTATAATTGATCACTTAAAAAAATGTTATACCAGTTCTCTTGGAATAGAGTTCAGTGCTGTAAATGATAGCCTGAAAAAGGAATGGATCATAAACGCTGTAGAAAATACAATGCAGGAGACAGTCCCTCTTGATCAGAAGAGGCGAATACTTCAAAAACTAAACGAAGGGGTGATATTCGAAAAATTTCTTCAGACCAAATATGTAGGACAAAAAAGATTTTCTTTAGAAGGAGGTGAAAGCACTGTTGCAGCCATAGACGCCATTATTAATACGGCAGCAGAAAATGAAGTGGAAGAAGTTGTAATTGGAATGGCTCATCGTGGAAGATTAAATATTCTTGCCAATATTTTAGGGAAAACCTATGAACAGATTTTTACCGAATTTGAAGGAAATACAAAAATTGATTCCACAATGGGTAGTGGAGATGTAAAGTATCACAAAGGTTATAGCAGCGATGTTGAAACCATTGGTGGTAAATTAGTTCATTTAAAGCTTACTCCCAATCCGTCTCATCTGGAAGCTGTTGATCCTGTTGTAATTGGCTTTGCGAGAAGTAAAGCAGACGTGCTTTATAATAGCGATTATGATAAAATATTACCAATTCTTATTCATGGTGATTCTTCTCTTGCAGGTCAGGGGGTTATTTATGAAGTGCTTCAAATGAGTGGTTTAAAAGGCTATTATACCGGGGGAACCTTACATTTTGTCATTAATAATCAAATTGGGTTTACTACAGATTTTGATGATGCCCGTACATCTGATTATTGTACTTCTGCAGCATCAATTATACAGGCACCTGTGTTCCATGTAAATGGTGACGATGTGGAAGCTGTAGTGAAAGCTTCTCAAATTGCAATGATGTATCGGCAGGAATTTAATTCTGATATTTTTATAGATATGGTTTGCTATCGCCGGCATGGTCATAATGAAGGAGATGATCCAAAATTTACTCAACCTGGTTTATATGCGCTCATTGACAAACAACCCAACCCTCGGGAAGTTTATGTAAAATGGTTGATGATGCATGGTGAAGAGGGCGCTGCTGACCTTGCAAAAGAAATGGAGAAAAAATTCTGGGATGATTTACAGGAACGGTTAGATGAAATAAAACAAAACCCTTTACCATATAGTTATCAGAAGCCTGAACTTTGGTGGCAAAGTTTACGAAAAGCTACTCCGGAAGATTTTGATCGCTCGCCGATTACTGCTGTATCCAAAGAGGTAATTGAAAAATTATTTGATGCAATTATGAAATTGCCTGATGATTTTACTCCTTTGAAAAAAATAAAAAAAATCCTTCAGGATAAAATAAATTTATTTGAAAAAGAAGGAAAATTTGATTGGGCAACCGGTGAATTACTTTCCTATGCCAGTATTTTACAGGAAGGAAAAGATGTCCGGATGAGTGGGCAAGATGTTCGCCGGGGTACTTTTAGCCACAGGCATGCAGTTATAAGGGACGAAAATACAGATGATTTATATAACCGGTTGACTAATATCTCTGATAAACAAGGTCAATTAAGAATATATAATTCATTGCTGAGTGAATATGGGGTACTTGGTTTTGAATATGGTTATGCTATGGCTAATCCTAATTCCCTGGTACTATGGGAAGCGCAATTTGGTGATTTTGTTAATGGTGCGCAAACCATAACCGATCAATTTATAAGCTGTGCCGAACAGAAATGGGGACGGATGAATGGCTTGGTTATTTTGCTGCCACACGGGTATGAGGGGCAAGGTCCCGAACATAGTAGTGCCCGTATGGAAAGGTTTTTACAAATGTGTGCCGAACTGAATATGGTAATTACCAATGTTACTACCGCATCCAATTTTTTTCATTGCCTAAGGAGGCAACTTGCGTGGCCATTTAGAAAACCACTGATTAATTTTTCTCCCAAGGCTAATTTGCGTCATCCGGGAAGTTATAGTAAAATTGAAGAATTTACCTCAGGGGGATTTAAAGAAACAATAGATGATGAGTCAATAACTGACGCAAAGTCAATTACAAAGGTGTTGTTTTGTTCAGGTAAAATATATTTTGATCTGAATGAAAAAAGAGAAAAAGAAGACAGGAAAGATATAGCCATCATAAGGCTTGAACAATTGTATCCATTGCCTCTTAACCAGTTGGATACTCTCCATAAAAAATACAATAAAGCTATCTGGTATTGGGTACAGGAAGAGCCATTAAATATGGGGGCAGCATCATTCCTGAGGATGAACCTCACTTCAATTAATTTTGGCCTCATCAGCAGGCCTCCTGGTGCAGCCACAGCTTCAGGCTATTCAAAAGTACATTCTGAAGAACAGGAAGAAATTTTGAACACTGCCTTTTCTTTGTAATTCCCAGCTAAATAAAAAAGCCGGATATATAACCCAGCTTTGAAAAGAAATAAATACGAATTATAAAGAATACTATAATTTTTATCTTTTATCGGACAATAGTAAATTTTTTATTGAATTCCACACTTGAATCAGTGCTACGTATTATATAGTTTCCAGTAGAAAGTCCATTTAAATTAAATTGGAAAGTATTACTACCATTGAATAAGGTAGCCTGGGTTTTTCTTACAATTTCGCCTGTGCTATTTATTATCAATAATTGTGTTTTTAAAGATTTATCTGATGTAATTACAACATTTAATAAATTACCCGCCGGTACAGGATAGGTAACTATGCTCAACTTTTTGCTTTCACAATTGGTTCTGATAATGCTGGTGTAAATGAAATGGCCATCAAGATCCACTTCTTTTATTCTATAAAGCAGGGCTCCACCAGCCTCGTCTACTTGCTGGTAAGTATGTTTGGCAGAGCTATTGCCCAATGCTTTAATAGTTGCTACTGATGCCCAATTATTACCATCTGTACTGTGTTGCAGTTCAAAATAATCTGAATTCGATTCAGATGCTGTTGTCCAGCTAACTAAAGTTCCATTATTGGTACAACTTGCATCAAAATTTGAAAAGCGAGCAGGTAAGGCTGTTGAACTTAAAGGCAATGCAGTGGTATAAGTTAAAGAATTGACCGCATATTCATTAGCTGAAATATCAGAAAGAGCGTAACTGCCAAAAGGTGCAGGCGAGCCGATGTCTGAGGAATTTATTACAACATATCCGCCTTCAGGTGGTGTGGACCCTAATGTCCATAAGGTGACGGTGAAAACATCAGTAGGTGTAGATGTTATTGTGATGGGTCCTCCATCTACGGTCCCTGAAGATCTTCTGTCAAAGGTTTGTCCATAGGTAGTAAAATTTACAGAACCACTGCATTCGTCCACATTATTATAGGTAAAACCGCTAAAAGCTGAAGACATAGTGATATTTGCCGGTTGCGAAACTGAGTTGGATCCACAGGGAGAACCGGTAGGTAACATTGCATTAGCGGATTGCCAGCTCCAACCTGTTGAAATGCCTGTAACGTTTGGGATATCACTACCTGTGCTCCAAACCTGTAGTGTAAATGTTACGGACCCGGTTGCCGGGCCTGGACCATCTGGATCTGCAGGATTAAATGTTGGATTTGCCAATTGCCATTCACAGGTCTGCGCACTCAATTGAAACGAAATAGATAAAATTGACAAGGAGGTTATCACTATAATTTTATGTACAAAATTTTTCATATTTATTGTTTTAGATATTACTTGATTTGAATTATTGAACAATCGGATCAGGTATATTTGTTCGTATACCTGCTTTAGAATTTAAATTAGATTTTGCAATTGTTGGGCTTCCTGTTCCAGATGAAGAAATGGTTACTTTCGCTAGGTTGACATCAGTTACATTGATGCTATTACTTAAGTTGGTATCCGTAAATAAGTACCCAGCCTGGGAACCTGAAATTGCTATCTTGATAGCATTGATATCTGTTACATTGATCGCTCCATTTTTATTGGCATCGCCAGACCAAAGACCATATTTTGAACCACCAGAAAGTAGAACAACTGGATCAGAAGCAGCCCCCGGAGCTTTATAACTATTTGCCAATACAGAGTAGTCATTTGCAAAAGTTCCTGCAGCATTTGAAGGAATTCCATTACTTATTACTCCCAGGTGGTTGCGATGCCTCACAACAATAAAAGCAGTTCCCTGTTTGGTGATATCAAATGCTATCGGAGTTACGCCATCAAGGTCTACTATGGTTCCATTGCTTAAAAGGAACCCTGCCTTGCGTCCTGTAATAGTTGTTGAAGTTGCATCTGCAGGAAGCCCGCTCTCTGGCTGCCGATGTTCAACAAGTACCCAGTCAACAACATTTGCGTTTGGAATGCTCGGGACAGATTCAGTTCCAGAATAATTAAAGGGGGAAATATTATATGGCTGAGATAATGGGATAACACCTCCTGAGTTAAGCCCTGTATTCATTGATGAGCCATTCCATGGGCCCCGCAGAAAAGCGGTTACATTAAACGTATATTTTGGATCTGCCAGTTTCCATTCATTGGCCAGATCAGCATCTGGAATTCCAGTTGTCGTTACAAAGTGATTTACCGTATCACGTGTTACTGGTGTTAATCTCGCATTCCATTCAGATATTGGAGTAGTAAGCAATTCCCATGGTACTATGTTGGAGGCAACATTTGTATTTAATTCACTGGTTGCATACGGATAACGAATATTTGTAGTAAAACCGGTTCCTCCTGTTTGGGCAAATAAAAACTTCCTTTTTACTTCTCTTTCATTTTGTGATGGATTTCCTCCTGCACTTTGCGGAATCATGGTAACCGTAAAATCAGTAGGAGGAGTGCCCCCATTGGTAGTAACCTGCATATTGGGCTGGTTAAAAATATAAGCAACTCCATTAGACCATCCGGTTCTTTTAACTCTGCCATCTATTTCTACGCTATCAGCGAAATTAAATGTAGCAGTTACCGGAGCAGTAAGTGTATATGAAGGATTTAAAATAGGATCGGTTGATAATCCTCCTGAAAAATAATTGAGTTGAGTATTTATGGTTGCCGACTCTCCCAGTTTTATACTATCAGAATTTGTCGTTTTATTAATAGTGAGATAGTTTATAATAGAACTCCCTGCTGTGAGGGTGTCAATCCCTGAACCTGTCATTAATAGAGAATCTTCATTAGCTGTGGAAGAATAAGTGCTGGTATTTATAAAGTTACCCTGCACTTCAATTTTACCATCATTAGTAATAGTACCACTATTATTATTAAAATTACCTTTTGCCAATATGGATGCATTATTTTGTATGGTAATTGATCCATTATTATTAAGTTGTGATTTGGCACAAACAGAAAAAAGGAGCAACGAGGCCAATATTTGTAATTTCCATATCATAAGTACATCATTAATATTCTAATCTTAAAATACTATTCTACAACAATATAGGATAAATTGAATTTTTTCTCAATCTCTTCAAAGGTGGGAACCTTAAATTGAGAAATAGGGTAAAGTGAAATATACTCTGCAAATTAAATACTTTTTGCTTTCCCAAACAAGAATACTTTTGAAAGGTGGTGGGTCTTTGCGTATTTCTCTTTTTAGCTTAGGTTTGTAAAATCTTAATAAAAATTCATGTCAGTAGAAATTAAAGTGCCAGCAGTTGGCGAAAGTATTAACGAAGTTACCCTTACAAAATGGATCAAAAAGGAAGGTGAATGGGTGGATCGTGATGAAGTGATAGCCGAGCTGGAAAGCGAAAAGGCGACATTTGAAATTAATGCTGAAAAGGCTGGCATTTTGCATCTTATCGCTAAGGAAGATGATACTTTAAAAATTGATGATGTCGTTTGTACGATAGATGATACCGCTGAAAAACCTGCAGGAAAAGAAAAGAATAAAACAGAACAGGAAAAAAATGAAGAAAAGAAACCTGCTACTGAAATTAAGGAAAAAGAGAAAAGAGAGGATATTCAAAAAGAAATAAAAGCTACACCTGTTGCGGCGGCTATTTTGGCTGATAGGAAAATGGATGCGGCAACAGTAACGGCCACTGGCTTTCATGGAAAAATCACAAAAGATGATGTTTTAAATGCACTTTCCAACCCGGGAAGGGCGATAGGAAAGGAACTTTTCAGTCGCGAAGAGAATGCAAAAAAAATGAGTAATCTGCGTCGTACCATCAGTCGCAGATTGGTAGAGGCAAAGAACAGTACCGCCATGCTCACTACTTTTAATGAAGTAGATATGAGTGCGATCATGAATTTAAGGACGAAGTATAAAGAAATCTTCAAAAAAACTCATGAAGTAAATCTTGGTTTTATGAGTTTCTTTACTAAAGCGTGCTGTTTTGCACTGCAGGAGTGGCCTGCCGTAAATGCAAGTATAGATGGCGATAATATAGTTTACCATGAATATTGCGATATTTCTATCGCTGTTTCTTCTCCGAAAGGATTAGTGGTTCCCGTGATCAGAAATGCCGAAAGTTTGAGTATGGCCGAGATCGAAAAAGAAGTAGTTCAATTGGCCGTGAAGGCAAAAGAAAGTAAGCTGACTATTGAAGAAATGACTGGCGGAACATTTACTATTACCAATGGTGGTATTTTTGGCTCCTTAATGAGTACGCCTATCATCAATATCCCGCAAAGCGCTATTTTAGGAATGCATAATATTGTAGAAAGGCCTATGGCGGTTAAAGGCCAGGTGGTAATAAAACCAATGATGTATGTTGCGCTTAGTTATGATCACCGTGTTATTGATGGACGGGAATCGGTTAGTTTCCTGGTGCGGGTAAAAGAAATGCTCGAAAATCCTGAACAACTTTTATTTGGGAAAGATCCGTTTAAGGCTTTGCTTCAATTGTAATTTACAGAGAAAATAATTTCGTATTTATGAATATGGGTGAATCTTCTTCTCCCGCTGCAGGGAATCGTTTTCGTCGTTACCTGCAATATGCTTCCTCTATTCTCTTAACCTACCAGGGTACTGAACCTTTCCATCTTTATCTAAAAAAATATTTTTCGGCTAATAAGAAACATGGCTCCAAAGACAGGAAAGAAATAGCTGCCTTATGCTATTGTTATTTTCGCGTATGTTTAGGTGTTAGCGTGTCTATGAGTGTTGAAGATAAATTGCTGTTAGCCACTTTTATTCTGGAAAATAAATCTTCTGCCATATTAAGTTCTATTAAACCTGAATGGAATGAAAAAATAGAGTTGAATCTTTTTGCCAAACTGGAAATGGTAAAGGCTATTTTTGAAGCAGATAAAATATTTCCTTTTACTGATGAATTAAGTACAGGCATCGATTTTAAAAAATTTTGCCTTTCTTTTTTATCGCAACCAAAATTATATATAAGAATAAGGCCGGGTAATACAGAAAAGGTTACCCAAAAATTGAATTCGGCTAATATTCCTTTTGAACACATAACTGATGAATGCATTGCTTTTTCAAATAATGAAAAAGTTAGTGAGGTTATTCTCATTGATGAAGAAGCAGTGATACAGGATTACAATTCACAACGGGTAGGTGAATTTTTCAATTTGCCAATGCCCCATCCCGAGGCAAACACCCTAAAAATTTGGGATTGTTGTGCAGCAAGTGGGGGAAAATCAATTCTTGCCTTTGATATTTTTGAAAATATTGAATTAACGGTTAGCGATAGCCGAAAAAATATTCTTGAAAATCTAAAATTCCGTTTTGCAAAAGCAGGCATAAAAAACTATAATTCTTTTGTTGCTGATCTTTCAGTCCACATTCACTTGGACGAATTTAAGATGAATACTGATTTTATTATTGCTGATCTCCCTTGCTCCGGCTCGGGTACATGGGCAAGAACGCCGGAACAACTCCATTTTTTTTCTAAAAAAAGCGTGAAAAAATATGCAATTCTTCAACAAAAAATAGTTACAAATGCCATTCAATATTTAAATGCTGGAGGGTATTTTTTATATATTACTTGTTCTGTTTTTAAAAAAGAAAATGAAGAAAATGTTGAATTCATTCAAAAGAATCTGAATCTTGAATTAATAGATAGCAGGTATTTGGAAGGGTACGAAATGCAGGCAGATACCTTGTTTGCAGCACTATTCCGAAAATAATTTCTTCCAACTGCTAACTGATTATTGTACCATCACTTTGAAACTTTGCTTATTTTTTCCATCGCTAAATTTCAATATATACATTCCTCTTTGTAATGGTTGTATGTTATTAAATAAAACTGCTTGCGCCTGGTCTGCCTGCAAAGGAATTTCTTTTGAAAAATAGAGTTTGCCATTAGCATCGTATAAATTGAAAATGCCGGTGGCAGTATTTTCCGGTTTTATCAAAACCGTAAATTGATCTCTGAATGGATTGGGATAAATTTTGATCCGTTTGTTACCCAAAGCTGCATTGATATTTCTTAACGCTCTTTGTTGACTAAGATCTTCATAAGCAATACGAAAGTTAGGAATGCCATAACCAATCCGATCGTCCGGCGAATTATAAATGCTGCTGCTTTTTTTAACGGCTTCAATAATTTCCATGTTGGTAAATTCAGGGAATGCCTGCCATAAACAGGTTACCAGACCTGCCATATTGGGCGTGGCAAATGAAGTTCCATTACCCGTAACAATTGGTCCCGTAGTGGAAGAAATAGCTGTAGCTACACCCATAGAAGCGATAACAGGTTTGACTCGGCCATCACTGGAAGGGCCGTAGCTACTGAAACCGGCAGGGTTTCCGGAAGCGTCAACTGCCCCCACCGTTAATACACTATCAGCATCGGCAGGTGTAAGAATATAATGCCATGAATTATTCCCTTCATTGCCGGCAGCTACTATTACTATCATTCCTTTTTGCGCAGCCAATGATGCTCCTTTGGCAATCATGGAAGTGTGCCCGTCCATATCTGCATAAGTATAGTTAAACTGGGGATTATCAAAAGTGTTATAACCGAGCGAGGTAGAAGTAACATCTATTCCAATGCTGTCTGCTCTTTCAGCGGCAGCTATCCAGTTTTCTTCTTCTATGGGTGATTCAGAAGAAATATCTTCACTGCGGTATAAATAAAATTTGGCTTTGGGGCAGCTCCCTACCAACTGGCCGGGAATATTTCCGGCAATAATAGAAAGGCATTCCATTCCATGCTCGTATTCTTCATTTACGCTTATTTTATTGCCTACAAAATCATAGGTTTCCATTATCTGGTTATTCATTCTTATACTATCAAATGCGGGCAAAGTTTGGTAATGATAAAACCCGGCGTCAATAATTGCCATCAACATTCCTTCACCATGAAAACCTTTATTGTGTAGATATTCTCCTTCATGTATATGAATCTGAGTGTACGAATTTCCATACGAATATAAATCCGTAGGGTCTGCAGGCGACAAGGGTGATGTGATCTTATTGATCTCTTCTGTGAATTTAGTTTTTGTAATAAGTTGCTGATGAGAGATTCGCTTTACGGGTTGGGTATTAACTACAAAAGGAAAATTATTAATTTTTGCTAGTGCAGTGGAATCTGAAGTTTGTATGCAAACTTGGTTGAGCCATTTTGATTGGTTGTGAATAATAACATTTCCGGATAATCGCACACTATCAAGATACCTGGGCACGATTGGCAAATCAGTTTCATCTATTGCAATATGTTGACGGGTTCTTCTTTCAATAGATCGGGAAGATAAAAATTGAGATGGATTATTAATAGAAAAAGGAGTACCTGTTTTGTCTTTAAATTTTACGATGTAATTGGTAAACTGCGCAGAAACATTCGATGAAAAAAGGGCAAATAGCAGGAAAATAAAATAGTATTTTTTCATAAAATGAATTAGCAACTTCTTCTAAATATTCATTGTAAAAAAATCAAACTCATAAATTGAATTAATTATGATCTGTAATGCTCATTTTAATTCCATATCCGGCATAATAGCCCGGTGTAGAGTTTTGTGGTCCCTGGTATTCCCAATGCAAAAATTCCCTGTAAATTAAGCCGATTCCTTTTCCATATTTTTCTATTGAATAAGTTTTCTCAGCATATTGAGTACCAGATATGGAAGGATCCTGGCCTAAAAACTCGTCTCTTTCATCAACGGTCAATGTGCTGTCAATATTAATATCATTAATAGTTAAAGGCTGCCCAATACTGTCATAAATATAATCCCAGTCATCTAAGTATAAGACGTTGCTACTGGTAGAATAAGTATCAATAAAAGAATTTCCTTTCCAGGAAAAATTTTGTTTTATCGGTAATGACAGTTTAAGAAAACGCATATTATTCTCAACATATTCGATGGTATTTCCAGTTGGGATGGCTATAAAAGTATTATTGGGAGTCCATGCCTGGGAAGTATCCTGCCGGATAAAACGTAAGATACGAAAAGCTGTTCTTCCTGTGTTGTCAGTAATTTGTGCATCTACCCTGTCTTGTGCCTGGTAATGAATTACCGTATCTTTTTGCCCGAACCTGATATATAAAGTAGAATCCAGGTTGTAAGTAATATATTTTCCTACTTTTAATGGGTAATAATCGCTTAAAGGTTCTGATGTAAAGTTATCCATGCTTTTTTTACAGGAAACCAATAAAAGAATAATCACAAGCGAAAGGGAAAAATATTTTGACATACAAAATGATTAAAAATGTTTTGCAAAGGATACTCAACAAACGAATTGAACAAAAGAAATTAATTTCTTTGGATTATTCCTCCTCCAATCACATCATCTCCTTCATAGAAAACAGCGCTTTGTCCCGGAGCAATTCCTTTTACATTGTCATAGAAACGGACTTTTACTCCATTTTCGTATGTAAACAGGTTAGAGATTGCACCTTTATCTTTATACCTGATTTTGGTAGTGGTCTCCATCCCTTCAGAAATGCCTTCATATTTTATCCAGTTAATGCCTTTTACAGTCATTTCACTTTTTTTCAAATCTTCTTCATCTCCGAGTACAATTGTATTGGTTTCAGGAATAATCCGGGTAACAAATGCAGGTTTTCCTAAGGCAATATCCAATCCTTTTCTTTGGCCTACTGTATAAAAAGGATATCCCTTGTGAGGTCCTAAAATATTGCCTGTTTTGTCTATGAAAAATCCACCGGAAACTTTTTCTTCAAGCCCATCTACTTTTCTTTTTAAAAACCCGCGATAATCATTATCCGGCACAAAACAAATTTCATAACTCTCGCTTTTCTTTGCCAGTTCCGGATAGCCGAAGTCGAAGGCCATTTGCCTGATTTCTGTTTTGCGATAAGTACCTAAAGGTAATAGAGTGCGCTTTAATAAATCCTGCTGTAAGCCCCATAGGACATAGCTTTGATCTTTAGTTTCATCAATTCCTTTTCTTATAAAATACCTGCCATTTGTATGCTGATGAATTTGAGCATAATGCCCTGTGGCGATAAAATCACAACCCAATGCATCGGCTCTTTTTAGCAATGCCCGCCATTTAATATGGGTATTACACATCACACAAGGATTGGGTGTGCGTCCTGCTATATATTCCCCAACAAAATTATCGATAACAAAATCGCCAAATTCTTCGCGGATGTCTAAAATAAAATGCGGAAACCCATGCTGAACTGCGGCCTGCCGGGCATCATTAAAACTATCGAGATTGCAACATCCGGTTTCTTTTTTATTATTACCTGAACTGGTGGCATAATCCCATGTTTTCATTGTAATTCCTATCACTTCATAACCCTCTTTATGAAGCATCAAAGCAGCTACGGTGCTGTCTATGCCGCCACTCATTGCCATTAAAACTTTGCCCTTAGTACTCATGATATTAAAATAATTGGCAAAGATACTAATTTCAATTGGCAGTGGCTGTTGGTGCTGGATTTCAGATGGGTAAGAAAAATGATCAATAATTAGCTAATAAACTTAAAATGATCTCCATCAAATAATCCTTTATCACTTAATTTAATATGTGGAATTACCAGCAAAGCCATAAAAGATAATGTCATAAAAGGGGCAGATAGTTTTGACCCGATATTTTTTGCGGTTGCATCAATATTAGTGTACATTTCAGCTACTTTATAACCATCCTCATTACTCATCAAACCACCTATGGGTAATGGTAAAATTCTATTCAAATTGGGTTTATTATGTACTGCCACACTCACACCACCTTTTGGCTCAATGATTAAATTAACCGCATCACAAATACTTTCGTCATCCACGCCGACGGCAATAATGTTATGACTGTCATGGGCAACTGAAGAAGCAATTGCCCCTTCCTTTAAACCAAAATTTTTGATAAATGCTTTTGCTACAGGAGCATTTCGATACCGGTTTACCACTACCATCTTTAAAACATCATTTTCTACATCGCTGATGCAAAATTCATTTTCTGTCTTTGGCATTGTAGAAAGCCTGTTCGTAATTAATTGGCCATCTAATGCTTCAATGATTTCTCCATGAAATTCTGAAACTTTCATTTTAAAATCACCTGGTGTTTTTGGCAAACAATTAAAATTGTTGATACTCGAAGAGAATTGGGTATTAATTTTAGATTTTCCATTTTGGGCTACCAATTGACCATCGATGTAGGTGGCCTGAACTTCAAAGTTGGTCAGATCTTCAACTATAATAAAATCTGCAGCATCACCGGGTTGTAATAATCCCACATTCATTCTATAATGTTTCACCGGGTTAATACAAGCTGCTTTTAAAATCTTAAAAACATCAATTCCTTTTGCAACAGCCCTTTTGCACAATTCATTGATGTGGCCTTTTTCAAGGCTATCTGGATGTTTGTCATCGCTACAAAACATTATTTCATTTTCATGGTCATGAAGAAGATTAATCAGCGCTTCAAAATTTTTAGCAGCGCTTCCTTCCCTGATAAGGATTTTCATTCCATATTTCAATTTATCAAGAGCTTCATCGGCGGTAAAGCATTCATGGTCGGTACTAATGCCGGCTTCTATATATTTTTTGGCGTCTTCACCTCTTAGTCCGGGTGCATGACCATCCACAGGTTTATTGTATTTTTTAGCCGCATTTATTTTTTTAAATACTTCGTCATCATGGTGAAGAACTCCGGAAAAATTCATCATTTCGCTCAGATAATAAATCTCATCATTAGCTAAAAGTTGATCCACCTCTTTTGAATTAATTGAAGCCCCTGCTGTCTCAAAAATTGTTGCTGGCACACAGCTTGGTACACCAAAATGGAATTTAAATGGTACTGTTTTCCCGTTCGCAATCATATATTGTACGCCTTCTATTCCGCATACGTTGGCAATCTCATGTGGGTCGCTTATAGTGCCCACGGTGCCGTGGACTACCGCCAGTTTTGCAAATTCAGAAGGGATGAGCATAGAACTTTCAATATGCACATGAGCATCAATAAAGCCGGGTAAAATAAACGGGTGATCTTTTTGAACCTCACTGGTTTTTTCAACTGATTTTATTACCCCACCTTCTATCTGTATTTCACCAAAAAATGTCTTTTTTGTCTCTATCGCTACAATATTTCCACTTATGGTTAAGTTCATAATTATATTTATCCTTTTAATTTTCAAAAGTAGCCAAAATATTATGGTGGCTTTGTGGTTAACTTCACGCCTTGCCTGAAATAACGCTACAAAACCTGTAAGGAAAAAGAAGGCTTATCTTGCAAGTAAAAATAATTTCAACTGAAAAACTTATTCATTTTTATTGTTTTTACTCTCGTGTTTGTGTTTGTATTTATCCAGGCTGCCAGCAGACAATCAGTAGAAGAAATTATTGATAATTACATAGCTGCCCGGGGTGGAATCGATAAATTTCGTTCGATAATTTCTATTTCCATGGAAGGCACCCGCAAGATGATGGACAATGAAGTCCGGGTAAAAATAATCAAAGTTCAGGGTAGGCTTTTTCGGACGGATTTTGAATTTGGAGGTAACAGAGGCTATACAATTATTACACCGGGTAAAGGATGGGCATACTTTTCTGGGCATGCTGATGGCCCTCAGCCTCTTCTGGCTGAAAAATTAAAGTCAATGCAAACTGAGCTAAATATTGGAGATCCTTTAGTAGATTATCAATTAAATGGCTACCAGGCAGTATTGCATAAAAATGAAATTCTTAATGGCAGAAAATGTCATAAAATTCAACTTATTTCTGCAGATAGTAGAGAGAATTTTTATTATATAGATGCCAAAACCAATCTACTTGCACAGAGTAGTCACCTGGTTGAAGGAAATGGTCAAAACAGTGGAAAAGAAGTTATTACGAATTACAGTGATTATGTTGATTTTGGCGGAGTTCTTTTTCCAAAAACTATTGTAACTGAAAGTGACGGATTGGATTCAGGGTCCATTACTTTTGATAAAATAGAAACAAATATCTCTGTAGATGAAAAGATGTATAAATATTTTGATTAGAACTAATGACCTTTATTAAAGAGAATAGTTATTTTAAATCCATTTTTGTAATAAAAAGAGCCGCAAAAGCGGCTCTTTTTATTTTTAAATTGAAATAGGCTAAAATTAATTTTAGCCCAATGCGACTCTCTTAAATTCAATAACCTGTAAATCTGAATCTAAACTTTTCAGGTAATCACCTACTGATTTGTTGCCATCTTTTACAAAAGGTTGTGCTAACAAAGTATTTTCTTTGAAAAATTTGTTGATTTTTCCTACTGCAATTTTTTCTGCCATTTCAGCTGGCTTGCCTTCTGCTTTTACCTGCTCAATAGCGATTTCTCTTTCGCGGGCAATAGTCTCTGGTGAAACCGCAGATTGATCAATAGCAATAGGATTCATAGCAGCTATTTGCATTGCCACATCTTTCCCTGCCTCTTCATTTACTTTGTTGAAGCCTACCAAAACACCCATACGGTAAGATCCATGAATATAGGCAGCAATATAAGGAGCTTCTATTTTTTCAAATTTAGAAACACTTATTTTTTCTCCAATTTTAGCAACTTGTTCATTTAGCTTATCGGCAACGGTTTCAGCACCTATTTTTACAGCATTTAACTCTTCAATGTTGTTTACATTATTTTCAATTGCTGCATCCATTATTGATTGTGCAAAGGCAATATACTCTGCGTTTTTACTCACAAAATCTGTTTCACAACTTACATTGATTATAAATCCTGTTTTATTATCTGAAGTTGTTTGTGCTATCACCACGCCTTCTTTTGCTTCACGATCACCGCGAAGAGCGGCTACTTTCTGACCTTTTTTTCTTAAATAATCAATGGCAGCTTCAAAGTCACCATTTGATTCCACCAGGGCTTTACGGCAATCCATCATGCCGGCTCCTGTTTGCTGACGCAATTTGTTTATATCTGCTGCTGTTACTGTTGTACTCATATTTGTTTTATGTTAAATGTTGAATACAATTAACATATCTGCTTTATTGTATTCAACATTATTGGTTATTCAATTTATTATTACCTGCGTGCACCGCCAGGGCCTCTGCTGCCTTGGCCGGGTCCTGCTACTCTACGTTTTTGAGGTCCTGCTGCACTACGTCCTTTACCACCCGCTGGTGAATTACCTCTCCTGCGTTCCCCACCATCGTCAGCACCGTCATCAAATTTCATATCACGTGTATCCTGTTCTTCAGTTTCTTCAGTTTCTTCTTCTTTTTCTGCCTGCCTTTCTGCGAGCCCTTCAGCAATTGCTGCCGTTATATAATTGGTGATGATAGCAATTGATTTTGTTGCATCATCATTAGCAGGTATTGAGAATTCTACTTTGTTAGGATCGCAATTAGTATCTACCATCCCAAAAGTAGTGATGTTAAGGCGTCTTGCTTCTGAAAGAGCAATGTGCTCGTGACCGATATCTACTAAGAATAATGCGGCCGGAACGCGACTTATTTGAGAGATACCGCCCAAAACTTTCTCCATTTTATCCCTGTCACGGGTTAATGTAAGACGTTCTTTTTTAGTGATGCTGTCAAGTGTTCCGTCGTTAAGCATTTTTTCGATGCTTTGCATTTTTTTCACACTTTTACGAACAGTATTGAAATTGGTAAGCATACCACCTAACCAGCGTTCGGTAACGAAAGGCATATTTACCCTTCTTGCTGCTTCTGTTACAATTTCCTTTGCTTGCTTTTTTGTGGCAACAAACATAATTTTTTTGCCGCTCTTGGCTATGGATTTCATTGCAGAAGCAGCTTCTTCAAGACCTTCAACAGTTTTGTTAAGATCAATGATGTGAATACCTTTTTTCTCAGCAAAAATGTAAGGCAACATTTTAGGATTCCACTTCTTTTTTAAATGGCCGAAGTGTACGCCTGCTTCTAAAAGCTGCTGTTGTAAAGAAGTATTATTTTCCATTTATTTTTTATTAAAATTGTTTTTAAAATAGTATCAGATATCCAGATGCTTGATCCCGGATTAACGTTTAGAGAACTGGAAGCTTTTCCTTGCTTTCTTCTTACCTGGTTTCTTACGTTCTACTGAACGTGGATCACGTGTAAGCAAACCCGCTTCTTTTAAAGTGGGTCTGAATTCAGGATTTACCTGTAATAATGCACGGGCAATTCCAAGTTTTATTGCTTCAGCCTGACCTTTTACACCACCTCCGGTAGCATTTACCGTAATATCAAACTTATCAGCAGATTCTATGGTTTTTAGAGGCGCTTCTACCTGGTTTTGCAGATATACTAATGGGAAATAAGTTTTGTAATCCTTTCCATTAATAGTGATGTTGCCATCTCCTTTAGAAAGAAAAACTCTTGTTATGGCTTGCTTCCTACGGCCTACTGCATTTTTTTGTTTTTCCATTATTTATTTTTTTTCTCCATCCCCTTCGGGGAAACAGTGAGTTTTTAGAAAGTTAAGATTTGTGGTTTTTGTGCAGTGTGCGGATGTTCTGATCCGGCGTACACATAAAGTTTTTTATACATTTTGCGGCCAAGACGATTTTTAGGCAACATTCCTTTTACTGCTCTTTCAATAATAGCATCGGGTCTGCGTTTTAAAAGATCACCTGCTGTTTCTTCTTTTTTGCCGCCTGGGTAACCGCTGTAATTAATGTAAACTTTGTCGTCAAGTTTTTTCCCGGTGAATTTTACTTTATCACAATTAGTGACGATTACAAAATCGCCGCAATCTACGTGAGGAGTATAATAGGCTTTGTTCTTACCACGGAGAACGGACGCTATTTTAGCGCACATGCGGCCTACGGTTTGATTAGTGCCGTCAACAACGTACCAGTTACGCTGCACGGTAGCCTCATTCGCATGTTTAGTGGTGAAATGTAATTTACTCATTATTGTTTTTTAATGATTTCTTTTGTTGATTTCAACTTAAGAAACCGGTTGAATTTAATTGCCGCTATCCCGGCATTTTTTAAAGGAGGGCAAAGGTAGGGTGAAATAGCATGGAAATAATCCAAAACAAACCTCTTTTTTTAAGGCACCTCTATAACTAATTGATTATCTATTAAAAATTTGTCATCATAATATATTCAATGAACTTTTTTAGCTATTTTAAGCACGGAGAAATTGTAATTTATGTGAATTATAAATAAAAGAAATGTTACTTATTATTTTGCTTAAGCAAATAATAATAATAAGAAAACCCATGGAAATGGGACAATTTCCAGGCACAAAGAAAATGTATTTTCGATGAAGATGTTTTGCGGTATTTTATTTCAATTTTCCAAATTTTGGGATGCAATTACTTTAACAATTATATTTGCCTAAATTTTTTGAAATGGATAATTCACAACCTGTAGGCAAATATTGGATCATGTTCGTCATATCTTCTATTGTGCAAATAATTTTTTTAATTTGGATCCGCGAGTATTTTTGGATAGTCCTTCCTTTTGTGCTTACCACTTTTAGCAGAGCTATGCGGTTAATTTAAATACTTATCTTTTTTATTTAGATGTTTCCAGTACTTGCTGGAGTTTATTATGAAGTTCGGGACCTCTTAATTCTTTCCCGATTATTTTCCCTTGTGGGTCTATTAATACGTTAAAAGGGATTCCCTCTACCTGATATAAGGTAGCAGCTTCGCTGTTCCAGAATTTTAAATCACTGATTTGTTTCCAAACGAGCCCGTCGTCTTTTATAGCTTTCAACCATGCTGCTTTATCCTTGTCAAGTGAAACTCCCAGTACAGTGAAATTTTTATCTTTAAATTGCTTATAATTAGCTACTACATTCGGATTTTCTGCCCTGCACGGCCCGCACCAACTTGCCCAAAAATCGACTAAAACATATTTTCCACGAAGAGAACTTAATGAAAAAGGGTTACCGTTTACATCGGGTAATGTAAAGTCAGGGGCCATTTGTCCGACAGCAATCGCGCTACCTTGTTGTGTTTTTGATTGCTGAGCAGCAAAATATTGGTCAAATTGTTTTACAACTTCAGCAACTGAAGAATTTTTTGGATATTTTTTTGTCAGTTTATCTAATATATTTTTAACTGTATCAATACTGGCATCCTGTGCGTAGCTCAATGCAAATAAAGCAACTATGGGGCTGGAGGCTGTATCAACATAATGAATCAAAAAATTCTTATACCATTCATTGCTGATATTAAAATTATTTTCTGCGACGAAGGCAAGCGAGTCATTATTTTGTTGTTGAAAATCTTTTCTGCTTTGATCTTCACTAATCAATTTTGTGTGAATAGAATCAAGTGTAATGGTTAATTGGGTAAGTGAAGAATTTGCCGGTGTATTGAATTTCACAGTTTGCAAAATGGAATCATTGGCATCTGCAGAAAAATCGATATTGTCATTATCATTGATAAAAAGATAACCTGGATTTTTTTCAAACCTGAGGCGGTACAAACCTTCTTCTGTAGTATTGGCTTTTACCATAAAACTGCCTTTTGTCATTTCTGCAGTATCCAGTACCTGTGGCGGAGTTTGGTTAAAAAATATCTGTTCCAAAAATACTTTTTGATCAGGAGCATTTTTTAATTGTCCGGTTAACTCAAAACTTCCTGCTTTATGTTGAGAAGTGCAGCTAAATAAAAAAAGGGCACTTAAAAAAATGAATATTTTGTTCATAGTGATATTAGTTAATTTATTGATTCAATTTTTGAATAAGAATTTTGTTTACTGCCTGCATATCTGCTTTTCCTTTGCTTTTCTTTTTTACTTCGCCGGCAAATAATCCGATTAGATTTTTCTTTCCCTTTTTATATTCTGAAATTTTATCTGGCATATTTGCGAGTACTTCATCAACCCAGCTATTAAGTGTATCATCACTTTTTTCCTGTAAAATATTTAATTCCCTTGCTATTTCAAGTGGCTCCTTTAAATCTGACTGAATCAGTACCGGGAAAATTTTAGCAGCGGCAATACCAAAACTGACACTTCCTTCTTCCACGAGTTCAATCATCTGGGACATTATTTTTGGGCTGACAGGAAATTTTTCAATTTCAAGATTATATTCGTTGAGATAAGATTTGACGGGGCCAATAATCCAGTTGGCTACCGGTTTATAAAGGTGAGTATATTCAATTATTTTTTGAAAAAAAGCAACTGTTTCCCTGTCATCGCAAATCACTTTTGCTGCATCCGGAGAAAGTAAATACTGGCCAATTAATTTTTTTTCTAAAGCTAATGGCAATTCCGGCAATGATTCTTTTATAGAAGCAATTTCTTTTTCAGTTACTACAAATGGAACCAGGTCCGGCTCAGGAAAATATCGGTAATCATTGGCTTCTTCTTTGCTTCTTAAAGAAAATGTAGTCCCATTTGCTGCATCAAAACTCCTGGTCTGCTGAATCACTTCTTCTCCATTTTCAAGCAATTCAACGAGCCGTTTTATTTCATGATCAATTGCTTTTTTTACGTTCCTGATTGAATTTAGATTTTTTACTTCTACTTTGGTTCCTAATTTTTTTTCTCCTTTTAGCCTGATCGAAACATTGGCATCGCAACGCATACTTCCTTCTTCCATATTGCCGTCAGAAATTTGCAGATAGCGTACCATCTTCCTTATTTCGGTGACATAAGCAAATGCTTCTTCCGAAGAATGGAGGTCTGGTTCTGAAACGATTTCAAGTAAGGGAACTCCCGCGCGGTTAAGGTCAATACAAGTATAATTTTCATCTGCATCATGAATGCTTTTACCGGCATCTTCTTCCAGGTGTATTCTATTCAACAAAATATTTCTTTCCTTTCCATTCACCTGTATAATTACCGTTCCGTTTTTACATATAGGCGTTGTGTGCTGAGTTATTTGATAGCCTTTGGGCAGATCGGGATAGAAATAATTTTTTCGTGCAAAATAATTATTAGCTGTAATATCACAATTAAAAGCAATGCCAAGTTTAATGGCAAATTCTACTGCTTTTTCATTCATCATAGGCAGGGTGCCCGGATGTGCCAGAGATATTGCGCTCACATTAGTATTAGGCGGATTGCCAAAAAGCGTGCTGTCGCCGCAAAACAATTTACTTTGGGTGAGCAATTGCGTGTGCACTTCCAGTCCGATTACCGGTTCATATTTGTCTGATTCTAACATTCCCGCGAAGATATGAAAAGACATTTCCATTTATAGGGAATGAAAACTTAAAAAAAGAATAAATGCCTTTACCTTTTCCCTTCATAGTAATCGCACTGTTGTAATGACCCCAACCTGATGCGTAAAGGGAATTTAAGCGCTTTTTCGACAACCAGTTCTTTTTTGCAAAAAAAACCATAATTACAGGTAGAAAAGTTTTCGGGAATTGTTGCCTGAACATGAGAAAATATTTCGGGGGAAATCATACTTGTCGAATCAGAAGTAGGTTCTTTATTTATTTTTGAAAAAGAAAAATTTTCACTTACAGGGCTTTTAGTAGATTTTTGAGCTGATGCAGGCATGGCTATAAGTACAAAAATCAATCCTAACCCACAAATTTTATTCCAAAAAAACATATTGTTACTTTTGCATGTAAATTTACAAATTAAAATACAATACTGTTAATGTCTTTAAGCCAGCGATTACAACATAAACTTCTTCAAAAATTATCGCCCCAGCAAATTCAATTAATGAAATTGTTGCAGGTTCCTACGGCCCACCTTGAAGAAAGGATAAAAGAAGAATTAGAGGAAAATCCTGCCCTGGAAACAGGAGAAGATGGTTTTGATGAAAATCATGAAGAAACAAAAGATGAGTTTGACCCACTAGATGATGATTTTGAAAATGACGGAAGCGAAAATGACTATGATAACGTTGATATCAGTGAATATATTAATGATGGAGATGATGAACCCGGAGATTATAAATACCGGGATGATAATTATGGTGATCCGGAAGAGAATAAAGTGATTCCCCACAGGGTAGAGATCTCATTTTATGAAACGCTGAAATCACAGTTATTAATGCTTGATCTTGATGAGAAACAGCGAAAAATGGCTGAACAAATTATAGGAAGTATTGATGATGACGGATACCTCCGTAGAGATATTACTTCTATAGTTGATGATCTGGCTTTTCGGCAAAATATCAGTTGTACAGAAAAGGAGATTAAAACGCTTATAGATTTAATACAACAATTTGACCCGCCCGGAGTAGGAGCCAGAGATTTGCAGGAATGTCTTTTGCTACAATTGAAAAGAAAAGAATTAAGCGGACAAGAGGTAAGTATTGCCATAGAAATCATTGATAAGTACTTTGAGGAATTTACTAAAAAGCATTATGAAAAAATTCAGCGAGCATTAAATCTGGACGATAATGGTATAAAGGAAGTGATTAATCAAATCATTAAATTAAATCCAAAACCCGGGGGGCAGGTTGGGGAAACCAATAAACTTCAGAGTTATGTAATTCCCGATTTTTTTGTATTGAATAATAATGGCAAACTGGAGGTTACTCTCAATTCAAAAAATGCACCTGATCTTAGGATCAGTGAGGGATACAGGGATATGCTGAAAGACTATGACCGGGGTTCCAAGAAAGATAAACGCCAGAAAGAAGCGGTAATTTTTATAAAGCAAAAAATTGACTCTGCTAAATGGTTTATAGATGCTATAAAGCAAAGACAGCACACACTCTTGAGTACAATGCAGACAATAGTAGAGTATCAAAAAGAATTTTTCTTAACAGGCGAAGACACTGATCTGCGGCCGATGATTTTAAAAGATATTGCTGAAAAAACGTTCCTGGATATTTCAACCATCAGCCGTGTTGCCAATAGTAAATTTGTTCAGACAGAATTTGGAACTTACCGGTTAAAATTCTTTTTCAGCGAAAGCCTGGTTACTGATAGTGGCGAGGAAGTAAGTACGCGTGAAGTAAAAAAAATATTGAGCAACCAGATAGAAGAAGAAAATAAACAGCACCCTCTGAGCGATGAAAGGCTTACAGAACTCTTACAGGAAAAGGGATACAATATTGCAAGGCGTACAGTAGCAAAATATCGTGAACAACTTAATATCCCTGTAGCACGTTTAAGAAAAGAACTTTAGAATGGAAAATAAAATAAAAGATCAGAGAGGGAATATTCATCCCATTGCCGGAATACAAAATATGCCGGAGCAACCTCTGGTCATAAGGGTGTTGGCACATGTTTTTTCTTTTGTATTTCATCCGCTTTTCATACCCGTTATTGCAACATGGTATTTAGCATTTATACAGCCTGTTTATTTTACAGGAATGCCTTCGCATGACAGGTTATGGATTGTAATCAGGGTAGGTTACAATACCATTTTTTATCCCGCTTTAACTGTATTATTATTAAAAGCTGTAGGGTTTATCAAAAGTATTTTTCTAAAAACACAAAGGGAAAGGATCATTCCTTATATCGCCACCAATTTTTTTTATTTTTGGGTGTACCTGGTTCTTAGAAGTCAGCCGGAAGTTCCCATTATTCTTACCAGTTTTATTTTTGGAATTTTCCTTGCCTCTTCTTTAGCGCTGATTGCCAATATTTATTTTAAGATAAGCATGCATGCATTAGGCGTAGGGTCTCTTTCCGGATTAATGTTAATTATCATTTTTTCAGGGTCTTCTTATACTGTTTTCCTGCCTGTTATGATAGCATTTATGATAACAGGTTTAGTTTGTACTTCAAGGATGATTGTGAGTGATCACAAACCTTTTGATATTTATTCAGGATTATTTTTCGGAATCATTTGTCAATTTATTGCTTATACTTTTATTGTTTTATCTTGAGTATTTGAAGAAAATATTGCTGCCATTCTTTAAACTCTGTGTGGACTTTTCATGTATTTAGCAAGTACAATTTCTTCCATAGACTTTTCATATACTTTGGCTTCCACCCACGATATAACATCCAGGTAAGCAAAGGACCTGGTTTCAAAACGATCTCCCTCCAAATGTTTTATCTTTTTAAGAAATTCTTCAAGTTCCGGTTTTAAAAACTTGGCTTTGACCTTGAATGAATGACGTAAAAAGCTGAAAATAGCTTCTTCCACTAAGGTAAGATTTTTCATTTTTGCCATAAACCGGTAGACAGATTTAATCAGGGAATCCAGAATTTCTTCATTACCAATTTCATAATGGCAAAGCAGATGCATGAGTCTTGCATAGCATTGGAGATCATTGCGAAGTCCGCTTTGATTTTCATTTATAATCTTATGCAGGTAGTCAATTGCAATTTTGTATTCTCCTGCTCCAAAATAAAGAGATGCAAATTTATAATTGAAAACCATGATACGATGATTATCTACAAAAAGTGAATATTCCTTCAGTTTTGCTTCTATGCATGGAACTATTTCTAGACCCTCCCTGAAATTGCCCTGCATTAGAAATTGATTTATCTTGGCGCTATTTATATAAATAGAAGTGTGAGTGCGAAAATTATCATGTTGATTGGCAACCGTAGTTTTTGCAAATTCTTCAAATTGCTTTAAAGTAATTTTAAATTTTTTAAAATTGCGCAGGTCAAAATGAGCATTTAATAAATTATGCATGCCTTTTATATAATGTCCTGTTTCTACAGAAATCATTAATGGATCTTCTCCAAAAAGGTCAATCCACTTTTGGCTATATCGGTAGTACATTAAAAAATCCTGTCGTATAAATGCATACCAGCAATAGCTTTGGTATAGATATAGTTTTTCATAAAAGCCATGAATAGCATCAGCATCAGTGGGCAGAGAACTTTTAAAAAAGCTCCTGATGTCTTTTTCATCTTCCACATTGCGGGCGTGCCCGTTCATTACATACCACCTGTAAAGCAACAGGGCAAGGTTTGAAAGCCGGGTTACTCTGTCAATATGCCCACTGATTTCCAGCGCTTCTTCTGCAAGTCTTTCAGTTTTCTCCAGTGAGCTACGGGTGATATGAAGCGTCTCTATTTTCTTTTCCAAAGAAATTACCTGTACCAGAAAATTCATTTTCTGATTGTTTTTTGCCATTTCTTTCGCTTTCTCAAGTATGTGAAGGCTTTGTATTTTTAAGCCTTTGTTATATAGCAGACGTGCATTATCAAGTTGTTCACTTAACTTCAGATCTATATTGTCGTTAGTTTTTAATAAACGCAGACTTGCAAGTAATTGTTTATAGAGGTGTGTTTTTAAATTGGATAGTTGCGATTTGGTAAAATCTTTCAATATTTTTAAAAGAATCTTTTCATCGTATTCTGTTAGCTTATCCAATGCATCAAATAGCCTGATAATTTTGAGGTCTTCTTTAGCAGAACTTCTTTTAATATAAAGTTTAAAATGTCTCTTTTCAGACTTTTCCAACGAATGAACTAATTGAAATAATGTATCAGAAAAATGGTTGGGCATCATTGATAATTTATCCTGAAACGTTTGTTGACAAAGGGTTTTCTATTGAAATAATCAGCTCAGCGGTAATATAATTAGCTTTAAGTTGATTATCTTGTTCTGCAGTCACAACGTAACTTTGTTAAACAAAAGGGTTAATATTAAAAATTGCAGGCAATAGTTGAGGTAGGTAGTCTTTCAAAGTTTCCCCTTTTGTAAGCTGTGTTACAGCACAAAACTTACAATTTAAGAATCTCATATCAAGCAATCGTAAAGGGTCGTCCTGTTTCTACAGGAGGACCTATTTTTTTTAGAATGTGAAAATAAGTGATTCTTTTAAACAATAAATTTTTTTTTCTTATTTTTTTTTCCTAAACACTTTTACGGTATTTCCCCCCTCAATATTACTTTTACAATTCAATAAATAAAAAGGCTTGCCGATCAAAGGATCGGCAAGCTGGTTATGAAGAATTATAGGGTGATTAAATACTACCAGGTTTATAATTTGGCAACCACGATATTTTCTATGGTTTTTATAGATGAACTAATCTGATAAACCTGGGTTGAATGTGTTTTTGCTGAAGTAACTTCAATTGATACACCAAAATCGGGAGATTTTAAATCTGCTTCATCAATAGCAAGCTGATATTTTCTTGAAAGATTGATTCCTTTTACATTTTCAGAATACAATACATTTTTGTCATGATCTTTTATTGAAATATAATACTCTCCAGCTTCTTTATTGTTTAGATCCAACTGAAATACAGGTTGGCTTTTAATTTTACCAATAAATTTTAATTCTACAGGATTATCAGATTTTATACCCGCAAAAGAAGTTTGGGTTAATCCCATGGTAAAAAGGGTAAATAAACCTATTGTAATCATTCTTGTTGTTTTGATTGCTTGTTTCATAAAGTGAAGTTTTAAATTAAAAATTAATGTTCTGTTTTTAAATTCTTAATCATTCAAACAACCATAGGCCAAAAGTAGTCTGCCAGGAATCATATTGCAAATCAAGTTAGTATGCATTTTTTCATCTTAAGCATGTTAATAAATGTGTAAAACCTTTTACTGCAAAGGATTTGACAAAAAATAAATATGATCTCCAAACGCCAATATTACTTTTTTGTTAAGTGAAAACAATATAGGAGAGAGAGGTTATGCTGTTCATTTATTATAGGAATAAAGAAAATAATCTTTAAAAGTCATAGTAATTTCTCCTTTATAAAAAACTACCCAAGCTTTTCATTTAACTTCGTGAGTATGTCAACATACCGCGAAATACTGCTTAAAAAGTTCAAGCAGGAATACCAAAAATTGAATGAAAAACAGAAGCAGGCTGTTGATACCATTGAAGGGCCTGTAATGGTAATTGCGGGTCCGGGTACAGGTAAAACTCAAATTCTTGCTGCGCGTATTGGGAAAATTTTATTGGAAACGGATGTGCTTCCGCAAAATATTTTGTGCCTCACATACACCGAAGCAGGCGCTCTTGCCATGCGCAGAAGATTACTTCAATTTATTGGCCCCGATTCTTATAAAGTCAACATCTATACTTTTCATGGGTTTTGTAATGATATTATCCAGGAAAATTTATCCTTGTTTGAAAAAACGGCACTCAATCCAATTTCTGATTTGGAAAAAATTCAATTGTATAAATCACTTATAGATGATCTGCCCAAAAACAATCCTCTTAAAAGATATCGCGGTGATGTGTATTATGAAATAAAAAACCTGCAACACCTTTTTTCTGCCATGAAGCGCGAAGGCTGGACTCCTGAATTAATAATCAAAAGTATAAATGTTTACCTCGAAAAAATAAAAGACGATGAAAATTTTAAATATAAAAATTCACGTAAAGGATCTTATAATAAAGGAGAATTTAAACCAGCCTATTTTGAAGAAATAAGCCGGATGGAGAAATTAAGTGCCGCAGTACATGAGTTTGATCATTTCCAGGCACTGATGAAGAAAAACAATCTTTATGATTTTGACGATATGATTAATTGGGTGATCAGGGTATTTACAGAAAATAAAGAAGTACTGGCTAAATACCAGGAAAGATTTCAATACATATTGGTAGATGAATACCAGGATACTAGCGGCACACAAAATGAAATTGTAAGACTGCTCATCAGTTTTTGGGAATCACCCAATGTGTTTGTGGTAGGTGATGACGACCAAAGTATTTTTCGTTTCCAGGGAGCTAATATCGAAAACATGGAAAATTTTGCCAATAGTTATGACGATCTTTTGAAAATTGTTTTGGTAAATAATTATCGTTCTACCAAGCCCATCCTTGATATTTCCAAATCGCTTATTGATAAAAACGCGGAAAGATTGATTAATAAATTTGAAGGATTGAGCAAAGACCTCGTTTCTTCAAATATCAATTTAAAAAATCTTGCTGAACTTCCTTTAATTACAGAATACAATACGGTAAAAGATGAGATGGCTGATATTACCAATAAAGTGGAAAGCCTTATTGAGCAGGGAACGGAACCAGGCAGAATCGCAATCATATATAAAGAGAACAGCTATGGCGAACAACTCATGAAGTATTTTAACCTGAAAAATATACCTGCATTTTCCAAGCGAAATCTCAATATTTTAGAAGACCCTTTTGCAAGAAAAATTATTCAGATTTTACGTTACCTCGCCGCCGAACATGATATTCCATATGGAGGTGATGAATTATTGTTTGAGATTTTACATTATGATTTTTATAAAATTCCACCTATAGAAATTGCAAAAATTACAGTAGAGGTAAATAGTAAAAAATATAGTGGACAAGCTACTTCCATTAGGAAATTATTATACGAAAAAGCCAATGCATTTTCAAAAGATCTTTTCGATACCGGAATCAATCCGGAGCTAAAAGATTTCAGTAAAATGATAGAGCAGTTGATTGCAGATGTTTCTAATGTTACGCTGCAACAACTTTTTGAAAAAATTATTGCTGATGCCGGAGTGCTTTCATATATAATGAGGAGTAATGAAAAAATCAGGTTGCTTCAAATTCTTACAGTACTTTTTGATTTTATAAAAGAAGAAACCGCACGAAACCCGATGCTTAATTTACAGGAATTGGTTTCTGTAATTGAGCTTATGGAAAAAGAAGGCCTTTCATTACCAATGGTGCAGGTTTCCGGAAGCGAAAAAGGGGTAAACCTGTTAACAGCGCACGGCTCAAAGGGTTTGGAATTTGAGCATGTTTTTATTACAGGTATCAATGCTTATTTATGGGAGAAAAAAAGAAAGCAAACTAATGGTTATAAATTCCCTGACACTTTATTTTCTTCTTTACCATCCGGGAATGCTGATGAAGAATTGCGTCGCTTGTTTTATGTTGCGCTTACCCGGGCTGAAAAAAATCTGCAAATTTCATTTATAAAATTTAAGCCGGATGGAAAAGAAGCCGAACATTCTATGTTCATCGCAGAGATTATTGAAGCTAATGACATAGCGATTCAACATATAGCGCTTCCTCAAGAAAAACTCATGGAATATGAAGCGTTGAATTACATAAAACAAGCACCCGAAATTGAAAAATCTGAAGAAGATTTTATAAACGGTTTATTGGTTAAATATGTGATGAATGTAACTTCCCTCAATAATTATTTAGATTGTCCGCTTGGTTTTTATTATAAAAATCTGATCCGTATTCCTTCCGGAAAATCAGAAAACCTGGAATTTGGGAGTGCTGTGCATTTGGCCCTGCAGCGCCTTTTTGAAGACATGCAAAAAGATCCACAACAAAGATTTCCTTCTAAAAAGGTTATGATAGAATATTTTAAATGGTACATGGTGCGGCATCGCGAAAATTTTACCAAAGAAGCATTTGGCAGGAGAATGGAATACGGGGAAAAAGTACTTTCAGAGTATTATGATAATTATGTCCATTCCTGGAATAAAATAGTGGCAGTAGAAAGGAACATAAAAAATGTAGTGGTCAACGGAATTCCATTAAAAGGGAAAATAGATAAAATGGAATTTAATGGAAAAGAAGTGAATGTAGTGGATTATAAAACCGGCGATGTGAACAGTAAATACACCAATGAAAAACTTCAGTCGCCAAACGATAAACAACCCAATGGGGGAGATTATTGGCGGCAGGCGGTATTTTATAAAATATTAATTGATAATATCGATAACAAGGAATGGAAAGTAGTTAGTACAGAATTCGATTTTGTGGAGCCCGATAAAATAAAGGGTTATCAGAAAAGAAAAATTTTTATTGAGCCCGAAGATATTGAAACCGTAAAGCAACAACTTACAACTGTTTGGAATAAAATTCAGTCGCATGATTTTTATACCGGCTGCGGAAAAGAAGAATGCCACTGGTGCAATTTTGTGAAAAGCAATAAACTGGAAATAGCCCTGCATGATATTTTAGAAGAAGAAGAACAGGAGATTTAAAATTAATTTAGGAAGAAGAAAAACCAATTTCCATGCAAAGCAATTATGTTTGCTTTTTTTCTAAAATGAATATACGTAATACAATACTATTCCTTGTAGCAATGGCTTTTGTTTACATTCTTTCTGTTACTGGAAGCAGTTGTGCACAGATAGGAATGCCACTGGGTGGTCCAAAAGATACCATCCCGCCGGTATTATTAAATTCCGATCCTCCTAATGGCACTATTCACTTTAAAGGAAATCGTATTGTTTTGACTTTCGATGAGTATATACAACTTAAAAGTCTGCAAGACTATTTATTGGTAGCGCCTACTCCTAAAATTATGCCTAACGTGGATTTTAAATTAAAAACGGTTACTATAAAACTGCGTGATACATTACAGCCTAATACTACTTATAATATTCAATTGGGAAATTCAATACAAGATTTAAATGAAAGCAATCCTTTCCGTGAATTTAATTATGTTTTTTCGACTGGTGACTACATTGATTCTCTTCAGTTTAGGGGTAATGTAATATTGGCTGAAACAGGTAAACCGGATACCACATTGTTGGTTTTTTTATATAAAAATCTTGATGATTCTGCAGTCTATAAAGAGAAGCCGGTTTATATAGCGAGGGTAAATAAAAAGGGAGATTTTCAATTTCAACACCTGGCTGCAGGCACCTATAATGTTTTTGCTTTGAAAGATGAAAGCGGGCAAAAAAAATATAATGACCCGACACAAATTTTTGCATTTGCAGATAGCGCAATTAAAATTTCAAATGATATAACTCCAATCAATTTATTTGCTTATGCAGAAGCAAAAACCGGCCCAAAATCTGCTTCAGAGAAAAAGACTACATCGGAGAAAAAATTAACCTATGCTACATCTATTAAAAAAGGGACACAAGACTTGCTAAGTCCACTCACACTAGAATTCAGTAATGCGTTAAAGGGTTTTGATAGTTTAAAAATAAAATTAACCGATACGCTTTTCAAGCCAGTTGCATCGGCCATGGTAACAATTGATACTTCGCATAAAGAAGTTATTGTCAATAATAAATGGGAGCCAGCTCTGGATTATCGGTTATTGGTAGAAAAAGATTTTGCTACAGATACTTCAGGAATTGCATTACTTAAATCTGATACAGTAAAATTTAAGACAAAAAGTGAAAATGAATATGGAAGTATTAAAATTAATTTTAAAAACCTTGATAAATTCCAGCACCCGGTGTTGCAATTTATCGTTAACAATGAAGTAATCAGTTCTTTTCCTATAACCTCTGCCACCTGGAGTCAAAGGCTCTTTCCGCCGGGTGACTATGATCTGAGAATTCTTGATGACAGCAACCAAAATGGAATCTGGGATCCTGGAAATTATCATCTGAAAAAGCAACCCGAGAAAGTTTATAGTATTACACAGAAATTGAATTTAAAAGCAGATTGGGAAAATGAGAGAGATATTATCCTTTAATAAAAGAGAAAAGCGCGAAGGCGCAATAAATCTAAAATCGGACTTTATCTTTGCTTCATGATTTTTTCTTCTTCACTCTTGGAAAATGCGGTAAACGAATTTGCAAAGTTACCGGGCATTGGTAAAAAGACAGCCTTAAGGCTTGTGCTTCACCTTTTAAAAAAAGATGTAGAGCAAGTTGAAATATTCAGCAATTCAATTTTGAAATTGAGACGTGAAATTCACTTCTGTAGTCATTGTCATAATATTTCTGATAAACTTCTTTGCAATATTTGTTCAGATAGAAGCCGCAAACAACATATGATATGTGTAGTTGAGAATATTCGTGATGTTATTGCCATCGAAAGTACTCAACAATATAATGGGCTTTATCATGTTTTAGGAGGAATTATTTCCCCGCTCGATGGCATTGGGCCCGATCAGTTGGAAATTAATTCCCTTACAAAACGGGTAGCAGAGGAAAAAACAGGTGAATTGATTTTTGCTTTAAGCCCCAATATTCAGGGTGATACTACTATATATTATATAAGTAAAAAATTAAAAGATCACCCGGTAAAAATTACTACTATTTCCCGTGGCATAGCATTTGGTGGTGAATTGGAATATGCGGATGAAATGACACTTGCCAGAAGTATTTCTAATCGTATGCCAGTAGAGAATTATGTTGGGACCAATAAATTGTAATAATTTCATCATATTTAATATCTCTAAAATGAATAGAATATTGCTGGGAAATCATTATTTACTAACTTGCATGTCTATGTTAACTATAATCCTTTGAGTAATATAATCACAGATAAAAAGCCTGTAATTGGGTTTAGTTGCGGCGATATCAATGGTATAGGCCCCGAACTTATTATTAAATCACTTTCAGATAATAGGATACTTGATTTCTGTATTCCGATTGTCTTTACCAGCAATAAGGTAATTAATTTTTATAGAAAAAGTATTCCTGAAATCAATTTTAGTTTTTCCAATATTAAGGATTTTAATAAAATTAATCCACGGCAGGTAAATATTTTTAATTGTTGGGAAGAAGAAATTGTTATTACGCCTGGGGAATTAAATGAAACAGGTGGAAAATATGCAGTAATAAGTCTTGAAATAGCAACGCAAGCATTAAAAGATGGCCATATAGATGCAATGATAACTGCGCCTTTGCATAAAAAGAATGTGTATAGCAACGAATTCCCTTTTACAGGACACACCCCTTTTCTAAAAGCTTTTTTTGATGCAAAAGATGTTTTGATGTTGCTCACTGCCGGTGATTTTAGAGTGGGATTAGTTACAGAACATTTACCGGTAAAAGATATTACTAGTCATATCAGCCGGGAAAGTATTTTGAGTAAACTAACTATTTTGCATTCTTCTCTAAAAAGAGATTTTAATATAGATAATCCAAAGATTGGTGTGCTTGCTTTGAACCCTCATGCAGGGGATGACGGACTACTTGGAACTGAAGAAGAAGAGATTATAAAACCTGCCATCAAAGAAGCCAAGCAACATAATATGTTAGTAACGGGTCCGTTTAGTGCAGATGCTTTTTTTGCTCGTGGATTGCAGACTCGTTTTGATGCAGTTCTCGCGATGTATCATGACCAGGGATTGATTCCTTTCAAATCTCTTTCCCAAAGTGATGGCATCAATTTTACGGCAGGATTAAAATTTATCCGTACAAGTCCCGATCATGGAACAGCTTTTGATATATCTGGGAAAAATAAAGCAGACCCATCATCTTTTAGGGCAGCAATTTTTGGAGCTATAGATATATTAAATACTAAGAGATTGTACGATGAGAATCGTAAAAACCCTATGAAAAAACTTGGCGCATCAGTTGTTGCAGGGAGTGTGGATGAAAAAATATTAGAATAATACAGCAGAAATATTAAAGCAATGAAATAAGTTAGGAATTCATTACGTTATTCTATTGGAATATTGTTCCTTAGAAAATAATGAATATAAAAAGCTTGATTTTAAAAGAATTAAATACTTGGTGAATAGTATTTACATTAATAAAAATATAATTTAACTTTAAACAAAAATATATTTTTGCAAAAGGTTTATTTATTATAATACTGACGCATGGAAAATATTTTATTTAGCGGAATTTTGGCGTTTATAGTTACTTTTTTTTCTATTCCCGTAATAATTATTGTTGCCAAAAACAAGAAGCTTTTCGATGAACCAGATGAGAGAAAAGTTCATAAAGTTGTAACTCCTACTTTAGGTGGACTTGGAATATTTGCTGGATTTATTATTGCTACATTAATGGGTGTGCCACCTAATATGACTTCTGTGCTTCAATATTTTATGGTGGCGGTATTGGTGATTTTTTTTCTTGGGATAAAAGATGATATTTTAGTTCTTTCAGCCACCAAGAAATTTATTGGTCAACTTTTAGCGGCAGGCATCATTATAAAATTTGGTGGGATACAAATAACCAATATGTATGGTTTTCTGGGAGTCTATGAACTTCCCAATACTTTTAGTATTTTACTTACCTTATTCACCATTGTTGTTATTACTAATTCTTTCAATTTAATTGATGGGGTAGATGGACTGGCTGGCAGCCTGGGGTTACTTACCTCAGTTATTTTTGGAATTTATTTTTTCTATACCAGCCAGATATTATATTCCGTAATGGCTTTTGCCCTTACAGGAAGTCTGGTAGCTTTTTTGATTTATAATTTTCATCCTGCCAAAATTTTTATGGGTGATACCGGGTCTTTACTCATTGGACTTTTAAACTCAATTTTTGTAATCAAATTTATTTCAGTAGCGGCTAATCCTGAATTGGGGGTCCCTTTGCAATCTGCTCCGGCTATAGGTTTTGCCATTTTAATTGTTCCTCTTTTTGATACGCTTCGGGTAGTGAGCCTTCGTATTTTAAGCCGCCGGTCTCCTTTTAGTCCTGATAGGAACCATATTCATCATTTTTTACTTGAATTGGGGTTAAGCCATAAAATGATTTCAATCACTTGTCTATTTGCTAATATATTATTCATTGTGTTTGCTTATTTGTTGCGGTTTTCCGGAACAACTATGGTAATTCTTTCCCTTTCTTTTGTTTCCATTATAGGTGTAAGCATTGTTTATTACAGCCGTCCGAAATCTAAAATAGCGGCTACTAATGGGGATGCCCATGAAGAAAGCATTATAAAGTCCCACAAAATATTTACCCTTGCTGGTGAAACTATTGAGCAGGACTAATCCCTTTCATTTTTTTATCAACCCGTTTTACTAAATTTGTAGACTTTTTAAAATGCCATTGTTGGTATAGTGAATTATATTTAAAAAATTACAAATGATGACAGAAGATTTAGCACAAGTATTAGAAGGAACGCCTGTTTCTATGAAAAAAGCAATGGACTATTTTGAAACAGAATTGGTAAAAATCCGTGCTGGTAAAGCCAATCCTGCTATGCTTGATGGCATTGTAGTTGATTATTATGGAAATCCGACACCTATCAGCCAAGTAGGTAATTTAAGCGTTATGGATGCAAGAACACTTACCATTCAGCCCTGGGAAAAAAATATGCTCCAGCCAATTGAAAGAGCAATTATTGCCTCTAACATAGGGGTTAATCCTCAAAATGATGGTAATATCATCCGGTTATTTTTACCGCCGCTTACTGAAGAAAGAAGAAAAGAATTGGTAAAACGAAGTAGTGCTGAAGGTGAGCATGCAAAAATAGCTATCAGGAATATTCGTCGGGATGCTATTGAACACATTAAAAAATTACAAAAAGATGGATTAAGTGAAGATGCTGCCAAAGATGGTGAAAGCGAAATTCAGGATATTACCAATAATTACATCACTTTGGTAGACAGGCATCTTGAGGCAAAAGAAAAGGAAATCATGTCCGTTTAAATACAAAATGAAATGCTAAATGAACAATTACTTATTTTAATAGCAACACCAGTATATTTAATTGTTATTGGTTTTGAGATCATATTAAGCCATCTTCATTTTAAGAAATACTATTCCTTAAAGGGAACCTTAATGAATATATACCTATCTATCCTCAATGGAGGTATCGATCTTTTATTTCGTGCTGTTTATGTCGTGATTCTCACTCTAATGTTCAGATTTCATTTTGTTGATTTTTCTTTTAATACCGTCTTGTATTGGGTATTACTTTTTATTTCAGAAGACCTGGTTTTTTATTTTGAACATCGTATTGATCATTTTTGCCGTTTATTTTGGGCAGTGCATGTTACGCATCATTCCTCGGAGGAATTTAATTTGACAACGGGTTTTCGCTCATCTGTTCTACAACCGTTGTACAGATTTATTTATTTTAGTCCTCTCGTGCTGATTGGTTTTAGGCCTATTGACATTGTGTTTATGTATTCTTTAACGCAGATATATGGAATTTTGGTTCATACTCAGTTTATCAACAGGATGCCTCGCTGGTTTGAAACTGTATTTGTAAGTCCATCACATCATCGGGTTCACCATGCAAGTAATATTCGTTACTTAGATAGAAATATGGGAATGGTTTTGATCATATGGGATAGATTATTTGGGACCTTCCAGGAAGAAGTTGAAACAGATCCGGTAAAGTACGGACTTACCAAGCAACTGGACAATCCTTATCATCTTACCAATATTATTTTTCATGAATGGAAAAATATATCTTCAGACCTTCATAAAAAAATTCCTTTTTCTACAAAGCTCAAATATTTAATCATGCCTCCGGGCTGGAGCCATGATGGAAGTACCAAAACCGCTAAAGAGTTAAGAAAAGAATTATTTGATTCAGGGGAAATTTGATCAGAACTATTTTTTTCAGGCAAGATTATTCATGTAAACTCTTTTCTTGAAAAAATACTATGAACCTGGGTTCGGTGATAAGAAATTAATCAGTTGATAATAGTTTTAAAATAAAGAAAAATAAAATACTTTTCTTTACAAGTAGTTGGTAGGTAAATATAGACTCCATTTTTCAAGAAATCTAGCAAGTACTTATTTGCGGGAATGTACTCAATTAATATGCCAGGCAGAATTCGGGTCAACTGATACAAATATGATGTCGCCTGCTGATAAATCGTCTGCAGATGTTTTCACTGTAAGGGAGTTTTCTGCAAGTGCTATCTCTACAAGGTAGTAACTGCCAAAAAAATGAACTTTGGTTATGATGCCTTTTATCCCTTCTGTTTCATTAGTTACAATTCTTAGATGCTCAGGTCTTAAAAGAAAAGTATTACCATCGAATTGCATACCAGGCAAAACAGAAAATGCCTTTGCAAGTATTGTATCTATTAAATTGTATTCGCCAAAGAGGCCGGCAGTGTAGGCATTTACAGGTCTGTAGTATAAATCTTTTGCTGAGCCTTGCTGCACTATTTTTCCATTTTGTATTACAATGATTTTGTCTGCCCATGAAAGTATATCCAGTGGATCGTGTGAGATAAGTATACAGGTTATTTTTAGCCTTTCATCTATATCATTTATGATAGTTTTCATCAATTGCTTGTGCCCTGAGTCAAGATTACTGAAAGGTTCATCCAGCAATAATAATTTTGGAGCCGTTATTAATGCTCTTGCGGTAACTATGCGTTGTCTTTCCCCTCCAGATAACTGGTCTGTTTTACGGTCTAATAAATGGCTGATTCTGCAAATTTCATATATATTATGAGCCTCTTCACTTGTAAGCTGGTTAGTATAATCAAGTTCTTCTGCTACAGAATAATTATTGCGCAATTCAAATTGTTGTGACACATAAACAATATTCTTATGGCCCGGAAGTAGCTTTTCATCAGGTCCCTCTACTCTTTTATTTTCAAAAAAAATATTGCCTTCGGAAGGTTGTATCAACCCGGCTATTATTTTAAGCAGTGTGGTTTTGCCCGAACCTGTTTCTCCCACTATGCCAGTCTTAAGCAAAGGTGGTATGATAAAATTGATATCTTTTAATACCTCTTTACCGTTTTTTTCTTTACTTATTGCTGATACATTTAATAATTCCATGTTCTGTTTATCTTGATCTGTCTTCTATTTCTTGTGGGATAAAAATACTATCAATTATTTGGTTTCCAAGATTGCTAGATGTATTTGAATGTCTTTTAATTTCTAGTCAACTTTTACAGATTGATGTTTGGTAAAGTATCTAGTTTTTACCCGGTAAAATTGTTGTGCATTTTGATTACAACTTATCGGAGCAGGAAGAAAAATAGAATAGTCCCCATTACAAACCTACCGTGTACCCACATCTTTAGCTATCATCCATCCTTCATAGATGAGATAAAATTTTTCTAACCCGTTTCTGATGGTAATTAAGCCAGCGCATCTTTGAGAGACATAACCTTTCCATCCACCAAGCCTGCTGATA